>DAIUKO010000195.1:0-13944 GCA_036848175.1 Vicinamibacterales bacterium | reverse complement strand
ACCGGGCGATCGGACGAGTTCCTCTCGAAGACGAAGTGGCAGCGCTTCCAGGTCCTGATCATGGGACCGACGATGAACATCGTGCTCGCGCTGGTGCTCACGTCGGTCGTTCTCTATCAAGGCGCCGAAGTCCCCACGTACGAAGATCAGCCGGTCGTCATCGGCGTTGTGATGCCCGACTCGCCCGCGGCGAGAGCCGGCCTCCGGCCGGGCGACCGCATCCTGTCGGTCTCGACCACCGACGTCCCGACGTGGGAGAAGTTCTTCATCGCCATCGCCGGGCGCGCGAACCGCGATGTCCCGCTCCGCGTCGTGCGCGACGGTCAGGAGCTCACGATCAGGACGACGCCGACGGTGCCGCCCGGACAGAGCCGGTTCGAAATCGCGGACATCGGCGTGCTCCCCGATGTCCATCCGCACATCCCGACGGTGAATCCCGGCGAGCCGGCGGACAAGGCGGGGATCAAGCCGGGCGACGTCGTGCTTGCCGTGGATGGTCAGCCGATCACGTTCCGATCTCAGCTGCGCGACGCGATCGTCAAGAAACCGGGCCAGGTGATCACCGTCAGCGTGCTGCGCGGCGGCCAGCGCCTCGAGATTCAGGCGACGCCTGAGAAGCACGGCGAAAACGGATGGCTGGGCATCGGCCTCGCCGACGACACGAAGAGCATCAAGCCGGGGCCGATCGAAGCGATCCAAATGAGCTTCAAGAAGAACATCGAGTTCAGCGCGATGATCTTCCAGACCGTGTGGGGCCTGCTGACGCGTGAGACCTCGCCGAAGCAGTTGATGGGACCGGTCGCCATCGCGCAGCTCTCCGGTGAATCGGCGCAACTCGGCTGGGTGGCGTTGTTCGGCCTCATGGCGATGATCAGCCTCAACCTCGGTATCCTCAATTTGCTACCGATCCCCGTCCTCGATGGCGGACACATCTTCATCATGGCGCTCGAGGGGATCGCGCGCCGCGACTTCAGCGTTCGCGTGAAAGAGAAGATGCTTCTGGCCGGATTCGTCGTGCTGATGATGCTGATGGTCACGGTCATCTATAACGACCTCACCCGAATCTCCTGGATCGAGCGCCTGATGCCCTGGCGCTGACGCGGCGCGCGGTTTGCACCCACCCCCCGCGGGAGGTTCCGTTGAAACTGATGAGATTTTCCGGACTCTTGCTGGTGGTGCTTGCGCTGACGGCCGGATTCGCACAGACGTCGGCCGCGCAGACCTCTCGCAATGACGTGAGCACCGCAGACATCCAGCGGCTGCAGGACTCCATTAACGATGTCTCTCGCGATATCTCGCAGGTGCGCGGCCGCGACTGGTCGCTGGCCGGTCAGCTTCAAACCGAACTGGACGAGGCGCGCGACGAGGCGATCTACCTGAAGGTCAAGGCGCGGAAGGGCGAGCCGATCGCGCACAGCGAAATCTCGGACTTGCGCGATCGCATCGAGAACATCCGTTCGCGCGCGCGCGGCGACAGCGCGGGCGGCTATACCCCGCCGGCGGGATCGCGGCCGAGCGACGATCGCTCGAGCTATCCGTCGTCGTCCACCGGCTCTGTTGGACGCAGCACGAACCCGAACGAGATCCCGGTCGGCACCGAGTTCGATGTCCGGCTGCAGACGCCGCTCAGCTCGGGGACGTCGCAGGTCGAGGATCGCTTCGAGGCGACCACGGCCGTCGATCTCACCGACGCGAACGGACACGTGATCGTGCCCGCCGGATCGGTCATGCGCGGCGTCGTCAGCGCCGTCAACAAGGCGGGCCGCATCGAGCGCAAGGGCAGCCTGCAGGTCGCCTTCGATCGCGTGACGATCAAAGGGCGCTCGTACCCGATCCGCGCGACGGTCACACAGGCGCTCGAGAGCGAAGGCATCAAGGGTGAGAAAGAGAAGATCGGCATCGGCGCGGGCGCCGGCGCGATCCTCGGCGCGATTCTCGGAGGCGTGAAGGGCGCGGTCGCCGGTATCCTCATCGGCGGCGGCGGCACCATCGCGGCGACAGAGGGCAAGGACGTCGAGCTGCCAGCCGGGACGCTGTTGCGCGTCCGGCTCGACACACCAATCAATCTACAGCGCTAAGGCTCAAGGCCGCGATGCTTCCCTCATCGCCTCGCGCGCGGCCTTGATCGTCTTCTCCACATCCCTCACAGAATGCGCGGCCGACAGGAACCACGCCTCGAATTGCGACGGCGGCGGATAGATGCCTCGCGAGAGCATCGCGCGGAAGAAGCGCGCGTACTGATCGGTGTTTGCGCTGGTCGCCGACGCGTAGTCGTTGACGCGGCGATCGGTGAAGAACGGCGTCAGCACCGATCCCGATGCGTTGACTTGCAGTGCGACGCCGGCGTCGCGCGCCGCGTCGGCAAGGCCAGCCGCGAGCCGCGCCGTGAGCGCGGCGAGCGAGGCGTAGAGCTTCGGCGTCAACTGATCGAGGCACCACAAGCCCGCGGTCATCGCGAGCGGATTACCCGACAGCGTCCCGGCCTGATAGACCGGACCGGCCGGGGACACGAGGTCCATCAAGTCGGCGCGGCCGCCGTAGGCGCCGACGGGTAAACCGCCGCCGATGATCTTGCCCAGGCAGGTGAGGTCGGGCTTGACGCCCGCGATGGCCTGCGCGCCGCCCATCGACGCGCGGAAGCCCGAGATCACTTCGTCGAAAATCAACACGGCGCGGTTCGCGGTGCAGATATCGCGGAGGCCCTGCAGAAATCCCTCAGCCGGCGCGACGACTCCCATGTTTCCCGCGATCGGCTCGACGATGACCGCGGCGATCTGATCGCGGTTCGCGTCGAAGGCGCGACGCACGGAGTCGAGATCGTTGTACGAGGCGACGAGCGTGTCGGCCGACGCGGCGCGCGTCACGCCGGGGCTGGTCGGTGTGCCGAGGGTGAGCGCGCCCGAGCCCGCCTTGACGAGAAACGCGTCGGCGTGGCCGTGGTAGCAGCCTTCGAACTTGAGAATCTTGTCGCGCCCGGTCGGCGAGATCGCGACCTGCGACGCCCGCGCCACGCGCACCGCGCTCATCGTCGCCTCGGTGCCGGAGCTGACGAAGCGGACGCGCTCGATCGACGGCATCAGCTTGCGCACGCGCTCGCCGAGCTCGACCTCGAGCGGACTGGGCGCCCCGAAGCTGGTGCCGTCGCGTGCGACCGCCGCGACCGCCTTGACGAGCCCTTTCGGCGCGTGGCCGTGGATCAACGGTCCCCACGACATCACGTAGTCGATGAAGGTGTTGCCGTCGATGTCCTCGATGCGCGATCCCGCGGCGCGGCGGATGAAGAGCGGCGACGAGCCGACTGCTTTGAACGCGCGAACAGGGGAATCGACGCCGCCGGGCAGAACCGTCTGTGCCTTCGCGAAAAGACGTGATGACCGAGTTGTTTTCATATCGGGCCAGCGAGTTGGAGAATGGCCGCGAGCGGGTTGGTGATGCGATTCGGGCGCACGAAACTACCGAATCTTGATCGTCGCGAGGTCGCCGATCGCGTAGCTGAGGAATTTCTGCTCGTCCTTGTCGCGTGTGCGGCTCCGCGCCGCGTCGAACGCGCGCGAGGCGAGATCGAAATCGCGCTGCAGGAGGACGACCGTGGCGACGCCAAGCGCGGCGCGGTACGATGCCGGATCGCGTTCGAGCGCGCGGGTGAAGTAGGTGCGCGCCATGCCGGGCTCGCGTGCGAGCAGCGCGACGCGCCCGGCGGCGGCGAGGTAATCCGCGTTGGCCTCTTCAGGTACACGGCCGAGCAGCATGCGCGCATCCTCGAGCCTGCCGCTGCGCGCCGATTCCGCCGCGTCGACAACCGGCTGCCAGACATGGTCCGACGGCGGCGTCATCGGCTTCAGTACCAGCTCCCAGACGAGGAGCTGACCACCGGCGTTCGGACTGCTGGCCGTCAACAGCCGAATCGGCAGCGCGACGCTCTCCGGCATGCGGCCCGGCGCGATCACCTCGAACAGCCAGATGCCCGGCGCGATCCCGAGGATGTTCCACTCGCCCTTCGCGTTCGTCGTGGTCGAGAAGGTGCGCTGTCCGGCAAACGTTCCCGCGGCGGAACCGAAGAACGCTTCCGCGCGGACCTCGGCGTCCTTGACGCGCTCCCCCTTCTCGTCGATGACGCGCCCCTTGAGGCGGCTGACCGGCTGCTGCGCCGACGCGGTCAGCACAAAGAACACAAAGGACACAAAGGACACAAAGGGCACAAAGAAAGGGAACAAAAAGTTTCGAGCGTTGTGTCCTCGGTGCGCTTTGCGTTCCATCAGCGATGGAATGAGCTAGGTGAGCGCCCGGACGGCTTCTCGTGCGTAGTAGGTGATGATGATGTCGGCGCCGGCGCGGCGAATGGCGGTCAGCGTTTCCATCATCGCGCGCGGCTCGTCGATCCAGCCGTTGCGCGCGGCGGCTTTGAGCATCGCGTACTCGCCGCTGACGTGATAGGCCGCGGTCGGGTAGTGGAACCGATCCTTGACCCGTGCGATCACGTCGAGATACGTCATCGCCGGCTTCACCATCACGATGTCGGCGCCTTCCTGGATGTCCTGCTCGACCTCGCGCAGCGCTTCGACGCTGTTCGGCGGATCCATCTGGTGCGACCGCCGATCGCCGAACGACGGCGCGGATGCGGCCGCCTCGCGGAACGGTCCGTAGAACGCCGAGCAGTACTTCGCCGAATACGCCATGATGGCGGTGTTCTCGAAGCCGCGCTCGTCGAGCGCGGTGCGGATCGCGCCGACGCGGCCGTCCATCATGTCCGACGGCGCGACGATGTCGGCGCCGGCCGCGGCGTGCGAGATGGCGGCACGCACGAGCTGATCCACCGTCGGATCGTTCGCGATCTCACCGTCGATCACGATCCCGCAGTGACCGTGCTCCGTGTATTCACAGAGACAGACATCGGTGATGACGAGCAGATCCGGCACTTCCTGCTTGATGGCGCGGACCGCGCACTGCACCGGCGCCTCGGTATCGTAGGCGGTCGATCCGATGTCGTCCTTGTGCTCGGGCAGCCCGAACAGCAGCACGCTGCGGACGCCCTCGGCTCGCGCCGCGGCGGCGTCCTTCACCGCTTCGTCCACCGACAGGTTGCAGACGCCCGGCATCGACGTCACCTCGCGCCTGACGCCTTTCCCCTCGCACACGAACAGCGGGAGCACGAACATGTCGGGCGACAGCCGTGTCTCGCGCACCAGCGCGCGCATCGCGTCGGAGCGGCGGAGGCGGCGCAGGCGGCGCGTCAGCACGAGGCCGGCGTCGGTATGGGTGCGATTCATGATGCCTTTTGAAAATACTCCACAATCGCGTCGACGAGCGCGGGAATCGTGTACGCGGCGGGCATGATCGTGGTTTTGATGTTCAACTGTGCAGCCGCCTCGGCCGTGACCGGTCCGATGGCCGCGACCGCGGTGGCGCTGAGCAGATCGGCCGCGGGCTCGGCGCCGAGCAGGTGGACGAAGGCGCGGACCGCCGATCCGCTCGTGAACGTGACGACGTCGATGCGCCGCTCGAGCAGCATGCGATAGATGTCGGGCTCCCCCTCACGCTCGCCTTCGACGGCGACCGTGCGATAGGCGATGACATCGGTGACCTCGGCGCCCTGTTTGCGCAGCTCGTCGGCCACGAGATCGCGGCCGATGTCGGCGCGCGGCAGCAGGATTTTCATCCCGCGGACGTCGGCTGCCTCCGAAAGTGCTCGCACCATGCCCTCGGCGCGGTACTCCTGCGGCGTGAGATCGGCTTTGAGCCGATAGTGCGCGAGCCGTTCGGCCGTCGCCGGTCCGACCCCGCACAGCTTCGCGTCCCTGAGCGCGCGCAGATCGCGCGGCCCCGAGAGCAGCCGTTCGAAGAATGCGTCCACCGCGTTCACGCTCGAGAACACGATCCAGTCGTAGCGGCCCGCGTTCGCGCACGCGTCGTCGAGCGGACCGAAGTCTTCCGGCGGCACGATGCGAATCATCGGCGCTTCGATCGCCTCGGCGCCCATCGCCTCGAGCCGGTCGACGAGCTCCGGCGCCTGCTCGCGCGGCCGCGTGACGAGCACGCGCTTGCCGAACAGCGGACGGGCGTCGAACCACCGCAGATGAGCGCGGAGTGCGGCGACGCGCCCGATGACGAGTACCGCCGGCCGGCGTTCGTCGGGGTTGATGGCGTTGGCGATCTCTTCGAGCGTGCCGTCGAGCGTCTCCTGGATCGGGAGCGTGCCGTCGTAGATGACCGCGGCGGAATCGTCGGTCCGCCGGCCGTGCGCGACGAGCTCGGTCAGGATCGTCTTCAGTTGTTGCGGACCGGCGTAGCAGACGAGCGTGCCATCGAGCTGCGCGAGATTTGCCCAGTCGATCGACGCGCGCGTCTTGCCTTCATCCTCGTGGCCGCGGATGAACGTCAGCGTATCGCCGCCGCCCGGGTAGGTGATCGGGACACCGGCGTAGGAGGGCACGGCGACGCCAGCGGGGATGCCCGGCACGACCTCGAAGTGCACACCCTGCTCGTGGAGGAACAGCGCTTCGGATCCGCCGCTGTCGAACACGAACGGATCGCCCCACTTGAGCCGCGCGACGGTCTTGCCTTCACGCGCTTTTTCGGCGAGGAGATAACAGATGGCGTCCTGTTCCTGCGGCTGCGGCGCCGCGCCGCCGACGTCGATCTTCTCGGCGTCCGCGCGGGCGTGCCGGAGCAGGCGCGGCGGGACGAGATGGTCGTAGAGCACGACGTCTGCCTCCGCGAGGCACTGCTGCCCGCGGACGGTCATCAGTCCGGGATCGCCAGGGCCGGCGCCAATCAGATAGACGATGTTCATCGAACGATCACGTTCTACGCCTGCCGTCCGCGGCTCGCCGCTCTTCGGTCGGACGGCGAGCGTCACGGTTGTATCCCCTCGACGGCGCCTTGCGCGCGGCGCGCATCCGCGAGAATCTCGTCGGCGCCGTCGGCGATGAGTTGAATGCCGACGTCGCGGCCGATCGTTGTGGCATCCGATCGCGGGCCGCGCGCCTGGCCGCGCACCGCGCGGCTCCCGTCCAGCGCGACGACGATCGCGGTGAGCTCCAGTGTCTCGCCGTCGTCGGCCATCGTCGCGAGCGCGCCAACCGGCGTCTGACAGCCGCCGCCGAGCGCCTCGATGAGCGCGCGCTCCGCGGTCAGTGCCGCGTCAGCCGCTGGCTCGTTGATCCGCTGAATGACATCTCGCACCGGACGGTCGTCCTCTCGCGTCTCGACGGCCACGATCCCCTGGCCCGGCGCCGGAACACACGCGTCGGCCGGCAACGCCATCGAGATGCGCGACGCAAATCCCAGGCGGCGAAGTCCGGCGGCAGCCAGCACGAGCGCATCATGCTCGCCTTCGTCGAGCTTGCGCAACCGGGTGTCCAGATTGCCGCGAATCGGTGTGAAACGCGCCCCTGGGAACAGCCGGGTGAGCTGGGCAATACGGCGGACGCTGCCAGTCCCGATTACGGGTGATTGTCCGAGATGTTTGACGAGATCATCCAGCGTCCAGCTGACGGCGGACGCCACCGCGATCGAGGAATGTTGATCCGCAGCGTCCGCCTTGAGGCGGACCTGGCTGGGATCTGTGGTGTCCGGCTTCAGCCGGACCTGCTGTCCGGCCCGAACCGGCAAGACGATCGCGTCGAGCGGATCTGCACGGGGCAGGACGGCGGCGATCGTCAGACCCTCGGGAAGGATCGCCGGCATGTCTTTGCTGCTGTGGACAGCCAGGTCGATCTCGCCGCGCAGCAGCGCCTCCTCGATTTCTTTCACGAACAAGCGTTTGCCGCCGACTTCCGAGATCGGCGCGCTCTGGAGTTGATCGCCCGAGGTTCTGATGACCACGATCTCGCACGGTGGCCCGCCGGTGGCCGCGACATGCGACGCGACGGTGTTCGCCTGCCACAGGGCGAGCTGACTGCCCCGCGTGCCGAGGCGGAGGACGTGTGCCACCGGAGTAGCTTACTCCGACGGGCTGTCTACCGATTTCGGGTCTTTCCGCGGGTGAAGGGCTCGACGTTCGTGCCGCCCTCGGATTCCCCGAGTCCGAACAGGCGCGTGAGCGCTTCGGTGTACGAGACCGACGCGTCCGCGTCGCCGAGGGCTTTCAGCTGCTCGGTGGGCGTCAGCAGCAGCTTTTCCACAATCAGGTGCGTGATCTCGTCGACGCGGGCACGCGCGTCGGGCGGCAGCGACGACAACTTGAACTCGAGCCGTTCGAGCTCGGCGCGGCGGATGTCCTCGAAGCGCTGCCGCAGCGCGACGACGGTTGGAATCGCGCCGCGGGAGCGCAGCCAGGCGCCGAACTTGTCGACCTCCTCACGGACGATCGCTTCGGCGCGCGCGACTTCGCTGGCGCGCCGCGCGAGATTCTCGCGCACCGTTGCCTGCAGATCGTCGATGTTGTAGAGGAAGACCTGCTCGATCTCGCCGGCTTCGGCTTCCACGTCTCGCGGCAGCGCGATGTCGATGATGAAGAGCGGCCGGTTGCGCCGCCGCCGCATCACCGCTTCCACGTGCGCCTTGGTCAGAACCGGCGACGCCGCACCGGTGGCGGTAATGACGATGTCGCTGGCGCCGAGCACCGTGTCCATGTCATCCCACGGCGCCGCGCTGGCGCCGCCGATCGCCTCGGCCGTCCGCGCCGCATGCGCCATCGTCCGGCTGACGATGGTCACGTGCTCGACGCCCTGCGACTTCATGTGCAGCGCGGTGAGCTTGCCCATCTCACCGGCGCCGATGACGGCGACGCTCCGGCCGCCGAGGTCGCCGAAGATCTTGCGCGCCAGCGAGACCGCCGCGAAGCTGACCGACACGGCGCCGGATCCGACCGCGGTTTCCGTACGCACGCGTTTGCCGACGGCGAACGAGGAATGAAACAGCCTGTTGAGGACCGGACCGACGGTCTTCGTCTCGGTGGCGACGGCGTGCGCGTCCTTCACCTGCCCGAGGATCTGCGGCTCGCCGACGACGAGCGAGTCGAGACCCGAGGCGACGCGGAAGAGATGCCGCACCGCGTCGAGATCGACGAGGTCGTAGAGATGAGGCGCGACATCGCTCGCCGCCACGTGATTGAAGTCGCCGAAAAATCGCGTCAGCTCGTCGCGCGTCGCCGCCGCGTCGTCGCACGCGACGATGAGCTCGGCGCGGTTGCACGTCGACACGACGGCCGCCTCGCGGGTCGAGCCGCGAGACGCGAGCGATCGCAGCGCCTCGGACACGCCGCGCGCCTGGAAGTCGACGCGTTCGCGCAGCTCCACGGGCGCGGTCTGGTGGCTCAATCCGACGATCAACAAGCGCATCGTTCAGCAGGGGCGGACAGCTGGGTCCGCCCCTGCATCAGTCGCAGGGGCCGACCCATGTTTCGGCCCCTTAAAAGTTGTGACTCTTCGTGAGGAAGTAGCTGATCGGCACGAAGTTCAGGAGCACGATCGCGAATCCGAACGCCGAGAGATATGCGGCACGGCGTCCGCCCCATCCGATGCGCCGCGCCGCGAACAGCTCGAACGAGTACAAGACCCAGCACACGAGCGCGCCGAAGATTTTCGGATCCTGCAGCGACATCGCCTGCACCCGCGGATCGGCGCCGGCATACCCGCGCACCTGCGCCGCCCACACGACGCCGACGATCAACCCGACGGTGAGAAAAATCCAGCCGATCACAATCGCCACCTGATTCATGCGGTCGAGGACCTGCAGCGAAGGCAGCCGCGCGTAGAAGAAGCCGAGGTGCTTCGCCTTAATCTCCTTGAACAGCAGGACGTAGGTGATGCCGATCACGCACGCGAGCGCGAAGCTCGCGTACGCGAACAAGAGCGACGACACGTGAATCCCGAACAGCGGTCCCTGCAAGACGTCGGACCGCGCTTCGACCGACGGGTTCATCGCGGGAATGATTTGAAGCGCGACGAGCAGCGGCAGGATGAAGACCCCCATCGCCCGCTCGTCAGTCGTCAGCTCGATGTAGAGATACGCGAGCGCCAGCAGCCAGACGAACGTCGATATGGCCGACGTCGTGCCCGCAATCGGCACGTGTCCCACCTCCATCGTCTGCATGCCGATGACGAAGGTATGGGTCAGGGCGGCGAAGATCAGCAGCGTCGTGGCAGTGCGGCCGACCATCGTATTGCGCTGCGCGAAGTGCCACGCGTAGGCGACGAGCGCTGCCGCATACAGCGCCAGGGGGATCAGGTTCATTTCCAGGTCCGGACCAGTTTAATGCGACGTCGGCGCGAAGTAGCCCTGCTTGGTCCGCGCCGTGAGATTCGGCCGGTTGACGCGGACGACGAGGCGCCGCCACGATCCGTCGCGCTTCGGGTTGCGCGACGTGTAGCCGACCGTGTACTGGCTGGAGAGCTCGTCGCCAATCTGTCCGTAGACGTTCACGAGCTCGCCGATCTGGTTCGGGAAGAACGCGCGGCCGCCCGTTTCCTGCGCGAACTGGCGGAGCACGAACTCCGCTTCCTTGAAGCCGCGCGACGAGGTCGACGGCCCTTCGCTGCGCAGGCCGATGCAATAGATGGCCGTCTCGGATCGCTTCGCGAGATCCAGCACCTCTTCGAAGGGCAGCAGACTCGACGTGTCTTCGCCGTCCGACAGGACGACAATGGCCTGACGGCGGATCTCGTCCACGTTCTTCGCGACGACTTTCTTGAGATCCTTCAGCGCGATGTAGACGGCGTTGTAGAGCGACGTGGATCCGCCGGCTGACGTCTTGCGGATCGCCTGCTCGAGATCCGCGACGGCGTTGGTGAACGACTGCAGCACGACGACGCGGCTGTCGAAATCGATCACTTCGGCGAGATCCTGCGCCCGCAGTTTCCGCGCGAAGCCGATGGCCGCTTCCTGCGCTGTGCCGAGCCTCGATTCCATGCTCGCGCTCGTGTCGAGGAGCAGCGCGAGGGCGATCGGCAAGTTCGTCCGGTTGAAGAAGGTGACTTCCTGCTTCACGCCGTCCTCGAAGACGTTGAAGTCTTCCGCCGCGAGGTCGGTGATGTAGCGCGCGGTACCGTCGGTGACCGTCACGTTCAGCGACACGAGATCGACGCCGGCGCGGAACGATGGCTGCTGCCGCGGCGCCGGCTGCGCCGTCGTGGGCGGCGGTTGGGCGGTGGTGGGGGCCGGCGTGGTCGGTTGGGACGGCGGCGGTGGCGGCTGCGTCTGCGCCGACACCAGATGAAGCGCCGCCACGCACGCGGCGGCCGTAGCGATCCAGCGGGAGGACGTCGAGATCACGGGCGGTCCTGCTGTTCTTTCGCGAGTCTGCCACGCGCCGTCGCGCCGGCGCGCGTCGTCGTCACCGTTACTTTCTCGGGTGGAATGAGCGATTGAGGTCGCGCGTAGGTGATGCGGTACTGATGCGTGAGCTCGTTGGCGAGCAGCTTGAGCCGATCGCCGAGCGCCATCGGCGTCAGCAACTGCTCGCGGTTGCCGCCTGTGATCGCCGTGCCGCGGTCGAGGACGATGCTGCGGCTGCGGCCTTCGTCCGTCAGATCGTTGAACGGCGTGCCGACCATCAGCGCATAGAATGCCGCGCCGCTGTCGCCGAGCGGTCCAAGCACCTGCTCGTAGTATCGGTAACTGAGCTCGAGGCCTTCCGCGACAATCGCCACGATCACCGGCCGCTTCGCTTCGCGCTTCTTGAATCCCTGGACCACTTCGACAATCGCGTCCAGGAAGTACGCGCCCGAATTCTGCTGCGACCAGATCCGGTTGATCCCCTTTTGGAGATCGGCAGCGCTGGTTGTGTAGTCGGTGAAGATGGTCGGCCGCTCGCCGAAGGCGATGATGGCGACTTCGTTCTTCCGGCCCGCCTCGTTCGGGTTGGTCAGGGCGGTCACAAACGGCGGCAGCGCCGTCCGCATATGCGAGATGTCGTTGCGGGCCTGCTGGCTGGTGTCGACGAGCAGCGCAATCTGCATCGGCTCGTCAGCGGGGGCGACCCTCAGCACTTCGCGTGCGACGTTGTCCTCGCGGACGACGAAATCAGAGGGACCGAGGTCGGGCACGGGTGCGCCGGCCTCGTTGACGACGCTGACGTACATGGACTTCTGAATCGCCTGGGCGACCACGCGCGGCGCAGTGGCCAGGGCGGCGGCCATCAGCAGGAATGCCGCGAGCACGATCCGCCAATACATAGGTTGAGTATAGGCCCAAAAGAATTTGAAATGTGTGACTTGCGGGAAATTGCGAAAGCGCACAGCCGTATGGTATAAACCGCTCGGCTTTTCTTACGCACGCGCGCATCTTGCGCGGCGCACGCCAACGTCATCCCGATGCTTTCAGCCTACATTCCGATTGCCATCTTCATAGTCGTCGCGACCGGCTTCGCGCTGTTCACGCTGGTCTTTTCGAGCCTGATCAATTCCGAGAAGTACAACAAGGTCAAGCTCGAGCCGTACGAATGCGGCATCGAGCCGGTCACCGACGCGCGCGATCGCTACAGCATCCGCTATTACCTGGTGGCGATGCTGTTCGTGATTTTCGACGTCGAGACCGTGTTCATGTTTCCGTGGGCGGTTATCTTCGACAAGCTGCTGCTGTTCGGGCTGATCGAGATGCTCGTCTTTATTTTCATTTTGGTCGTCGGCTACTACTACGCCTGGCAGAAGGGTGCGCTCGAGTGGGCTTAGAGATTGAGGATTGAGGATTGCGGATTGCGGATTTATTGGGGATTGGGGATTGGGGATTGGGGATTTGGTGATTTGGTGATTGGGAATGGCGGAGCCTGAGACGCCGCCCAAAGCGGCTGCGGATAAACCGGCGGGGGAGGCCCCGGGGGAACCGCTGAAGGGCGAAGTGTCGCGCACCGACGCACCAGGCGCTGGCGAATCGGCGGCGCCGGTTGCGGCGCCGCGAAGTGAGCCAGTCGCGCCGAAGCCTGAGAATCCCGCCGCGGCACAGACGGCCACCACCAGCGAGACGAGCTCGGCGACGGGACAGGCAACGCCGCCTGCGTCCGCTGCCGGCGCAGCTGCGGCAGCTCCAGCAGCCGCGAAGGCGCCACCGCCTCCGGCGGCAAAGCCCGCGGCTCCCGCGGCTGCGAAACCGGCCGCTGCTGCCGCGCCGAAAGCCGCACCCCATCCGCCGCCTGCACCGGCGCCGCCGAGTGGACCGCCGGATCCGCCGCCGCCCGCTGATAAGGCCGCACCAGCGTTCATCGCCGGGCTGCAAGCTGCGATTCCGGGCAGCGTCGCGCACGTCAGTTATTGGGTCGGCGATTGGACGATCGTCGTGCCGGTCGCACTGCTGCTGCAGGTCGCACAGTACCTGCGCGACGCGCCGGATGCCGCGTTCGACTACTGCTCGGACGTGACGGCAACCGACTGGCCGCCGCGCGCGGCGGGACGATTCGACGTCATCTACTGTCTGTACTCGACGCGTCATCGCCATCGCATTCGCATCAAGGCGATCGTCGGCGAGCATCAGCCGATCGCGTCGCTCACTGGCGTCTGGCCGGCGGCCAACTGGCTCGAGCGCGAGGTCTACGACATGTTCGGCGTGAACTTCACCGGACATCCCGATCGCCGCCGCATCCTGATGCCCGAGGACTGGCAGGGATTCCCGCAGCGCAAGGACTATCCGCTCGAGGGCCCGGGCGAGCTGTTGATGGAGAATCCGATCGATTGGTTGAAGTTGCGGCAGGCGAAGGAAGAAGCGGAAATCGAGTGAACGTGGGGGATCGAATCCCGAATCCCGAATCCCAAATCCCCACGGGTCAGGGACAGAGCTTTTGATGGACACTTCGACGATTCACCACGGCGCCATGTTCGACACCAACGAGCTGGTGATCAACATGGGCCCGCAGCATCCGAGCACGCACGGCGTGCTGCGCGTGGTGCTGCGGCTCGACGGCGAAAAAGTCGTCGACGTCGACGTCGTCATCGGCTACCTGCACCGCGGCATCGAGAAGCTGAGCGAAAACCGCAACTGGACGCAGATCATCCTGCTCACCGATCGCATGGA
>DAIUKO010000194.1:0-13977 GCA_036848175.1 Vicinamibacterales bacterium | reverse complement strand
GCTCACCATGAGCGGTTGTTAAGGACGTCGATTCAACTGCCGCCCGGAGTAGATCGCCGATTTCGTTTGCTCGTATCGTCGGGCCGAGCAACGTCTGAGCGATGGAGGCGTAGGCGACGACCGACTCGAATCGTCTGTCTGCTGGTGGCGGCGACGCTGGGGGGCGGCGTGCGTTGACGTCGAACGGCCCGACGGCGCCGCCGCGCAGCTGTTCCGATTCAGCATCACGCTGCTCTATCCGCCGGCGCGGCGGCCGTGAAGAGATCGGCGGCCGTGAAAGGGCCGCCCCTGCGAGTCCGGTTTCACACGATCCGGTTTTTGATCGCGAACTGGATCAACTCCGCCGTCGTCTTGATGTGCAGCATCTCCATGATCTTGTACTTGTGGAAGGCGACCGTGCGTGGAACGATGTTCAGGATCGCCGCGATCTCCTTCATCGAATGTCCCTTGGCGATGAGTTGAACCACGGCGCGCTGTCGGTCGGTGAGATGCTGCGACGAGCGATGCAGATCCGATCCGGGCATCATCGATCCAACGAGTCCTTCGGTGACGAGCGGCGTCACGTAGGATCGGCGCTGCACCACTTCCCGAATCGCGGTCAGGAGCTCGGAGCCCGCTGACCGTTTCAACACGTAGCCGGACGCGCCGGCGCGGAACGCCTCGGCCGCCAGATCCGGATCCTCGTTCATCGTGAGGAACACGATCCGCGTCTCCGGCAGCCGCTGCTTGATTTGCCGTGCTGCGTCGACGCCGTTGAGCACCGGCATCGCGACGTCGACGACGACGACGTCGGGACGCAGCTCCATCGCCGCGTCGACCAGCGCACGGCCGTCACCAACTTTGCCGACGACGTCGCAGTCGTCCTCGAGCAGCTTGTGAAAGGCTTCGAGCAGCAGCGTATGGTCGTCGGCGAGCAGGATGCGTGGGCGGTTCACATCAGCTCTTCTTCTTCCAGGAAGACGAAGCGGTCGGCTTGCCGTCGGCGCCGTTGATCGTCAGCCACAACTCCGACCCCTGGAACTCGTACTTGCGGACGCTCGCTGGATCGACTTGAGTCGCGATCGACGGCGGGACCTCCTCGCCCGTCGAACTGACGTTCATCATGCGCAGCTGCCGCGTCGTCGGATCGATCACGGCGCGGCCGGTGAAATTCAGCAGAACCGGCGGCCCGGTGGCTGCCGACGCTGGATTCTTCAGTTCGCCGCGCATCTTCAGATTGCCGAATTCGTCGTAGGTGAGTTCTGCCGTCGCGTCGAGGCGACGCCGTCTCGTGCCCTCGTAGACGTAGTAGTGGTCCAGCGTCCACGTGCCTTGAAACTGCCGGCGCACCGCTTCGACGCTGTTCGCTCCGGTGTCGACGTCGCCGACCTTGATCGGCCGGTAGATGGGCGCCGGCGCGCAGGCGTAGCACGACGCCAGCAGCGCGGTCGCAATGAAGATTCGCGCAGAACAGGTCATGAACGTGCCTCTCCAGGAAGGTCAGTTGCGAAGGATAAGCGGTCGGTAAATGGATTTCTATGCAGATCCGGCAGGGCACGACGCGCTCGGTCGATTGCTTGACCGGCCCGGCACGTGCCGGAGGCTCGGCAGTTCGGCACGTGACGCGAGCGAGCGCGTCACGCGTCGATCGCCGCAAGTGCACGCAGATAACAGCCTTGCGACCACCATGGTCGTGACTGCGGCACTGGTACGAGCGCTGCTCTGTGGTGTGGAAGAAGTGGCATTTCCCGATCGGCCCCTCGACATGTTTCGCAGTCTCGTCTCGCAGTCTTCCGAGGCCATGACCGTCGTCGACGTCCAGGGCATCGTTGTCTTCGAAAACGGCCGCGCGCAGCGGCTCGTCGGCTGGTCGTCCGGTGTCGGCGGCAGCGCCCTCGATATCGTTCATCCCGACGATCTCGCGCGCGTGAGTGAAGCCATGAGCCACGTGATTGCCGGGGGAGAACCGGAACAGGGGCTGACGTATCGCGTCCGCCATGCCGAGGGCCACTGGGTGACCGTGCGATCGTCGTTCCATTTCGTCGACAACGGCGGCGGTCCGTTCGCGGCGATTCACGCCGTCGACATCAGCGATTACCACCACCTCGAGACACGGCTGCGCCACGCGCAGAAGCTGATCACGCTCGGCCGCCTGACGCTGTCAATGGCCAACGACTTCGACGAGGCGCTGGCGACCATTCGGGTGCAGCTCGTGTCGGTCCTGAATGACTGCGTGACCGAGCCGCCGCGCTTCGCCGTCCGCGCGATTCAGAAGGCGATCGCCGAGGCGACCTCGCTCGTCAACCAGCTGCGCGTGTTCGCGCACACCGCGCCGGTATTCGCCGAGCGCGTCGAGGTGAACGCGCTGCTGCGCGATCTCCGCCGCTTGCTGTCCGACGAGGTCTGGGTGTCGTTGACCGCATCGGCGCACCGCAGCGTGGTCCTGATCGATCGAAACGGCTTCCGCGAAGCCTTCACCGATCTCGTGCTGTGCTTCGGCCATGCGATGCCGCCCAACAGCGTGGTTGCGATTGGCACGACGAACACCGTGTCGCCGGCGCCGAACCGCCCGATCGGCTTGCAGCAGTCCGAGTACCTCGTCATCGAAGTGCAGAACGTCGGAAGTGCAAGCTCGCCGTCGGACCAGGAACGGCTGTTCGAAGCCCACGTCGGAAAGCCGGCCTCGGGGCCGATTCTGCTGGCACTGGTGATCCTCCACGACGTCGTCACCTATGCCGGCGGATTCCTCGAAGTGACGTCCAACGACCACGCGGCGACGATCGTCCGCGTGTTCCTCCCCGTCAGCTAGCGGCTGCCGTTTTTGCATAGTCGCCGGCGTTCGATCCACATATCGTCGTGGCGTGCCAGCCTGTGGCCGGATGATCGTGTGCGCCGTGGTCACCCTCGCGGCCGTGGTCGCGGTGCAGGCGGCGAAAGTCGATACGAAATCGGATCGAGACCCTAAGTTCGACTTCCGCGGCGTGCGGACGTGGGGATGGGACGTCGAGGAAGCCGGCGACGTCAAGATGGCGCGTGCCGCGGACGACGATCCGGCGCCGATCAAGAAACGATACGGTCCGACGATCGTCGATGCGATCACTCGCGAGCTGACACAGAGAGGCTTGACGCCAGCCTCGCCGTCTGGTTCGCCCGATCTCCGATTTCATTACTACCTGCTCGTCACGGTCGGATTCGACACGCAAACCCTCGGACAGTTTCTGCCGGCTGTGCCCGAATGGGGACTGGCGCCGTTCGTCCCGCAGACGACGTCGTTCAACATCATTCAGCAGGGATCGCTCGTGCTCGACGCCGTGTCACCCGCAGTCGGACGGGTCGTGTGGCGCGGCATTGCGCAAACCGAGATCGAGACGGAGCGCACCGAACCGCAGCGCGACAAGCGTCTCCGCGAAGTCATCCACGAACTCGCACGTCGCTTTCCGAAGAAGTGAGCGTCAAGGAGAACAATATGACTGCAGCCAGCATGCTCGTCTTGAGCGCCGCGATCGGCGCGATGCCCGCGATCGCCGAGGCACAGAAGACCGTCGCGCCGCCGGCCGAGGTGATCAAGGCCAGCGCGACGATTCAGCAGATCGATTCGACGAAACGGGAGATCACGCTGCGCAACGACGACGGCACCGAGGACACGATGGCGGCGGGTCCGGAAATACAGCGATTCAACGAGCTCAAGGTCGGCGACAAGGTCAATGTCACCTACTATGCGTCGACGGTCTATCAGGTCAGACGGCCCGGCGCGAAGGCGCCCGTGCCGGGCGAGAAGGCGGCAATCGTGCCCACCACCGGCGCGCTGCCCGGCGGGACGATTTCCACACAACGTATGCAGACGGTCACGGTCAAGTCGATCGACCAGACGGTGCCTTCAATCACGGTGACAACGAGCGACGGTCGTAGTGTCACACGCAAGGTGGACAAGAAGTCCTATCTCGACGGTGTGAAGGTGGGCGACAAGATAGACATTACTTATACCGAGGCCGTCGTCGCGTCGATCGAGCGCGCCAAGTAACCTGAGCGATTTCGCGTCGTTTACACCAGGATTACATTTCACCCTTTGTTCGAGTCGTCCGTTTTCGTCTGACACGAATTCGCGCAGGAGAGGCTACTCTTACGTCAAACATGGAGAGCCTTTCCTGGGCGTACGTATTTGCTGCCGTCGCAATCATCGCCGGCCAGGCGATGTTGATTGGGACACTGCTCACGCAGCGATCGAGGCTGCGGCGGACCGAAGTCGAGCTGCGCCACGTCGAAGCCCGCAATGCGGCGATGCTCGCCGGCATTCCCGATCTGATGTTCCTGATCGGGACCGACGGCGTGTATCGCGATTACCACGCCAAGGATCCGCGCCTTCTCTACGCCCAGCCCGACCAGTTCATCGGCAAGCGGATCGTTGACATATTGCCGCCGGATCTCGCCTCGGTGTTCATGCGTGAGCTGGCGCACGCGACGCGCTCGGAGGAGACGCGCGTCGTCGAGTACTCGCTGCCGATGAACGGCGAAGTGCGGCACTACGAGACGCGGCTGGTGCCGTGCGAGCGCGACACCGTCCTGAGCATGGTCCGCGACATCACGGCGCGCAAGCGGACCGAAGCCGAGCTTCGGGCGAGCGAGCGGCAGCTGCACGACACCAACGCCCGCAATCACGATCTCGCCGGGCGGCTGATCGCCGCCCAGGAAGCGGAGCGGCGGCGCGTTGCCCGCGAGCTGCACGACGATCTCAGCCAGAAGCTCGCGCTTCTGAGCATCGACGCCGAGCTGGTGCTCGCCGGCGGCGCGACGCGGCAGTCATCGGTCTCGCGCGTGAAGGAGATTTCCGATCGGGCGATCGAGATCGCCAGCGACATTCACCGGCTCTCCCACGAGCTGCACCCGGCGAAGCTCGGTGCGATCGGACTGGTGCCCTCGCTCGCGGCGCTCTGCCGCGACGCCTCGCTCCAGCACCACATCGCCGTGGACTTCGCGCCCGGCGAGGTGCCGCTCGGCGTCGGCGCCGACACATCGCTCTGTTTGTACAGGGTCACCCAGGAAGCGCTGCGCAACATCGTCAAACATAGCGGCGCGACGCGAGCGATGGTGCGCATCGCGCGCGAGGGCGACGACCTGGTGCTGCAGATTGCCGACCAGGGCGCTGGCTTCGTGCCGCGTGGCTCCGACCGCGGCGGTCTCGGCCTGGTCAGCATGCGCGAGCGTGTCAGCTTCATCGGCGGACAAATCGTCATTCACTCCGCGCCGGGCGAGGGCACCCGCATCGGAGTCCGCGTGCCGCTCCACATCGGCGCCTCTCAGGCTGCCGGATCCGCATAGGCGTTCTTCGCGCGCTTCGTCACACTGCGCCTCGCGTCAGTGAGGGCGATCGTCATCGTCTCTTTGTGTTTCTGCCTGGGCAGTGCGGCCGACGCGCGAGCCGACCACGGCAAGATCGATCGCGTCGAGATGGCGAACGGCGACGCGCTGATGTGCGAGATTCTCAGCCTCGAGCGCGGGCAGCTCAACGTGAAGACCGATGCGATGGGAACCGTCACCATCGAATGGAACAAGGTCAGGCGCGTCGTCAGCCCGGCGTCGTATCAGGTGGAATTGTCGTCGGGCCGCCGGATCGTCGGATCGCTCGACTCGCCATCCGCCGGCCGCCTGTCGGTTCGCACCACCTCCGGGATCGAGCTCGCCGATTTCCTCGACGTCGTGCGGATGGCGCCTCTCGAGGCCGGATTCTGGAAATCGCTCGACGGATCGCTCGACTTCGGATTCAACTTCGCGCAGTCCGACAACCTGACCCAGTTTTCGCTGAACGCCAAGGCGTCGCGCCGAACCGCGAGGTATTTGTCGCAAGGTTCACTCAACTCGCAGCTCACCACCGATTCGTCGGTCAGTCATCAGAAGCGGAACACGATCAGCGCGAGCGTCCAGCGTTTCCTCGGCTCGCGGTGGTTCGTCACGCCGCTCGCGCAGGGCAGCCAGAACGAGCAGCTCGGCCTCGACTTCCGGTCGGTGATCGGCGGCGCCGTCGGCCGCTACGTCGTTCAGTCGAATCGCACGATTCTCTCCCTTATTGGCGGCGTCACGTATACGCACGAGAAGTTTTCAGAACAGGAGGGTGACGAGCGATCCGAAGCAGTGGCGATCGCCGACTGGGATTGGTTCACCTTCGGTGACCACGAGACGGATCTCTCGACCGCCGTACAGGTTTACGACAACCTGGGTTCGGAGACGCGCGTCCGCACGGAGCTGCAGACGACCTTCCGCCAGAAGTTCTTCCATGACTTCCACGGCAGCCTGAACGTCTTGGAGAGCTACGATTCCTCGCCGCCGAGCGGTCAAAAGAAGAACGACATCTCGGTGACGGCCTCGGTTGGGTGGTCGTTCTGAGGTGCCGATTCCGCATAGCCACAATTCCGATCGTTGTCCTACGCTCCCCGCGCGATCGGGCGGCTATCACGGAGGAGCAACGCGGTCGTCCGGCGGCGCGCGTGCCCGCGGCGGCGGCCGGCCGTCGCCGATAGCATGTGGCTCGTGTTCGATCGCCCTCACCGCGACGCGAGTTTTGGCAACTGTTTAGCGCACATCAGATAGAGGAGCGAACGCCATGTACAGACTGACTGCCACGGTCCTCGCCGCAGCGACCATTCTTCTCGTCGGCACGGCAGCACGGCCTGCGGCGCAGGCGTCTGCGCAAGGACAGGGGATTCAGCTTCCCGTCCGCCTGACGGCGTTCGCCGTCAACATGAGCAACATCGGCACCGGCACTTCGGGGACGGCCGAGATCAGGATCGAACAGTGGTCATCGGCTGCGGAGCGCAAGCGTCTGATCGAGACGATGCTCAACAAGGGGCAAGACGCCCTTCTCAGCGCAGTCCAGAAGGTGAGCTCGAAAGGCCGCATGCGATTTCCAGGCTGGATGGGACCGGATCCGCACCAGGCGCAGCTCGGATGGGACCTTCGCTACGCGTGGCACGTGCCGGCGCCCGAAGGCGGCCATCAGATCGTCCTCGGCTTCGATCGATACATCGGCTTCTGGGAAGCGCGGAACCAGCCGCGCACTGTCGACTACCCCTTCTCGCTCGTGCAGATTCTGTTGAACAAGGACGGCGAGGGCGAAGGGAAATACGCGGTCGCCACCAAGCTTTCGTTCGACAAGAAGAAGAACCAACTGGAGATCGAGAACTACAGCACCGAGCCCATCCGGTTGAACAACATCAAGATGGAGTCGATGAAGAAGAAGACGTAGCGAGGCGTCGGATCGCGTCGTTATCGTGCAGACACTGTCATAGTTGACAGTTGTTATTCGGTTCAGACGGCCGTATGAACGTCACTGCCAAAAACGACAGTGCGTCATTGGTCACTCATCGTCGCCGTGGTCCTGCTTGGGGTTCGGCCAGTCACGGCCGAGCCCCGACGCATCCTTCTTGTCGGCTGGTACGGGAGAGAGGCGACGCCGAACGTCGTCTTCGACGAGACGCTGAAGAACGCCGTTCAATCGGCGGCGCCTGGCACGCTGGAGTACTACGCGGAGTACCTCGAGGACAGCCGGTTTCCGGGCGAGGACCAGTCGGGCATCCTGCACGACTTCCTCGTCCGCAAATATGCGGGGCGGCCGCCGGACGTCGTCGTCGCGCAGTCGCAGCCGGTCCTCAGCTTCCTCCTGAAATACCGCGCCGATCTCTTTCCCAACTCGCCGATCGTCTTCAACACCGTCACGCGGCCCGTCTTCGACGATCCGGCGGTGTCGCGAAACGCGACCGGTGTCATCGCCGACAACGCCTATCGCAAGACGCTCGACATGGCGCTCCAGCTCCATCCGGACACGAAAGCGGTGCTGGTGATCGCTTCGACGCCCGAAGGGAACAAGCTGAACGAGCGCACGTTTCAGCGCCAGCTCGCCGGGTTCGACAAAGATGTCACCTTCACGCATCTCAGCGATCTGCCGCTCGACCAGCTGCTCGCCGGCGTGAAGAAGGCACCGAAGCAGTCGATCATCCTGTTCGTCCGGCACTCGCAGGAGGAACCGATCGGCTTGCTGCTGCCTCATGATGTGCTCAGTCTGATCGAACGATCGACCAACGTTCCCATCTACGGACCGTCGAGCGCCTACCTCGGTCATGGGAGCGTCGGCGGCTACGCCTTCGACACACAGGCGGCCGCAAACACGGTGACCGCGATGGCGCTTCGCATCGCGAACGGCGCGCGGCCTCAGGATGTTCCGGTCACCGAGATCGCGAGCGTCCCACGGTTCGACTCGCGTCAGCTGCAGCGATGGGGCATTGGTGAGGATCGGTTGCCGCCGGGAAGCGTCGTCGAGTTCCGTCAGCCGACGTTCTGGCAGGTCTACGGTCGATACATCGCCATCGCGACCGCGATATTCGTCGTCGAGACGGCGCTGCTCGTCGCCTTGCTACTCGAGCGCGCGATGCGACGGCGCGCCGAAGTCGCGTGGCAGGCGAGCATCACCCAGCGCGAGCGTACCGAAGCCGCGCTGGTCGCGACCGACGAGGCGTTGCGCGACAGCTACGCACGCGTCAAGGATCTCGCGGGACGGCTGATCGCGGCACAGGAAGCCGAACGGAAGCGGATCGCGCGCGATCTGCACGACGACTTGAGCCAGAAGCTGGCGCTTCTGTCGATCGACATCGACCAGCTCGATCGGTCGTTGCGAGAGCAGGCGTCCGATGATCTGTCCTCGCGCCTGCAGGACATCTCGGCTCGCGCCGGCGAGATCGCGTCCGACGTCCACGGGTTGTCGCATCAGCTGCACCCGTCGAAGCTGGAAATGCTCGGTCTGTCGGTCGCGACCGAAAGCTTCTGCCGCGAGGTCTCCAATCAGCACGACCTGTCGATCGCCTTCGCCGCGACCAATGTCCCCCGGGTGGTCGATCCCAACGTCGCGCTGTGCGTATTCCGGATCGTCCAGGAGGCGGTGCACAACGTCGTCAAGCACAGTGGCGCGCGCACGGCATCCGTGCGGCTGGTGCGTACAGGCGACGATCTGGATCTGCAGATCGCCGATTCCGGACAAGGCTTCGTGCCGTCGGAACGCGAGCGCACGGGACTGGGGCTGGTCAGCATGCGGGAACGAGTCCATTACGTCGGCGGCACCCTTATGGTTCATTCAGCACTCGGTCGAGGGACGCGGATCGACGTGCGCATTCCTCTGCGTCAAAACGCCGCGCGCGGCGCGGCATGAAACGACTGCCGGATCTGCATAGCTCTCCCTTTTAGGGCCCGCTACTCTCGAATTATCGAGGCATGCCACGGGCACGCTGAGAAGGAGGGAGCACAGATGCTGAAACAGTCCGCGGTGTTCGTGGGCCGCGTCGTCGCTGCGGCGGCGCTCGTGGCCATCGGGGCGGTCGGCGCCCAGGCGCAGAGTCAGCCGCGCGTGGAAGTCGCTTTCGAGACCGGCTATACGGCCAGCGAGGGAATCGCCACGTCGTCGGCGCGAGTCATCGGAGGCCAGGTCTACAACGATCTGGACATCAAGAGCGGTGGCAATTTCGGATTCACCGCCGGTGTCTTCCTGACCACCAACGCCGAAGTCGAGTTCCTGTGGAACCGGCAGTTCAGCCAGTTCGACGCCAGCAACCCGGCTCCGTCGGTGCTGCTCGCGGATGTGAGCGTCGACAACTACCACGGGAACTTCGTCTACAACTGGTTCGAGTCGGACGCAAAGGTCCGTCCGTTCCTCTTCGGCGGCATTGGCGCCACGCACTACAGTCCCGGTGATCCAGTCGCGCTGCCCAAGGTGACATCGGCGACGAGCATCGACTCCGCGACGAAGTTCTCGTTTACATGGGGAGGCGGCGTGAAGCTCTATCCCACGCCGCACGTCGGTGTGCGCCTCAGCGGCCGCTGGACGCCGACCTACGTCAAATCGGACGCGGGCGGTCTGTGGTGCGATCCGTTCTATCCGACCTGCTGGGTGCTGTCAGACCCGGACTACTCGAACCAGTTCGCGATCAACGGCGGCGTGACCTTCAAGTTCGACTGACGCGGATTCGTGGAAGACGGAGATCGCGGCGCGCGCCCTGCGCGCCGCGGTCGTCAGCGCGGTGTCGTGCTCGTGTCGAGATCGACCGGAACCGGCGGGAACTGCGAGCCTCCGGCGAGCGCGACGCGAATCGCCGGCAACAGATCGGTGGCGATGTGCCGCTTGACGACGTAGCCAACCGCCCCGACCTCGCGGGCGGCGCTGATGAACGCGGGATCGTCATGCACCGTGAGAAAGACGATCCGCGGTGGATGCGACGACTCCGAGAGGCGCGCCGCCGCGTCGAGTCCGCTCATCACCGGCATTGAGATGTCGAAGACGACGACATCCGGCTGCAGCACCACGGCGGCGTCGAGCGCGGCCTGTCCGTCGCTCACCGCGCTGACGACGTCGAATTCGTCGGCGACGAGCCGGATGGCGCGCTCGAGCATTGACGAATGATCGTCGGCGAGCACGACGCGAGGTCGAGACATGAGTTGTGGAATTTACTCGCGTTCACATGCAATTACAACTCGCCAGATTGACAGTTAGACGATGTGATTCTCGACAGCGTATTGAATCAATTCGGCCGTCGACCTGATTCGTAATTGCTCCATGATGCGGGACTTGTGGAAGGCGACCGTGCGCGGGGAAATATTCAGGATCGAACCTACTTCTTTCAGCGAGTGCCCCTCCGCGACGAGCTGTACGATCTCTCGCTGGCGCGTCGTCAATTGATGGCCGCTGCCGGCGCCCGGATGCGGCTGCAGCATCGAGCCGAGCACCCCTTCGGTCACGAGCGGCGTCATGTAGAACCGCCCGCTCGTCACCTCCCGAATGGCCGCGAGTAGTTCCGACGCGGCGGATCGCTTGAGCAGGTAGCCCGAGCCGCCGGCTCTGAACGCCGCGGCCGCCAGTTCGGGATCCTCGTTCATCGTCAGGAAGATGATGCGAACGTCCGGCAGATCGCGTTTGAGCTGGCGCGCCGCATCCACGCCGTTGAGCAGCGGCATCGTGATGTCGAGGACGACCACGTCTGGGCGAAGCTTGAGCGCTTCGGTCACGAGCGCGCGGCCGTTCGAGACGGCGCCGACGACCTCGCACTCCTCGGCGAGCATCTTCCGGAACGCCTCGAGCAACAGTGTGTGATCGTCGGCGAGCAGGACGCGAGGGCGGTTCATGCCAATCGCTGTTCGCTCATGGTCGGCTGCAATCCGATTCGTACGCTGATTCGCGTGCCGCGGCCGGGCGCGGCGTGGACGACGATTTGTCCGCCGAGCGACAGGACGCGCTCGCGCATGCTCAGGAGCCCCAGGCCGACGTCGCCGCGGCGCTCCGGCACGAACCCGCCGCCGGAATCACTGACGCGCAGCAGCAGCCCGTCGCCGCATCCGGCCAGGTGCACGTCGGCGTCGGTCACGCCGCTGTGTGTGATCACGTTCAGCAGCGCCTCCTGAACGACCCGGTAGAGGCACAATGCGACGTCGCCCGGAATCGCCTTCGCCACGCCTTCGTGAGTAAATCGCACCTGCAGCCGCTGCTGACTCCGGAGCTCCTGGCAGAATCCGCTGATCGTCGCCACGAGGCCGAGGGCTTCGAGGCGCGTCGGATGCAGCTGATGGGAGATCCGGTGAAGGTCCGCGGCAATCTCCGCGGCGGCCTTCGACAGTGAGCTCCAGCGTTCGTCGGCCGCATCCCTGCCCGATTGCTGCAGGTGAAGATGCTCCAGCTCCACGGACAGCAGCGCGAGGCGCTGGCTGACGTCGTCGTGGAGTTGGCGTGCAACCCGGCGACGCTCCTCCTCCTGCGCGGCGATGAGGCGCCCACCGAGGTCGCGCAGCGTCTCCTCCGCCCGCTTCCGGTCAGAGATGTCGACCGCGGAATCGATGTAGCCGACCAACTGTCGGCGCGGACCATACCACGGAACGCCCGAGTCGAGAATCCACCGAAACTCACCATCCCGCCTTCGCAGACGGTACTCGATGGTGAACGGCTTCGCGTGATCGATGGCGTCATTGTAGGCGTCGATCAGGCGGCGGCGATCGTCGGGATGCACGCTGTTCGTCCAGCCGGCCCCGAGCTCCTCGTTCAGCCGGCCGCCGGTGAAATCGAGCCATCCTCGATTCACGTAGGTGCAGTCGTGATTGATGCCGGCCACGCGGACCATGAACGGCGCAGCGTCAGCGATCGTGCCGAATGGCTCGTCGTGGGCACGCAGGCGATGCGCGAAGACGAGGCCGACGAGGAAACTGACAACAGACATAGGGCGCCGGCAGCCGACGCATCACGACAAGGATGGTCATCGGAACCGTAGACCATCCACCAACTTGCGGCTATGCGGATTCGGCACTGTCCGATCGCGGAACGGCCGGAACCCTGCCGCTCCTGCAGCGTAAACCCCGCTCTCTTTCATGGCCGACCTGCATCGATTGACAGTTCTGCTGACCGGCGTCTGTTGACGATGATGCGCGCGACTTCATGTTATGACTCGCGCACATCCTGTCATTTGCGCCAGCGCCATCGAAGACATCGACGCCCTGGCGACGGCCATTGCGGACGGCCTCGAGGCGGAGTACGTGCAACTCGAAGCGAAGCGCTTCAGCGCTCGCTGGACGATCGTGTCGGTGCCCGACATGGTCGTGCAATTCGCCCGCGAGGATGTCGCCGTCGTGCGGCGCATCCGGGTGCCGGCCGGCCGGTGCGCGTTCGTGGTGCCGCTCGCCGTGCCGGAATCGGCGCGCTGGAATGCGCGTGCCGTCAACGGCGACGAACTGATCGTCTGCGCGCCACGTTCGGAGTGCTACGCCTGCGATCCCGCCAGGACGACGTTCGCGATCATCAGCGTGCCGGAGCAGAGCAGTGCGGCCGCGCTCGCGGGCGGCTTCGCGACCGGACACACCTCGGACTGCACGGTCGTTCCGCGTGGACGCGACGCGCGCGAACTGCAGCAGCGGCTCACCGCGCTGTTCGACAAGACCGTCTCCGCCGCGACGATCGACCCGCGCTCGGTTCGAACCGCCATCGGCGGTGCGCTCGATGCGTGTTTGCGGAACGCCGTCGCGCTGGACCGCCAGGTCGCGGCATCGGTGTGCCGCAGCCGCATCGTGCGGCGCGCCGAAGAATTCTTCCGATGCCACGTCGGCGAATCGGTGTCGATCGCTCAACTTTCCTCGGCCTCGGGCGTCAGCGAGCGCAGCTTGCGAAACGCCTTCTACGACGTTTGCACGACGAGTCCGAAACGCTATCTGCGGCTCCTGCAGCTGCACCACGTGCGCCGTGCGCTGCGGTCGCCGCAGGACGCGTCAACCGTCACCGACGTCGCCACGCTCCACGGCTTCTTCGAGCTTGGCCGGTTCGCCGGCGAGTACAAAGCGCTGTTTGGGGAGGTTCCGTCGCAAACGCTCCAGCGCGCGCGCATTCATCGCGTTCACGCGCGCGAAGCGCCGGGTTCCCGCACCGCGGCCTGAGGCAGCTCGCCGAAGACGCCGGCGTCGCACCCGTCTCCCGAAGAAGGCCCTGATGTCGCACCTCCGAGGGCGCTTTCCGAACCGAAAACCGTTTCGGTTGTGGTACGCTCTTCAGTTCGATGCGATTGCGGCATCGAGTTGGCCATCAGTGCGCCCGTAGCTCAGCTGGATAGAGCGGCAGGCTTCGAACCTGTAGGCCGGGGGTTCGACTCCCTCCGGGCGCACCATTTTCATCGCGGCACTGCCAGTACGCGCCCGTAGCTCAGCTGGATAGAGCGTCGGCCTCCGGAGCCGAAGGTCGTGGGTTCGAATCCCCCCGGGCGCGCCATGTTTTGAAGGTCCCGCCTCGAGTCCCTTGCGTAGTTCCTCGTCCGTCACGTTCAGGGACCGCTGCGTCTGCTGCACGCTCGCGTGCCCGAGCATCCAACTGGTTGATGCGGATGTCCACGCCGTCCGTCAGGAGTCGGCGCTCTCGTGACGGAGGTCGGCAGATCGATCTGCCGAAGCCTGGCCCGATCGACGCGAACACCAGACTTCGCGCGCATCGTGTCGTGTCCG
>DAIUKO010000193.1:0-14078 GCA_036848175.1 Vicinamibacterales bacterium | reverse complement strand
TCGTGCTCAACAACATGCCGGAGCGCGGCGTCGTCGGCATCGGCGAGCCGCCGACGGTGTCGACGTCGGCCGCGATCGCCAACGCGGTGCGCAACGCCATCGGCGTCACGATTCGCAGTCTGCCGCTGCATCCGCACAAGATCCTCGCGGCGATCGAGCAGGAGAGAGCAGGAGGCACCGAGTGAAGGCCTTTGAATACGTGAACGCGACCTCCGAGAAGGAAGCCGTCGCCGCGCTCAAGTTCGACGGCATCGCGCTTCCGCTCGCCGGCGGCCAGGATCTGATCGCGCGGATGAAGGACTACATCGATTCGCCCGATCGCGTCGTCAACGTGAAGAACGCGCTCGACGCGACGGTGACCGCGACGCCCGACGGCGGGCTGAAGATCGGCGGCGCGATGAAAGTGGTCGATCTCGCCGAGCACGCGCAGGTGGCGAAGCTGTATCCGGCGGTGGCGGCCGCGGCGATCGAGATCGGGACGCCGCAGATTCGCAATCAGGCAACCGTCGGCGGCAACATCAATCAGCGGCCGCGCTGCTGGTACTACCGCAACGAGGAATTCGTCTGCTACAAGAAGGGCGGCTCGCGCTGCTTCGCGGTGAACGGCGAGAATCAGTACCACGCGATTTTCGGCAACGACGGCCCGAGCCACATCGTCCACCCGTCGAGCCTCGCGGTGCCGTTCCTCGCCTACAACGCGAGGTTCCGCGTCGCCGGTCCGAACGGCGATCGCGAGATCGCGGCGGCCGACTACTTCACGATGCCGACGCTGCAGAACGTGCTGAAGGAGAACGTGCTCGCAGACGACGAGGTGCTGACGCACGTCATCCTGCCGGCGCCCGGCAACGTCAAGAGCGGGCACTACGAGGTCCGCTACAAGGCGTCGCACGACTGGCCGCTCGCGTTCGCGACGGTCGTGGCGGTCCTGGAAGGAAGGTCCGGCAACATTGTCCGCTCGGCGCGCGTCGTGCTCGGCGCCGTCGCGCCCGTCCCGTGGCGATCGAAGGCCGCGGAGGACGCGCTCGTCGGCAAACCGCTCAATGAGGAGACCGGCGCCGCGGCGGGCGAAGCGGCGGTCAAGGAAGCGAAGCCGATGAGCGGCAACGCGTACAAGATTCAGATCACGAGGACCGCCGTGAAGCGCGCGATCATGAACGCGGCCGGGTTGAAGACGGTGTAGCCATGGATCATTTGACGTCACCGAAAGTTCAGATCGGCGTGCACTGCCTCAACCTGCGGCACAAGGGCATGTATGTCCTGGCGACGCCGTATCCCGAAGAGTCGCAGTTCTACGACGCCTACGACTCAACGGCGTACTGGTGCGTGGAGACGCAGCAGGCGTTCGGGCCGGACGGTCAACCCGCGCGCCCCGACTGCTGCACCGGCGATCGCGAGTGCTGCAAGCATTGACGTCTTCAAGGCGCGCTCGCGAATCGGGCTGAACCTGTTGGCGATTCCTTCGTCGCCGCTCCGACAATGCATTCACGCAGGAGTCCGACGTTCCAGGTCGCCTGCTGCTCGACAAGATCCACCGATCTCGTAGTTGGCGAGGCGCGTGCCGGCGTGACGGCCATCGTGATCGCGTGTTACTTACCGACGAGAAGCGCCCGATCCTTTTCGTTGTCGTTGCAGTGGTACTCCAGGAGATCCGTGTCGAGCAGGATCTTCTGGTTCAGGGTGACGGTGAACGGTCTCGTGTACGCCTTTGGATCATCGATCGTCACTTCGATCTCGAGGGTCCCGTAGTTCACGCGACGGAATTTCTCCGTCATTCTGGCCGCCTCGGTCAACGGGCTGCCCCTGCGGTCGATCCACCCTTCCCGCAAACCATTGGTGTCGACGACCAGCGCGTCCTTCACCCATCGGCCAGTCGAGTAGCCGTTGAACGACGGCTCCGGATCCTTTGGCAGCGGACGTCCGTCGGTGAAGATCTGCCGGAACGTCACGTCACGCTCCGACAGAATGACAACGAGGCCGGGGACTTGAAGGACCTTTCTTGGCGGCGGGAAGGTGAGAAGGCGCACGACGTCCGCCGGCCTGCACAACGTCACCGGATCGTCTTTGCCGTTCTGCTCCATTCGCTGCTTGACGAGCGCGGCGGCCCACGGTTGATAGGGGAGCCCGTTCGGAAGCCTGGCGCCAAAATTCCGGAACTCCGGCGCGACGGGATAGTCGCCAACCTGGTTCACGCCTTCGCAACCTTGCGGCGGGCAGGACGCGTCCAGCTGCCAGAGTCCCGAGAGATCCGGCTTCCCATCGGAGGTTCGCGGTGCCGGCGCGGCGAGATTGGCTTTGCCGCGTGAATCGCGCGGCACGCCTGGCGTCGGGTACTTCAGCCATTGCGCGGCGGCAGGCGTGACCATGAGCGACAGAAACGTCACGGTGAGAATCATCGGCCGGCGCATGATCATAATCGGCCTCTCTTCTAATCAGCCATTAGCCATCTTGAACAGCACGGTGCCGATCGCGGCGTAGTCGAGATCCGCGCCGCCCGATGCGACGAGTGCGTTGACGATTTGCGTGACGATGGCCGTTGCCGGCATCGCGACGCCATTCGCGGCCGCCGCTTCGTTGGCGAGGCGCAGATCTTTCTGATACAGCTTCGTGCGAAATCCCGGCTTGTAGTTGCCGGTGAGCATCCGCTCGCCGTGGACTTCGAGAACGCGGCTCGCGGCGAATCCGCCGAGCAGCGCCTGCCGCACGCGCGACGCGTCGACGCCCGCCTTCTTCGCCAGCGCGAAGGCCTCGCTGACGCCGGCGAGCGCGCCGCCAATCGCGACCTGATTGCAGATCTTGCAGATCTGTCCCGCGCCTGACGCGCCGATGTAAACGATGCGCTCGGGGTTGCCCATCCCCTCGAGGATCGGACGGACGCGATTGAACACGCTTTCGTCGCCGCCGACCATGATCGACAACGTCGCGTTGATCGCGCCGATTTCGCCGCCGCTCACCGGCGCGTCGAGAAGCGTCGCGCCCTTCTCCGCTGCCAGCGCGGCGAACTGTTTCGTTGCACCCGGCGAGATGCTGCTCATGTCGATGATCGCCGCCCCCCGCTGGACGGCGGACAGAATCCCGTTCGGACCCGTCAGCACGAGCTCGACGTCGGCCGTATCGGGCAGCATCGTGATGACGATGCCGGCCTGCCGTGCGACGTCGGCGGGCGATGTGGCGGCCGTCGCACCCGCAGCGACGACCTCGTCGGTAGCGCCGCGGCTCCGGTTGTGCACGACCAGCTTGTGTCCTGCTTTGATCAGGTTCTTCGCCATGGGCTTGCCCATGACACCAAGACCCACGAATCCAATGGTTTCAGCCAAGGCTGCTTGTCCTTTCGAGGCCGGCGGAGGCCGGACGCTGAGCGTATAATCCTAGCGAGGTTTGATATGAAACGAGCGTTGGTTGTGGCGGCGCTTATCGCTCTGGCCGCAGCGCCTCTCGTCGCCGGCGGCAAGGGCACTGTGAGCGGGGCGTACGTCGAAGCGCGCACAGCAGAAGTCTTTACCGGCGGCTGCATCATGGGCAGCGAAGCGGAAACCGTCGGCAAGCAGGCCGTCCTCGCGTGGAAGGTCGATCGCGGCACGTTCAACGGCGTCTCGCTGGACGGTCTGTCGGTCGTCGCCGCCTTGTCCGGCGATCGCAATCTCGGCATCCAGGAAATCGGCGGCGGCAAACCCGACGTGCGGTCGGCGCTATTCGTCGACAACCGCGCCAATCCGGCGCAGCAACTCGCGCTCGTTGCGATGGTCAACGAGCTCTCGAACGGACTGGTCGGGAAGATCGTGCAAGTGACGCCCACCCCGATTCAGTTCTCCGATCGCGGCGGTGAGATTGTGGTCTCGGCGCCCAACCTGACGCTCGACGTCAGCAAGCACATGACGCACGATCCGACCTGCGGCGCGATGCAGTGGTTCCATCCGCTCGCATCGGTCGATCAGGCGGACATGGGTCTCACCGCGGAGCATGCCTTCACGGGCTCCGGGCTCGGCACGAAGTGGAGCGATCCGAATCGGCGGTCCGCGTTCTTTGGGACCTTCAGCTACTGACGCTTACCGTCGTTCGTAGTCACGAAACGACGAAACCACGAAACGGCGAAACCACGAAACCACGAAAAACACCAAACCACGAAAGCCAGATCCAAAAGAGCTTCGTGGTTTCGTGGTTTCGTGGTTTCGTGATTTCGAGGTTTCGTGGTTTCAATCCTGAACTCGCTGCTTGGTCCTCACCGACAGAGTCGCACTCATCACCGGCGGCAAGCGAATCGGCGCCGTTGTCGCCGCTCAACTCGCGTCGCGCGGCGCAGACGTCGCGATGGCCTACGGGCGATCGCGGACCGAAGCCGAAGCGGCCATCGAGACCGTACGGGCGGCGAAGCGGCGCGGCGCCGCGTTCCAGGCGGATCTCTCGCAGCCTGACGCCGGCGCGACCCTCGTCCGATCGGTCGTCGACGAATTCGGCCGCCTCGACATCCTGATCAACATGGCGTCGGTCTACGTTCAGCGGCCGCTCGAGGCGCTGACCGTCGCCGACTGGAGCGCGTCTCTCGACGTCGATCTCCGCGCAGCGTTTCTCTGCGCGCAGGCGGCCGCGCCGCACATGCGGCGCCAGGGCGGCGGGCGCATCATCAATTTCAGCGACTGGGTTGCGCGCAGCGGCCGCCCCCGCTACCAAGGGTACCTGCCGTACTACGTCGCCAAGGCCGGCGTCATCGCGCTCACCGAAGCCCTCGCGCTGGAATTGGCGTCCGATAAAATCCTCGTCAACGCGATCGCGCCGGGTCCGATCCTCGCGCCGCCGGGAACCACGGACGAAGAGCTGCGCGTCGTCGAGGAGGCGACGCCGCTCGGCACGTGGGGCGGCGAGATCGAGATCGTCAAGGGCGTCCTTGCGCTGATCGAGAGTGATTTCATCACCGGCGAAACGATTCGGATCGACGGCGGCCGTCACGTCAAGTGACGCGACATAGACGAGCTGGATTGCAAACGAGAGCGCGGCGTGTGTACGCTTCCCGGCTCGAGAGATCGGATGTGAGGAATTCGGAAGCTCGCGATTCGAGCCGTGGTGCAGCGCGCATCGAACTGATCCTCTACGTCAGTGCGGCGTCTCCAGCGTCGGGGCGCGCGGTCGCCAACGTCCGGCGGTTGCTGCGGCAGTATCAGAGCGGCCAGGTCAGTCTCACCGTATGCGATCTCACCGCAGACCCGTCCTGCGGCGAAGCCGATCAGATCGCGTTCACCCCCACGCTCTGCAAGCGTCAACCGACGCCGCCGATGTGGATTCTCGGCGACCTCTCGCATCCCGAGCCGCTCCTCGAGCTGCTCGAGTTTTACGGAGTCGAAACGGCACATGGCGATCGCTAAGCTCACCACCGGCATTCCGGGATTCGACATCCTCACCCACGGCGGAATCCCGGAAGGCCGGTCGACGCTGGTCGTGGGCCGCAGCGGTACCGGCAAGACGGTGTTCGCACTCCAACTCGCGGCGCATCTCGCGCAGCACCACATGCCGGTGCTGGTCGTCGGCGTGGAGGAAAGCGCAGCCGACCTCATCGACACCGCCGACGGACTCGGGCTCGACCTCGCCGGTCTGCAGGAGGCCGGCAAGCTTCACGTGGCGGACCTCACACGGCCGATGGAAGGCCCGACCGTCATCAGCGGCGAGTACGACTTGTACGGCTTGATCCACCGTCTCGAGGCGGCGGTGAAGGATCGAAAGGTCAAAGCGGTCGTGATCGATTCGGCGACGGCACTCTTCAGCCCGCGGCCGCCGCAGGAGCAGCTCCGTAATCACTTCTTTCAACTCGTGCACACGCTGCGGCGCCTCGACGTCACCGGCGTCATCCTCGCCGAGTCGGCGCAGGACTACGGGCAGCTGACGACGCTCGGCGTCGAAGACTACGTCTGCGACCTGGTCGTGATTCTGCGCAACACGATCGACGCGGATCGCCGCCGCCGGACGATCGAAGTCAACAAGTACCGCCGCAGCGGCCACTTCAAGGGTGAATATCCCTGCACCGTCACGACCCGAGGATTGGTGATCTTTCCGCAGAACCCGCGAGAGCGTCCCGACTTCGTGCCGGTCGAACGATTCTCGAGCGGCGTCGCCGGTCTCGACGAGATGACGCGCGGCGGCTGGCTCCGCAACTCGATCGTCATCGTTCGCGGCCCCACCGGAAGCGGCAAGACGATGCTGGCGGGCCTGTACGCGCGGGCAGGCGCGCTGCGAGGCGAGCGCGTCGTGTACTACGGGTTCGAGGAGCCGCGCCCGATTCTCGTGCGCAACTTCGAGGTGATCGGCATGACGATGACGCCGCTCATCAACACCGGCGACCTGCGGATCATCTGCCGTTACCCCGAGTCGCTCAGTCTCGAGGATCTGCTCGTGAACCTGCGCGTCGGGATCGAGGAGTACAGCCCATCGCTGATCGTCATGGACAGCATCTCGTCGATCGAACATGCCTCGTCCGAGAAGGGCTTTCGCCAGTTCATCATCGGCGTCGCGTCCTTGCTGCGCGAGCATGGACGCAGCGCGTTGATGACTCAGGCCGTCCTGGCGGGCGAAGCGGCCGGCCACACCGCGCCCTACCTGTCCACCGTCGCCGACGCCATTCTTTCGATGGACTACTCACCGGTCGGCTACGAGCTCGACCGCACGATGCGAGTCATCAAGATGCGAGGATCAGATCACGATACTCATCCGTATCGGTTGACGATTGGCGGCGGAGGCCTGGAAGTCGCCAAAATCAGCCCCGGCGAATTCAACAGGCGCGTGAAGCAGGCGCAGCTGACGTCATGACGTGTCGCCGCCGGGTGGAGCCCGACGGCAAAAAATTTGCTCAGCCATCAAGTGCTGCGGTAAGGAGCGGCACCTGATGTATGACCTAACGACAAACGCCAACCCGGCTGTTCACACAACAGACGCCGTCGCCACGTGCGGCCGGATTCTCGTCATCGACGACGATCGGGCGTTCGGCGGATTCATGATCGGTGCGCTGGAAAGCCGCGGTCACTTCGTTGACTGGGCGGGCTGCATCGCCGACGGCATGGCAACCCTGTACGCCAACCGCTACGACCTGGTCATCATCGACGTACGTCTTCCCGATGGGAGTGGCCTCGATTTCCTGCGCGCCGCCACCGACGAAGGCGTGATGGCGGGCAGCGCGGCGATCATCCTGACCGGGCGTGATGACTTCGATGAACCGAGTGACATACGGGTCTTCCGCAAGCCGCTGGAGCTGGATCCATTCCTGGATCGGATGGGCGTCATCATTGCCCATACACAGAAACGGCGCGCCACTGCCGCTCTCCGGCCGCCGAGGCCTCGCGCGACAGGGAGCGATCGGACGCAGCCGGCGAAGCCGATCAAAATCGAGCTGGTGCTCTACACCAGCGCCGCGTCGGAGAAGTGTCAGAAAGCGATTCGCGCCGTCCGCAACGTGCTCGATCGATACGACACGTCGCAAGTCAACTTCTCAATCTGTGAGCTGTCCGGGCGGCCAAGTCTTGGGGAAGCGGACGCGGTGGTATTCACGCCGACGCTCGTCAAGCGCGGGCCGGGCCCGCGGACGTGGATCGTCGGAAACATCGACCAGCCGGACCTGCTCGTCGACTTGCTGGAGGTCAGCGGCGTCGATCTCAAGAAATAGGCGTCAGCCTTTCAATCGGTCGTCGAGTCTGACGAGTACGCGCCCGTTGCGCTCTTCGACCGCGTAGGTCGCCAGCGGTGGTTTCGCGGGCCCTTCCTTCACGCGACCGGTCATCACATCGAACTGCGATCCGTGCCACGGGCACTGCACCGTGTCGCACACCAGCGAGCCGTCCGACAGCGGTCCGCCCTTGTGCGTGCAGCGATCGTCGAATGCGGCGTGGCCGTGTTCAGTGCGCGCGATGGCAATCCGGCGGTCGCCGGCGCGTACGAGCTTCATCTGACCGATTTTCAGCTCGTCGACGGCAGCCGCGTCGATCGTCTCGTCCGTGACGCGCGCCGCCTCGACGCGGTACTTCCCCGCGTTGGCGTAGCGGTGGTCGACGCCAATCTGATTGCGAAACACCAGGACGCCACCCATCCAGCCGGCGGCCGTCATCAACGTCATGCCGGCAAGCTCCGCCGCGACGGACCACGACGCCGGCCGACTGTCCTGCTGACGGCGTCCGGCCCGCGCCAGCGCAAACAGTCCCAGCGCGGAGACGTTCGCAATCATGTGATTGGTCGCGCGCTTCCTCGCCGAGCTCTTTGGTGGAACGGTGAAGACGTAGTCGATGAGACCGGGGACGGCTGCCGCGAGTGCGGCGCCGATGCCGAGCAGGCCCATGTGCGATGCGGTCTGAAACCACCGCGGCCGGTCGGTCGCGCGCGCCCAAAGGTCGATGCACGCGCCTCCGAAGAGGTACGCAAACGGGAAACTGACGAGCATTGGATGGATGGGATGGCCATCGATGTTGGCAGCGCTGCGCATGGCGCGCTAACGTGCAACGGGAGAGCCAACGCCAAACAACGCCTTCATCGAATCGATCGCGCCCGTGAGCTCTCTGCGATCGCGCGCGAAGCAGAACCTGAGGTAGCCTTCGCCGTTCGCGCCGAAATCGACGCCGGGGACGCAGCCGATTCGGCCGCTCTTGATCAGGTATTCCGCCATGCGCCACGACAGCGATGGCGTCGTCGACGTTTGCCCTGAGCCCGACCACCGCGGATCGATCTGCAGGAAGGCGTAGAACGCGCCCGCCGGCGGCTTGCCGCTCAGCACCTCGCCTGACAACTCGCTGATGCCGCGATAAAAGAGATCCCGACGCGCGCGAAGCTCGGTGCGAAAGTGTTCGATGCAGTCCTGAGGTCCCTCGAGCGCGCCGATGCCGCCGAACTGCACGACCGACGTGATGTTGCTCGCCGTGTAGAACAGGATCTTCTTCGCGCGGTCGCGCATCTTCGCGTCCTTGATGGCGATGTACCCGAGGCGAAGGCCGGTCATCGCGTACGACTTGCTGAAGGTGTAGAGCGGAATCGTCCGCTCGTACAAGTCCGGCAGCGATGCGATGCTGACGTGCTCGCCCTCGAACACGACATCCTCGTACGCTTCGTCGGAAATGACCCAGAGGTCGTGCCTCTTCGCGATGGCTGCCAGCTGCTCGAGGTCGGCGCGCGTCAACACGCCGCCGGTCGGATTGCTCGGCGAATTCACGTAGAGGACGCGCGTCTTCGGCGTGATCGCCGCCTCCACCTCGTCCAGATTCCAGCGCCAGCCGTTCGATTCGTGGAGGCGGACCGGCACTGGAACGCCCCGCGCGGCGAGGACGTTGCCGGCCGCCGGCGGCCATTCCGGATCCGGAAGGATCACTTCATCGCCTGGCTCGAGCAAGGCCCGACAGATGATGTAGAGCCCGTGAATGCCGCCGGTGGTCACGAGCACGTGCTCGTCGTCGTCGATTGGGATGCGGTTCTTGTCGCGAAGCTTGGCCGCAATCAGCTCACGGAGTCGCGGGACGCCGGTCGTCTGCAGGTAGTGCGTCCGGTTCTCGGCAATCGCGCGGATCATCGCCGACTTCACGGTGTCCGGCGAATCGAAGCTGACATCGCCCTGATCCAGGCGGAACGGATCTTTGACGGAGTACATCATGTCGCGGATGCGAATGATGCCGGAGAACGGAACGCTGTCGAGGTACGAAGCCATACCCTCTCAGCCTAACGCTGATCCAACACGAAAACACAAAGAACACAAAGAACACAAAGAACACGAAGGGCACAAAGACTCTGGTCTCGAGGGACCTTGGTCCTTTGTGCCCTTTGTGTCCTTGGTGTTACTGACGGTACGCGAAGTAGTCCGCGACGTCCCGTGCGATGACGCCGATCGCGTTTTCGAGGATCTCACCCGAACCGAAATGGTTGCCGGTAAAGATGCTGATGACGATCGTGTTCTGCGGCGCTTCGAGCACGCCGACGTCGTCGCCGACGTAGGGCAGGAAATCGCCGGTCTTGTGCGGGATGCGATAGCCGGTGACGTAGCGCGGGATGCGGGTGCGATAGAGTTGTCCGCGCATGATCTGCAGCATCAGGTCCGACGACGACTTGTCGACCAGCGTGCCGCGCTCCATCATCTCGAGCAGCCGTCCCATCTCGCGCGGTGTCGAGAGTCCAAATGGATTGTTTCCGTCGCGGTAGAACTCCTCGGTCGACGGTGCGGACCGCAGCGCCGCGAACCACTTCGACGGGATGTTCATCGCCCGCGTTTTGGTCAGGCCGAGCGCTTCCATGCGCCGGTTCACCGCCTCGGGACCGCCGACCATTCGATAGAGCACTTCGGTCGCCGTATTGTCAGAGACGACGATCATCAGCGTCAGGAGATCCTTCACGGTCATTACCGCTCCGGGATCGAGGCGCTGAATCGTGCCGGTGCCTGGCTGCGAGTCGGTGGGGACGAAGGTGTACTTGTCGGAGAGCTTGAACTTCCAGCGCTTGACCTGCTCGAGCACTTCGATCATGAGCGGAATCTTGATCGTGCTCATCGTCTCCATCTGACGATCCGCGCCGACTGTGATCTCCTCGCCGGTCTCGATCGACTTCACATAAATGCCCCACGTTGCGTTGATGCTGCGCGTCGTCCGCTCGACCGACGCCTGCAACCTCTGCAGCGACGTCTGCTCCTGGACCGTCTGAAGGGCACTGAGCCTCATAGCTAATTCATCGACGGTTGGGGCGTATGCCTTTAACCCTGCCCCGGCCATGAGCAGGACGACGGCGAGCCTCTTCATGCCGTGACGCCTACTTTCTCGAGAATGCTCGCGAGCACGTGCTGCGCTCGGCTGACTGGCAGATTGCTGACGTAGAAATGCCTGACACCAACGTCCATCAGCGTCCGGATCGTCCGTGCGCAGACATCTTCCGCGGTCGCGCCGGCTGCGAACTCGCGCGTCAGACCTTCAGCCGGCACCGGCAGGAACGCCTTCAGCGATTCGAGCGTCCGCGCGTTTGCGCTGCGGTAGAAGAAGACTCCGAACATGCCGGGCAGCGTCAGGCCGCGGCGCTCGGCGGCGGCGACGAAGCGCGAGACCTGATCGACGTGATGGTGGCTGACGACCTGCGTCAGGTAGAACTCGCCGAAGAAGTCGGGCGAGGTGAGGTAGTCGATCTGCCGCTCGGCGTCGGCGTGCGGGTTCGCCCAGCCGCCAAGGATCATCGTCCGATCGCGCTCGCGCAGCATCTGGCGAAGCTGCCACGCGTGATCGACGCAGCGCGGCGTCCCGACTGTCTTGTCTCCACCGAGCACCACGAGCGCGCGGAATCCGTGCTGCTGCGCCCGCTCGGCGTAGGAGAGGCAGAACGCCTTCGTGTGTTTCGCGGTGAGGAACGGGACGATCCGCTCGCGCGGCACGTCGGTGCCGAGATTGGTGACCAGATGGCGGAGATTGTCCTCCTCGGCGGCGCCGACGGCGTTGTCGGTGAGGAACACGAAGGTGCCTTGTCGCGTGAGACGGCGGACGGCGTGATAGGTGTCGATCCACGCGTCCATCCCCTCGCGCGTCTCGAGCTCCGCTCGCGGCGGTCGCAGCTCCGCGGCGAACACCGAACCGCCCGATCGCAATGCCGACAGCAGGTCCATGGCCGTTCTAATATACAGCCCGGTATTGAGAATTGCGGATTGAGGATTGCGGATTGCGGATTTATTGACCGATTGAATCGTCAATAAATCCGCCATTGGGCAATTGCGGATTCATCGTCGATTCAATCGGTCAATCAATCCGCAATTGGGCAATTGCCGATTCATCGCCGATTCAATCGGTCAATAAATCCGCAATCCGCAATCCTCAATCCGCAATGCGAGCGGTCTTCAGAACTTCGTCGATGAGGAAGAGATCCGTGAGCAGCGCGCGCAGATGAATCGAGGCGTTGAGGTTGTCGATGACCTGCGATCCGATGGCGGAAAGCGAGAGGACCAGCTGTATCGCGGCGCTCGCGTCGCGGGCATCTCGATCGATGACGCCGGCAAACGCGCGGTATGGCGCCTGGTTCAGGCCGGCGTGATCGACGAAGGTGAGGATGAAGTCCCCGAGTCCGGTGAGGGCACTGTCGCAGCGTTTCAGATACTGGCGGATCTGATCCCCGGTGGCGCTGGTGTGGTCGGAAGGGACACCTTGAGAGGCGTACGCCAGAAAGAACTCGTACGCCTCCTCGATGTGATCAACGCGTCGCTTGAAATCCTCCCGTGCGTCCGGCGGCGCGCTCACACGCGCTCGGACGGCTTCGCGGGCACAGTCCCGGCGCCGGGAACCTGCCAGCGGCCCGGCTCGTGATACGCGAGGTACTGCCGCCGCGTGATCCACCCGAAGATCATCCCCTTCGTGATCCACCACTTCTCCGGACGGACCGCGAAGTAGACGTGCGCGATGACGAGACCCACGAGGCCGACGCCGGCGAGGCCGTGGCCGACATACGTCCAGCCCCAGGCGGAATCACTGAACAGATACGGATTGCGCGTGAAGAGCGGCGTGCGTACGCGCACCAGCATGAACATGCCGGTGCAGACCACGAGCAGTCCGGTGACGACGATCGCGAGGTGATAGAGCCGATTACCGAGCGGATACTTGCCCGGCTTCGGTCCCGGCACGTCGTGACCGAGCTCGCGAAGGATCTCGGCCCTGAATTCGGGGATGTCCTTCGGCCCCACCCAGATCGACCAGAAGTCGAGCCAGAACGTCGCGTGGATGATGTGGAACACGATCGAGGCGGTCAACACCAACCCCGCGATCCAGTGCCACTGCACCCACGGGAACCTGACGCCGACGATGGGCAGGAACGCGGTGAAGAGCAGCACGAACATCGCCGCGGCCATCACCCAGTGGAACAGCCGCGCGGCGAGCGAATGCTTTTCGATCTTCTCCGGCAGATTCTTGTATTTCGCTTCGAGCGCGTCAGTCTCGGCGGTCGCGCGCTTGCGGTGCGCCGAGAGAAACATGTAGCTGGCGTGCGCGACGAAAAACAGGATGCCCGCGAAGAGCGATCCCCAGAACAGGCTCCACGAGATGTGCGTGAGAACCCACTCGCCCCACGGATCGCGTCCCCACCTTAAGAGGTCCATGTTCCGCCCTCCGACCCTCGGATCGCTCGTTTGACCAGGTTTCGCATCAGCGGGATCTTGTAGCCGTTGTAGCGGAGCGGCTGCGCGCCTTCGACCGCCATCTTGCCGGCCATGTCCGCCGTCTCTTCATTGCGCGGCTTGCCCGCGATCGCCGCTTCGACCGCCGCCAGCCGCCGCGGCACGCACGACACCGCGCCGACGACGATCCGCGCGCTGCCGATGTTCGTCCCGTTCGGCTTGATCGCCGACGCGACGTTGACGAGCGGGAAGTCCCAGACCTGACGATCGCGCACCTTCTCGAAATAGAACTGCGCGCCGGCCCACGTTGCCGGGATGCGAATCGCGGTGAGGATCTCGCCCGGCTTCAGCGACGTCATCCGCGTGATGTCGATGCCGGGTCCGATGAAGTACTGCTCGGCCGGGATCACGCGCTCGCCGCCGGCGCCGCGGACGACCATCTGCGCGTCGAGCGCGACGAGCGCCGGCGCCGTATCCGACGGCGTCACCGCGACGCAGCGGTCCGCATCGAAGATCGCGTGCTCGCGGTTCACGGCGGTCGGCGTGTCGGCGTAGCAGGTGTTGCCGCCCGCGCGATAGCAGTTCCACCCGCCGCGGTAGTACCAGCAGCGCGTGTCCTGCGTGATGTTGCCGCCGATCGTCCCCTGATTGCGGATCTGCGGCGACGCGACGAGCTCCGCCGCCTGCATCAGCAGGCCGAACTTGTCCTTGACGACCGGATGGTGGACGACTTCGGTCAGCGGCGTCATCGCACCGATGACGAGCCCGCCGCCTTCTTCCTTGATCCCGCGCAGCTCTTTGATCTGGCTGAGATCGACGACGTAGCGCGGTCGTTTGATGCGGTCCTTCAGCCAGTCCATGCTGTCGAGCCCGCCCGCCAGCACCCACGCATCGGCGCCGTACTGATCGAGCAGTCTCACCGCATCGTCGACGGTTGCCGGTTGGAACAGCTCGAATGCCGGGATGACATCGCGAATCACGGCCATATAGGTGCCTCTCT
>DAIUKO010000192.1:10138-14446 GCA_036848175.1 Vicinamibacterales bacterium | reverse complement strand
ACGAAACCACGAAACCACGAAACCACGAAACCACGAAAAGAACTTAGGCCACGAAGGCACGAAGGCACGAAGGCACGAAGAAAAATACGCGGACGCCGCGGCCTCCGCGCGTGCGACCGGGCCCGCAAAGCGGGCCGCGGTGACGGAAAAGGCTGGTGCAAAATCACAAACGTTCAATCGCGCGTGGGTTTGTGATTTTGCGCCAGCCTTTTCCGTCATCGCGCCGGCCGGCTCCGCCGGCCGGCCAGTCGCACGCTTCAGCCACTGTTCGTGGTTTCGTGGTTCGTGGTTTCGTGGTTTCGTGGTTTCGAGTTTCGTGGTTTCGTGTTTCGTGGTTTCGTGGTTTCGTGGTGTCGCAGTTTCGTGCGCCGAATTGAGTGGTTTTCTTCGTGCCATCGTGCCTTCGTGGCCTGCCTTGAGCGAGTGAATGCAGCCCGACGTGAGCTCAGCGCACCGCTTTGCGTTGCATCTCGCGCTCGCGCAGCTCGACGCGCCTGATCTTCCCTGTCTCGGTCCGTGGCAGCGCCTCCACGAACTCGATCTCGCGCGGATATTTGTACGGCGCGAGCTCGTGCTTCACGTACTCCTGCAGCGCGCTGGCGAGCGCCTCCGACGGGGCGACGCCGTCCTTCAACACGACGAACGCCTTCGGCACCGCCTGGCGCACCGCGTCGGGTGAGGCGACGACCGCGGCTTCGAGCACCGCATCGTGCTCGAGCAGGACGTTCTCGACCTCGGGTCCCGCAATGTTGTAGCCGCCGCAGATGATCAGGTCGTCGTTGCGGCACAGGTGCCAGAAGGATCCATCCGCGTCCTGCCGATAGACGTCGCCGGTCACGTTCCATCCGCCGCGGACGTACTCGCGCTGACGATCGGGCTTGCGCCAGTAGCGGCAGCCGGTCGGACCGCGGACCGCGAGCAGACCCGGCGTTCCACGCGGGACCTCGTCGAGGCGATCGTTCACGACCCGCGCCTCGTAGCCAGGTACGACCGTGCCGGTGGAACCCGCGCGCACCTGGCCCGGCCGAGCGGAGATGAAGATGTGGAACATTTCCGTCGACCCGATGCCGTCGAGGATCTCGATCCCCGTTCGCCGATGCCACTCCTCGTACACGGCCGCCGGCAGCGGTTCGCCTGCGCTGACGCAAAGGCGCAGCGAGCGCAAATCGTTCTTCCGCTCGAGATCCGGATCCTGCAGCAGCACGCGATACGTCGTGGCCGCGCAGAACAGGACGGTGATCCGGTCGGCGGCGATCCGCGCGAGGAGCGCCCCTGGCGAAAAGCGATCGATGAGCGACGTGGAGGCGCCGACGCGAAACGGAAACACGAGCAAGCCGCCGAGACCGAACGTGAACGCGAGCGTCGGATGGCCGCCGCAGACATCGTCTGCGTTCAACCCCAAGATGTGAGAGCTGTAGCAGTCGGCGGAGGCGAGGATGTCCGCCGGTGTGTGCGTGGCGCCTTTCGGGACTCCGGTGCTGCCGGAGGTGTAGGCGATGAGGGCGATGTCGTCGCGGCTCACCGGTTCGGCGGACAGTGGATCGGATCCGCCGGCAGTCAATTCCTCGACAGAGACGACCGTAACCGGACGTTCGAAGGACTCGCACGCACGACGAAGCTCGTCGATCAGGTCTGGCTGGCACACGAACACTCGCGCCTCGGCGTCGTTGACGATGTAGGCGAGCTCGCGCGCGCGAAGCATCGGCATGGTCGAGACGCCAATCGCACCAATCTTCTGGACCGCGAGCCACGTTGCAGCAAAGGCGACGCCGTTGAGAAACCGCATCGCGACGCGATCGCCTCGTTGGACACCAACACCACGCAGGGCGACGCCAATCCGGTTTGTCAGCCGTTGAAGCTCGCCGTAGCTGACACGTTCGTCGCCGGCAAGAATCGCCGGCCGCTCGGCACGGCCACGAGACACGTGATCGTCGACGAGCAGCGTCGCGAGATTCAGCGTCGCTGGATAGTGCAGCTCCGGACGCTCACGGACAATCGTCGGCCACAGTTCCTGCGGCGGGAGGTGATGGTGCATCCTTCGACTTACAATACCTGACCCTGTGACCTCCGCGCCCACCGTCGCTCCGGCTCCGATAACTGAAGAAGGTCTGCAGCGGCGTTTGAGCTCGCGGCAGATCACGATGATCGCGATTGGCGGTGCCATCGGCGTCGGCCTGTTCCTGGGCAGCACCGTCACCATCGGTCTCGCCGGGCCCGGCGTCATCGTGACCTATGTCATCGGCGCCGCGATTGCGCTGGTGATGGGATACGCGCTGGCGGAGATGGCCGTCGTCCATCCGCTGGCGGGATCGTTCGGCGTGTACGCGGAACGTTATCTGTCGCCGTGGTTTGGCTTCGTCGTCAGATCCACGTACGGGTTCATTCAGATCCTGGCCATCGGCGCCGAGGTGACGGCCGTCGCGATCTATTTCGCGTTCTGGTTCCCGGGCGTGCCGCAGGCCGCATGGGTGGCGGCGGTCTCGACCGGACTGATCGTCGTCAACACGGCGCAGGTGAGCCGCTTCGGCGAATTCGAGTACTGGTTTGCGCTGATCAAGGTGGTCGCGATCGTCGTCTTCATCGTCGTCGGCCTCGCGCTCATCGCCGGGCTCGGACCTGTGCCGGCGGTTGGCGTCTCGAACCTCTTCAACGGGCCGGGCGGATTCCTGCCGCACGGCTGGCGCGGCGTGTGGCTCGCGCTCACGCTGGTGATCACGAGCTACATGGGCGTCGAGGTCATCGCGGTGACGGCGGGGGAAGCCGAGCACCCGGAGTCGTCGATTCCGCGCGCGATGAAGCGGATGGTCCTGCGGCTGATCATCTTTTATGTGCTCGCCATCGGCGTGATGCTGACGATGACGCCGTGGAATCAGATCGCGGAGGGCGGACGCGGAATCACCGGCAGCCCGTTCGTCCGCGCCTTCGCATCGGTCGGCATCCCCTACGCGGCGGGCGTGATGAACCTGGTCGTCATCTCGGCGGCGCTGTCGAGCGCGAACTCGAACCTGTATCTGACGACGCGCATGCTGTTTTCGCTGTCGCGTTCGGGGTACGCGCCGCGCTGGCTGTCGACGGTCACCGAACGCGGCGTGCCGCTTCGAGCCGTCGCCGTGGCCAGTGCCGGGATGGCCGTGGCGATCCTGCTCGCCATTTACGATCCAGGTCGGGGATTCCTGGCCCTGTACGGCACCGCGGTCGCGGGCATGCTGTTCATCTGGATCGTGATCCTTGTCACCTACCTGCGATTCAGGTCGGCGTTGCCGCCGCAGCAGCTGGCGGCGCTGCCGATCAGGATGCCGGCGCATCGCGCGGCGGCGATTTTCGGCATCGTGTCGCTCGTGGCGATTACGCTGACGACGTTCTTCGTCGAGGGGCTCGAGTACACCGTGCCGTCGTTTCTGCCGTTCCTGGCGATCATGTCGATCGTGTACGCGCGCGTGAAAAAACGGCGCGGAGCCCTCGCGTGAATTTCCCGGTTGACGACCTTCGCGCCGAGTTTCCGGCGCTGGCGCGCGCCGGCGGCTTCCTTTTCTTCGACAACGCCGCCGGCGCGCAGATCCCTGCGAGTGTGCTGTCGGCCGTCACCGATCATCTCGTCTCGCGCAACGTTCAACGCGGCGGTCCGTACGGGCAATCGCAGGAGGTGGATGCGATGATCGCGCGGACACGGGAAGCGGTCGCCGCGTTCGTCAACGCGCGATCGCCGGGCGAGATCGCCTTCGGCTTGAACGCGACGTCGTTCATCCGCTCGATCAGCCTCGCCGTCGGGCAGACACTCGCTGCCCGTCCCGAGATCGTCGTCTCCGATCTCGATCACGAGGCGAACATCGCGACGTGGATCGCGTTGGAGCGGTTCGGCGCCCGCATCGTGTGGTGGAAGATGCGCGACGACCTTCAGCTGCACGTCGAAGATCTCGAGCCGCTGGTGACGAAACGCACGCGCCTGGTCGCGTGCACGATGGCGTCGAACGCGACCGGCACGCGCGTGGACGTCGCCGCAGCGGCCAGGGTCGCGCATGCCGCCGGCGCCGAGATCTTCCTCGACGCCGTGCATTTCGGTCCGCACGGTCCGATCGACGTCCAGGCCATCGACTGCGACTACCTCGTGTGCTCCGGCTACAAGATTTTCGCGCCGCACATGGGCTTCGCGTGGTGCCGCGCCGAGGCGATCAACCGCCTGCCGACGTTTCGCGAGGAGTTCATCCCCGACGTGACGCCGGACAAGCTCGAAGCCGGCACGTACGCGTACGAGAATGTCGCTGGGATGGAAGCGGTCGTCGAATACCTGGAGCGCCTCGGACGACGGAT
>DAIUKO010000192.1:0-10038 GCA_036848175.1 Vicinamibacterales bacterium | reverse complement strand
AGTCGCGGAAGTCGCACGATTTCGTGAAACACTCTTGGGAATTGCGGATTGAGGATTGCGGATTGCGGATTTATCGGGGATTGGGGGGCGTTGATCGTATTGAGCAATTGAGGATTGATTTCCGCCTCAATCCTCAATAAATCCGCAATCCGCAATCCTCAATCCGCAATGATGACGGGAGGTTCTCGATGGGTCGTTTCATCGTCGCCGCCGCTATCGTGATCGGTTTGGTCTCGCCGGCAGTCGCGCAGGTCAGCACGTTCGATCTGTCAGGGACGGTGCTCGATCCGTCCAACGCCGTGATGCCCGGCGCGACGATCACGCTGCGCAACACGAAGACCGGTCTAGTCCGTACGGAGACCACCGACGAGCGTGGCCGCTATCACTTCATCGCGCTGCCGGTCGTCGGCGAATACGCCCTGAAGGTGGAGCTCTCGGGATTTGCCGCCGACGAGCGCTCCGGCCTCATCTTTCAGGCGAACACCAGACCAGTCATCGACGTGACGCTGAAGCTCGCGGCGATGGCGGAGGCGACGACGGTGACGGGCGCCGCGCCGATTCTCGAGACGCGGAAGGCGGAGCTGAGCCTCACCGTCGATCAGCAGAAGATCGAGACGATGCCGCTCAACGGGCGGAACTATCTCGATCTCGCGAACTTCGCCCCCGGCGTGCACGGCGCCGCGACGCGCGGCGACCTGTCGATCAACGGTCAGCTCGGACGCAACATCGACTACGTCGTCGACGGCGTGTCGAACAAGGTCATCGAGTGGGGTGACGCGTCGAAGACCGGATTGTCGCTCGACGTCCTGCAGGAGTTCCAGGTCATCACCAGCCAGTTCTCGGCCGAGTTCGGTCACGCGCTGGGCGGCATCGTGTCGGCCGTGACCAAGAGCGGCACCAACGATCTTCACGGAACCACCTACATCTACGATCGACCCGGGCGCCTGGACGCGGACAACCCTCTCACCGGAACGCGCGCGCCGTTCAACCAGCAGCAGTTCGGCGGCGTGCTGTCAGGGCCGATCGTGAAGAACCGCACGCATTTCATCGGCAGCTACGAGGGCCTCAATCAGGACTCGCAGCTGGTGGTGACCTCGCTGCTGCAGCCCGGCGCATTTCCAGCGACGCGGAATCGCAGCCAAGGCTTCGCCAAGGCGACGCATCGGCTCACCGACAGCCACAATGCGCAGTTGCGGTTCAATCTCGACGACGACGAGCGGATCGGCGGCTTCGGCGGCCTCGTGCTGCCGGACGGCGGCACCAAGAGCCATCGCGCGAGTTGGGAACTGCAGGGAACGACCACGAGCGTGCTGTCGAAACAGATGGTGAACGAAGCGCGCTTCCAGTATTCGCGGTTCGTCAACGAGTCGACGAATCTTGCGCCCGGGCCTCGCGTGATCTACACCGGCTTCGCGACCTACGGCGCCAACAACGGGTCGCCGCAGGACATCCGCGAGAACCGGATTCAGTTCAACGACAAGCTGTCGCGGGATTTCGGCGCGCACCGGACGTTTGTCGGCGTCGACATGTCGCACATCGCGAAGACCGGCGTCTTCAACGCCGACTCGGTCGGCGTCTATACGTTCGCCTCCGGCACGCCGTATCCGTTCAACGCGGCGAACCCGGCGACGTTCCCGCAGCAGTTCGCGCAGGGCTTCACCGATCCACGGCGGCCGATCTCGCTGCACCGCGACTTCGCGCCGTTCGATTTCGCCGGCATCGACCGCTCGTACATGAACGTGGACGTGTTCGGCCAGGACGACTGGGAAGTGCGGCGCGGGTTCACATTGAATCTTGGCGCGCGCTACGAGAAGCAGACCTCGTCGCCCGACAGCAACAACATCATGCCGCGCACCGGCTTCGCCTGGGATTTGAACAAAGATGGACGGACGGTCGTCCGCGGCGGCTACGGCCGCTTCTACGACCAGCTGTTCGACAACATTCCGAACACCGAGGACCTGTTCGGCATCACCGGGAATTTCTCGATCACGCTGACGCCGGGCGGCAATCCCGGCGTGTTTCCGACGTTCCCCGGCGTGTTTGCGTCACTGCCGCCCGGTTTCAGCGCGGCGCTCGGCCGCACGGTGACGCTCGATCTCGGCGCCCTGGATCCGATGGCGCGGAAGACGCCGTACAGCGATCAGGTGACGCTTGGCGTGGCGCGCGAGCTGCGATCGGATCTCGCGCTGACGGCCGACTACATCTATCTGCGCGGCCGCGATCTCTTCCGAACGATCGATTTGAACGGACCCACGGCGTTCGATACCACCACCGGCACGACGCGAACGGTGCCGCAGGCCGATGCGACGCGTCCGTACGGATCGCCGTCGCGCGTGCCCGGGCCGTACGGTATCAGCGAAGGCGGCTTCAAGCAGATCCGCGGGATCTTTTCCCAGGGCAACAGCTGGTATCAGGGGCTGAAGCTGAATCTGACCAGGCGCTTCACCGCGCGGTCCTTCTACCAGGTGTCGTACACGTTCTCGCGGGCCGAAAACGAGCAGGACGATTTCGGGTCGGCGGCTCAGGGCGCGGACCCGTTCGATTTCCTCCGGGCGCGCGCCTCCAACGACGTGCCGCACATCCTGACGATCAACGGGACCTACGTGCTGCCGTACTCGGTGTCGGTGTCGGCGATCGCCGCCTTCAAGTCGGGCCTGCCGGTCGATCCACAGGCGGGCGCCGATCTCAACGGCGACGGCTTCAACACCGATCGGCCGGGCACGCTCGCGCGCAACAGCTCCCGGCTGCCGACGTCGAAGATCATCGACATCTCGGCGTCGAAAACGTTCGCGTTCATCGGATCGCACCAGATCGAGATCCGGATGGACGTCTTCAACCTGCTCAACGCGATGAACGTCACCGGCGTAAACGCGATCTACGGACGCGTGTTCGGCAGCCCGGCTGCCACGTTCATGCAGCCGACGGCGGTCGCCAACCCGCGGCAGTTTCAGTTCGCGGCGCGGTATCGATTCTGAGGGCGCCGCTTCGCGGCGTGGGCGCGATGGTTTGCGTCGCGTGGGCCGTTGGTGGGTCGCGCGCTTCGCGCGGCGAGTGGAAAAAGTTGTCGGAGGGCGGGCCTTTCAGGCCCGCCACGCGGCGACCCTGAAAAGGGTCGCCCCACGAGTACGGGGACGCGCATGAAAACTGCACTGATTCTGGTGACCGTCCTCGCTGCACTGGTCGCCGTTCAACGCGGGCAGCAGCCGCAGCCGGCGGCTGAGGATCGGCTCGCCGGACTCGTGCAGCGGTATCTCTGGCCGGCATCGGAGAGCGATCGGCGATCGGCCGAGGCGGCGCTCACCTCCGACGCGTCGCTCGCGGCGATGACGCGCGAGCGCTTCCACGATCTCGAGGAGGCGATGCGGCGAGGACGCGCCTCGTATCCGGCGCCCTCGCGCACCGGCGATCGCTTCCCGATCGCCGAGCTCACCGTCGACGTTCCTGCGGGTCCGCCCGTACCGGTGCTGGTGCAGCTGCCGAGCCGATACGATCCGCGCACCGACTGGCCGTTGCTGTTCGCGATGCACGGCGGACCGCCCGGCAGCGCCGCCCAGGCGCGATCGGGCGCCGACCGCATGCTGCGCGTCTGGGCGGACGCCGCCGAGGAAGCCGGCTGGATCGTCGCGGCGCCGGCGCTGACGCCGTCGGTGGTGGCCGGCACGCGGACCGAGGAGCGGCTGCCATACGAGCTGTTCCATCCCGAGCAGGCGCGTGCGGTGATCGAGGCGCTGCGGGCGCGTTATCGGATCAATCCGGATCGGATGGTTTCGACCGGCATCTCGCTCGGATCGAACTACTCGATCGCCTTTGCGACGTCGCATCCCGACTGGTTCTCCGCGATCGTCCCGGTCTCGACCGAAGGCGATTCGCGCGAGCTGCTGCTGCGCAATCTGAAGAACGTCCCCCTCTACATCCTCGAGGGATCGCAGGACAAGAACATCCGGACGATCACCGGTCCGCGCGCGCTGCGCGACATCCTGACGTCGTTCCACTACGACGTCACCTACCGCGAGTTCGGCGATCGGGCGCACGAAGGATTTCAGGAGCACTACGGCGATGTCCTGCGCTGGCTGGAGACGCGGCCACGCCAGAACTATCCGCGCGAAGTGCTGCGCGTCCCCAACGCGGCGATCACGCCGATCGGCCGCCGCGTCCACTGGATCGAGCCCGACACCCGACAAGCGTTCGTCCACGCGATCGTCTCCGGATCGTCGCGGATCGACATCACGGCGCGATGGGCGCGCACGCTCCGCGTCTATCTTCACGATCGACTGGTCAATCTCGATCGGCCCGTCGAGATCCGGGTGAACGGCATCAGCGCCTTTTCCGGTCAGGTGCAGCGGTCAGCGCTGACCGCGCTTCGCGGCGCACGCATCGCCGCCGACGAGCGTCTGATCGACGCCGCCGAAATCACCGTCAACGTGCCGGCGACGCCAGAGCCGATCGCGGCCGGCGAGCGGGCATTCAACGAGCTGACGCCGAAACATCCCGAAGGGACGCTGTCGTTCTGGGAGATGTACGCGACGCGCGCCCTCGAGGAGCGGGTGCCATCGGTCGGATTCGAGGGAAGCGAAGAGGCGTTGCCTGCGGGCGTGAAGGCGGCGCCCGAACAAGTCGCCGTTCGCGTGCGCCAGGTCGCGCCAACCGGCGCACTGTCGTCAGCCGGACTGCAGAGCGGCGATCTGCTGATCGAGGTAGGCGGCGAACCGTTCTTTCGCGGACGCGGCGCCGTGGCCGGCCTGCGCCACTGGCTGATCCGCGAGCTGCGCGACGCGCCGGCGCCTTACACCGTCGTCGTCTGGCGCGACGGCCGGCGGGTCGAATCCACAGTGCAACTGAAACTAGGACCGTACATTGCGGATTGAGGATTGCGGAATGCGGATTTATTGGGGGATTGGCGATTGGCGATTGCGGATTGATTGGTGGATTGATCGTTGGGTTGATCGTTGGGTTGATCGTCGGGTTGATCGTCGGGTTGATCGTCGGGTTGATCGTCGGGTTGATCGTCAGGTTGATCGTCGAGTTGATCGTCGGGTTGATCGTCAGGTTGATCGTCGGGTTGATCGTCGGGTTGATCGTCGGGTTGATCGTCGGGTCGATCGTCGGGTTGATCGTCGGAGCCGGCCAATCAGCAATCGAATCCACAATCACCAATCCTCAATCCAACAATCAATCCGCAATCCGCAATCCTCAATCCGCAATGTCACGCTTTTACTCGTTTCGGTCTTCGCAATTCTGGTTGCGCTCGACGTTCGCGCGCAATCAGACGTCTCGGATCGGTACGACGTAACTCTCTTCAAGTCCCTTCGCTGGCGCAGTATCGGTCCGTATCGCGGCGGCCGCGTGACGGCGGTCGCCGGCGTGCCCGGCCAGCCGCTCGTCTACTACATGGGCGCAACCGGCGGCGGCGTGTGGAAGACCGACGATGCCGGCGTCACGTGGAATCCGATCACGGACGGGTTCATGAAGACGGGATCGGTTGGCGCGATTGCGGTGGCGCCGTCGGATCCGAACGTCATCTACGTCGGCATGGGCGAAGCCGACATCCGCAGCAACTTCTCGCACGGCGACGGTGTCTACAGGTCGCGCGACGCGGGGAAGACGTGGACGCACGTCGGTCTTTCGGACTCGCGCCAGATCGGAAGAATCGCGATCGATCAGCGCGATGCGAATGTCGCCTTTGTTGCGGCCCTCGGTCATCCCTTCGGCCCGAATCAGGAGCGCGGACTGTTCCGGACGCGCGACGGCGGCAGCACCTGGCAGAGAGTTCTCTTCGTCGACGACAAGACCGGCGCCATCGACGTCGTCATCGATCCGGTGAACCCGCGAATCGTCTACGCGGCCTTCTGGCCGGTGTATCGACGCCCGTGGCAGATCTACAGCGGCGGCGAGGGAAGCGGTCCGTACAAGTCGACCGATGGCGGCGGCACCTGGACGGCATTGAAGACCGGTCTGCCGAGCGGGATGAAGGGGCGCATCGGTCTCGCCGTGTCGCCGTCGCGGCACGATCGCGTCTGGGCGATTGTCGAAGCGAAAGACGGCGGCGTCTTCCGTTCCGACGATGCCGGCGCGACGTGGCAGCGGATGAACGGCGACTCGAGCGTTCGCGAGCGCGCGTGGTACTACACGCACATCATCGCCGACCCGCTGGATGCGGATACGGTCTACGTCCTGACACTCGAAATCAACAAGTCGATCGATGGCGGCCGGACGTTCCAGATGGTGCGCGCGGCGCACTCCGATAATCACGGCCTGTGGATCGCGCCCGACGATTCGCGGCGGATGATCAACGGGAACGACGGCGGCGCCGCGATCTCGTTCAACGGGGGACGGACCTGGAGTTCGCAGCGGAACCAGCCGACGGCGCAGTTCTACCACGTCATCACCGACAACCAGTTTCCGTACCGCGTCTACGGCGCACAGCAGGACAACACCACCGTGTCGATCGCGAGCCGCACTGGCGGCAGCGGCATCGACGAGACCGATTGGTACGCGGTCGGCGGCGGCGAGAGCGGCTACATCGCGCCCGATCCGCGCGATCCGAACGTCGTCTATGCCGGCACCTACTACGGTGTGATGACGCGGTACGATCATCGGCTCGGCGAATCGCGAAATATTTCGGTCTGGCCCGAGACGCCGGGCGGCCGCCCCGCCGGCGATGTGAAGTACCGCTTTCAGTGGACGGCGCCGATCGTCATCTCGCCGGTGGATCCTTCCGCGCTCTACACAGCGGCGAATGTGTTGTTCAAGTCGACCGACGGCGGACAAAGCTGGCAGGCGATCAGCCCGGACCTCACGCGCAACGACAAGACCAAGCAGGGTTACAACGGCGGCCCGTTGACCGGCGACAACAGCAGCGCGGACTACTACTGCACCATTTTCACGGTCGCACCGTCGCGGTTCGACAAGGACACCATCTGGGTGGGATCGGACGACGGCTTCGTGCACGTGACGCGCGATGGAGGAAGGAACTGGAAGAACGTCACGCCGAAGGAGATGGCCGAATGGACGCGCGTCAACATCATCGAGGCCTCACCGGCTGCCGCGGGCACGGCGTATGTTGCCGCGACGCGATATCAGTCAGACGATTTCAAGCCGTACATCTACAGGACGACCGATTACGGTGCGACCTGGGCCGTGCTCGGACGCGGCATTCCCGACTCGACGTTCGTGCGCGTGGTCCGCGAAGATCCCGCGCGCAAGGGACTGCTCTATGCCGGCACGGAGACTGGTGTGTACGTCTCGTTCGACGATGGCGCGCAGTGGCAGCCGCTGCAGCTCAATCTGCCCATCGTTCCGATCACGGATCTTGCGGTCCATGACTCGGATCTCGTGGCTGCGACGCAGGGACGTTCGTTCTGGATCCTCGACGACCTCGCCACCATCCGTCAGATGACTCCGCAGCTGCCTGCGTCCGCCGCGCATCTGTTCCAGCCGCGCGACACCATTCGAATGCGCGCCGGCGGTGGCGGCGGCGCAGCCGCATCGGCGGCCGGACAGAATCCTGCCTCCGGCGTCGTCGTGTGGTACTACCTCAAGGAGAAGCCGGCTGACGGGGTCTCGCTGGAGATCCTCGACCGCGCCGGGAAGTCGATTCGAACGTTTCGCAGCCGCGAGAATTCCTCAGGCGACGGCGGCAACGAGCGGCGCGCGTTTCTCGGCCCGCCGCCGTCGCGGTTCTCCGTGCCATCCGATGCGGGACTCAACCGGTTCGAGTGGGACATGCGCATTCCGGATGCGTCGCTGCCGCCGGCCGGCACGAATCTCTTCGGCGCCAGCGTCCGCGGACCTCAGGTCGTTCCCGGGAGCTATCAACTACGCCTTACCGTGGCCGGCAAAACGCTGACGCAGCCATTCGAGATCAAGAAAGATCCGCGGACGTCGACCACGGCGGAGGAGTTCGAGAAGCAGTACGCGCTGCTGACGCAGATTCACGAACGCCTGACCGTGACGCACGATGCGATCACGGAGATCATCGCGGCACGAGCCGATGTACGCGCGGCTGTCGCGCGCGCGGCGCAGACACCGGCGGCCGCGGCGATCGCTGCTCAGGGTCAGGCGCTCGAAACGAAACTCGCTGCCGTGCAGGACGAGTTGGTGCAGATGAATATCCGCGACGGCAACGATGTGCTGACGTATCCCGCGAAGTTGAACAACCTGATCGCCGCGCTCGCGCCGGTCGTGGCCGCGAGCGACACCTCGCCGACCGAGCAGTCCTATTCGGTGTTCCGGGATCTGTCGCTGCGTCTCGAACAGCAATTCGCCACACTCGACGCGATCCTCGAGCGCGACCTCGCCCGGTTCAACAAGGCGCTCGCGGACCAACACCTCGCAGCCCTGCCGGTCCGTCAGCGGCGACGCTGACGCGCGTGTCATAGGGCGGCCGTTCACTCGCCGGGCCTGAAAGGCCCGCGAGTGCTATCGCGATCGTGACCGCTATAATGAGTGTTTCGAGTACCTCGACGGCATGGATCCCGGACACATCAGAAACTTTTCGGTCATCGCCCACATCGACCACGGCAAGTCGACGCTCGCCGACCGCTTTCTCGAGCTCACCGGCGCGCTGCAGGCGCGCGAGATGGAAGCGCAGGTGCTCGACGCCATGGATCTCGAGCGCGAGCGGGGCATCACGATCAAGGCGCATCCGGTCCGGCTGAACTACAAGGCGAACGACGGCGAACAGTACGTGCTCAACCTGATCGACACGCCGGGGCACGTCGACTTTTCCTACGAGGTCACCCGATCGCTGGCCGCCTGCGAGGGCGCGCTGCTGCTCGTCGATGCGTCGCAGGGCGTCGAGGCGCAGACGCTCGCCAACGCCTACCTCGCGGTGGACAACAACCTCGAGATCATTCCCGTCATCAACAAGATCGATCTGCCGGGCGCGCAGCCGGAAGAGTCGCGCCGCCAGATCTCCGACATCATCGGCCTCGACGGCGATCATGCGATCCTCGCCAGCGCCAAGGTCGGAACCGGCGTGCCCGAAATCCTCGAAGCCATCGTGCACCGCCTGCCGCCGCCGGCCGGCGTGACCGACGCGCCGCTCAAGGCGCTCATCTTCGATTCCTGGTACGACCCGTACCGCGGCGTCGTCATCGTCATCCGGGTGATCGACGGCGTCATCCGGCCGGGGATGAAGATCCAGCTGATGGCGCAGGGGCAGGATTACGAAACGCTGCAGCTCGGTGTGTTCTCACCCAAGCCGATCGAAGTCGACGAGCTCAGCGTCGGTGAGGTCGGCTTCCTCGTCGCGAACATCAAGAACATCGGCGACGCCAAGATCGGCGACACCATCACCGAATCGAACCGGCCGACCGCCGAACCCTTTCCGGGCTTCAAGGAGCTCAAGCCGATGGTCTTCGCCGGCCTCTACCCGGTCGAGGGACACGAGTACCCCGAGCTGCGCGATGCGCTCGAGAAGCTGCGGCTGAACGATGCGTCGTTCTTCTACGAGCCGGAGACCTCGGCGGCGCTCGGCTTCGGCTTCCGCTGCGGGTTCCTCGGCCTGCTGCACATGGAGATCGTCCAGGAACGGCTCGAGCGCGAGTTCGACATGGATCTCGTGACCACCGCGCCTGGCGTGTTGTACCGGGTGACGACGACCGACGGGACCGTGGAAGAGATCGATAGTCCGGCGAAGCTGCCCGATCCCGGGCGCATCGAGAAGATCGAAGAGCCGATCATCACGGCGATGATCATGACGCCGGCCGAGCACGTCGGCGGCATCCTGCAGCTCTGTCAGGACAAGCGCGGGATCCAGAAAAAGCTGGAATATATGGCCTCGGACCGCGTCCTCATCACCTACGAGCTGCCCTTCAACGAAGTGGTTCTGGATTTCTACGACAAGTTGAAGACCTTATCGAGAGGTTATGGGTCGCTCGATTATCATGTGACCGGCTATTGGCCGTCGCCGCTGGTGAAACTGGACATCCTGGTGAACGGCGATCCAGTCGACGCGCTGTCGGTGATCGTGCACCGCGACATGGCCTACGAGCGCGGCCGCGCGCTGGCGTCGAAGATGCGCGAGCTGATTCCGCG
>DAIUKO010000191.1:9036-14456 GCA_036848175.1 Vicinamibacterales bacterium | reverse complement strand
AGATTGTTCGTGAAGTTCGTCACCTCGACGACGAGGACGTTTCCTTCCCAGTGGCCGCGCGAGACGCCCATCGCTTTGCGGATGTTCGGATCGAGCGGCGGACGCCCATCGAGCGGGATCGTCCGATACAGGTGGCTCTGCTCGTAGAAGATGACGACGTAGCCGGGCTTCTGAAGGATTTGGTAGCCGACCACCGGCGCCGGAATGGTCGTGCGCGGAATGCCGGGCGCGAGGCACAGGACGCGGCCGTCGAGGTACTCGATCTTCTCCTGGTTCGCGATGATCTCCTTGCGTCTGGCCAGGGCTTCCGGCGTCAACGGAATCTTTCCGTCTGGCGGATCCACACCCACTGGCCGCGCGATCGCGCCTTCCGGCAGCTTCGGACGTTCGTTGAGGCTGTACGAGAACTCGCTGTTGGCGCGGTTCGGCCGGTTCGTGATCGGCACGAGCGGCGTCTCGATGCCGCGAGGCAGCGGGATCGCGACGTAGAGTCCGGAGATGTCCGGCTGACCGTCGGTGGTCCGCGGCGGAACAAACGTGCTGACCGGCCGCGTGTACGGCGGATAGCTCGCCGGCGCGGCGGGTGCGGCGCCGCGTCCACTCTGCGCGCCGGCGATCGCGGGGAAGACCAGCACGACAAGCAAGGGAGCCGCAACGGTGATCGAACTCCTCATGGCTTACCACCTCGACCCTTGAACAGCTTCTCGTACACGTGTTCGGCGCACTCGTACTCGAGCAACTCGAGGCTCTTCTCGAGGCGACGATAGATGATCATGCTCATTTTCCACGGCCGCGTGAACACCTTCGCATCGTCGATCGTCGCCTCGTAGGTGATGTGGGTGGCGTCGGTCGGCGTGAAGCGTTCGACGATCTTGAGCGCATCGCTGTGAAAGTTCCCGGCTCCGTCGAACCAGGTCTTGTCGCCGAGGCTCACCGTGTCGACCACCAGCGTGTCGCCGTCCCACTTTCCGCGCGAGTCGCCCATCCAGAAGTCGAGATCCTCCATGTGCGGCGTGCTGTCGAGGAAGATCGTGCGCGTCGCGTGTGCGAATTCGTACGCGAACAGCATGTGACTCGGCATCTGCGTGATTTCAAACGGAAACGGAAGGTACATGGCGCGGGGCACGCCGGGCAAGTAACACTTCCTCAGCGGATCGGCCATGAGGCGGTTTTGAAAATTCTCGTTCCGCCTGGCCAGCGCCCACGGCTGGTATGGGATGCTCCCGCCTTCGACGACGCTGAAGCCCGCGGGGACACCTTCGCTCGCCGAATGCGCCTCGATGTTCCAGTGCGCAGTGCCGAGGACCTGCCAGATGCCATTCAAGTCAGGCTTGCGATCGGGAGTGCGCGGCCCGTTGTAGGCGGACGCGGTCGGGGCGGCCGGAGCACGCGGCGGGGTCGCGCCGCGCTGTGCATGCGCGACTCCTGCGGTCATCCCAATCGTCAGCACGACGAGGCTGGCGGCAGCGCCGATTGTCACGATGATCCGCTTCTTCATCCTGACCCGCGAGAGTCTACCTTACTTACGTCGAATACTTCACTCGGACACGCGTCGGAAACACGCGCGTGCCTTCCAGCGTGACCTGCGGCAATCCGTCCAGATGAACCTCGCGCAGCCGCGGCAGGCCGGCCAGGAAGACGAGACCGGCATCAGTCACGCCGTTGCACTCGTAGAACTCGACGTGCTCCAGCGACGGCATCCGGCCGAGGACTTCGAGACTGCGATCGGTGATCTGCGTCAGCCCCGCGTAGTAGTACTTGATCGGCAAACCGGCGATGTGCTCCGTCGCGCCGTCGGTGGTGTCGCGACAGTACATGCATGTCAGACGCTCCAGCCGCTGGCAACGGCCGATGTGACGAAAGCCATCGTCCTTCACGTCGATCGGCGTGAGCTCTCGGAGCGACGGAAAGCGCGGCAGCAACGATAGCGCCTCGTCGTCCACGAGCTTGCAGCTGACGCCCAGTCCCCGCAGCGCCGGCATGTTCGAGAGCGCGGCGAATCCGCGGCTGCCCAGGTGCGGAGTCTCGCGCGTCCAGAGGTACTCGATCGTCGCGGATCGGCTCAGCGCTTCGAAGCCCTCGTCTGTCGCGACGGTTCCTTGCGCGCGCAGCCGGCGCAGCCGCGGCATCGCGGCGATGTGTCGCATCGCGACGTCGTCGGTCAGTTCGCCGTCCGCGCCAAGCGATGCGAGATTCGGCAAGTCGCGGAGATGCACGAACCCATCGCTCGTGATGCCTGTGACATGCCAGAACAGGTCGAGCTCGAACACGCCCTCGAGTCCCGCGAGCGCGGCCAATCCCCGGTTCGTGAACGGTCCGTCGATCAGCAGATGTGCGGCTTCCGCGATCGCGTCGTGCGCGCCGGACGCAACCGTCTCGCCGGCACTCCACTTCTTCAGCATCGGAAAATTGTGGAGAAGCGGCAGCCCCTCATCGGTCACCAGTCTGCCGCTGCTGAAGTAGCGCAGCTTCGGCTTTCCCTGCAACGCGTCGATCGCGCCATCGCCGGTCGGCGATCCCATCAGATCCACGCGCTCGAGCCGATCGCAGAATCGCAGATTCGAGACGCCGGCGTCCGTGATGCCGCGCTGCCACGTCATCTCGAAGACGCGCAGATTGGGGAGGTGGCGCAGCACATCGAGTCCTCGATCGGTGAGCTTGCCGCCGGGGTACTCACTCAGGTTCAAGTACTGCAGCTGCGGCATGCGCGCGAGGTGCAGCAGGCCGTCGTCTGTGAGCTCGCGCGATCCGCCGAGGTTGAGCGCGGTGACGTGTTCGAGGTCCGCGATACGCGCCAGCACGCGGTCGGTTACCAATCCGGCCGATTCGAATCCCGCGATGCGGCGTTCCTTCATCACGGCGATCAAGTCGTCCCATTCGCCGTCGCTCAACAGCCGCCGCGGGGAGATCCTGTCGTCCTTCGTGTCGATCGCGTACGGCGGTACGAGTGGCACGCCGGTCGTCAGCGCTCTCGTCAGCGCGGCCCAACTGCCAAAGCCAGCGTCCTGCGCGATCAACATCTGCGCTTCGGACAGCTGCAGATAGTTCTTCGGCACCTTCGACCGTCGCTGACGAAAGGCGTACACGCGACGCCAGACCTCGGCCCACAGATCGTCGAACGTAAACGACCGACGATACTGCGCGTTCACGCGCTGGAGAGCCGCGTGATCCTGTGAGTTGAACGCGAGCACCATGTCGTCGGCGAGACGATCGAATTCGTCGAGCGATGTGGCGAGCGTGCCGTTCACACCAGATAACGTGACGCCGCGACGACCATCGCCAGCGTGAGGCCGGCGATCGCGCACTCGCCGATGATGCCGACGACGAGCGGACGCCAGCCCTGCTGCGACAACGCGCGGATGTTGGTCCGCAGTCCGATGCCGGCGAACGTGAACAGGAACGCCCACCGCGAGAGATTCGCGATGTCGGTCGACTGCGATCTCGTGAACACACCAAGGGTCGCGAGCGTGGAGACCAGCAGGAAGCCGAGGACGAACTTCGGAAACTTCTGCCAGAGGAACGCGCCTTTGCGTTCGACTTCGGTCGCTCCGCCCTTCCGCACCCAATACAGCGCGTAGCCGAGGACGACGAACCCGATGGTCGCGTTGCGCGTGGTTTTGGCGAGAACCGCGAACCGCCCGGCCGCTTCGGAATACAGCGCCCCTGCTGCCGTCGCCTCGGCCGTGTTGTCGACCGCGAGCCCGACCCACAGACCGTACGCCTGATCGCTCATGCCGAGCGCGTGGCCGATAAATGGGAACACCAGCAGGCTCACGGCGCCGAGCGCCAGAATCGCCGCGATCGCGTACGACACATCGTCATCGTCGGCGTCGATCGCGCCCTTCGCCGCGATGATCGCGGACACGCCGCAGATCGACGCGCCGATCGCGAGCAGACTCGTGAGTTTCGGCGACAACCGAAACGCACGGCCCAGCGCCGTCATCACCGCGATCGAAAGCACGAGCTCGATGACGACGCAGGCGAGGCTCACGCCTCCCAGCTTGACGATGTCGCCGAGCAGGAAGCGGACGCCGAGCAGCACGATACCGATCTTCAGCCACAGTTCGTAGGTGTCGACGCCGGCTTCGCAAATCGCCGGCACGCCGATCGTGTTGGACACGATCAGCCCGAAGACGATCGCCCACAACACGTATTCAATGTTGGGCAATGTCAGATTGTTGGCTCGACCGTAGGCGGCGATCGATTGCTCGGTGAGCTTGCCGGCGTAACCGATCAACCCGAGAAGCACGACGCCCGGCACGAGCGCCAGCGCCTGACGGACCGGCGACACCGAGACAGAGCGCGCGGCAGCGACGACGTTCATTGGGGATTACCAGGGAATGCCCGACAGCAGACCGAGCTTGACGAGGGTGACGGCAAGCAATGCCGCGAGAACGGCCCACCAGTCGCGAGACAGTCGCACGGCCCGATCCTATACCGTCCTTTCTTTACGAGTCCGCCGTCGGCCGCGAAGTTTCCCCGTGGCGGGCGCTTCGCGCCATGGGCGGGCCGCTTCGCGGCCCGTGGGTCGGGTGGGGTCACTCGCCCTTGGGCGCGAGCGAGCCCATCCGGGCGGTAAACGCCTTGCCCCTTTCCTCCGTCAAACGCTCGGAGGTTGTGATGCTGCTGCGCACATTCTGGGTCACCGCGACCCTGACCGTCGCCCTGTCGGCCGGGATGCCGGCTCAGTCCCGCGATCGGGCGTCTGGACGTTCCGGCGACATGTCATGCGACGATGGCTATAACGACCGCCGCGCGTCGCATTGTGAGATTCGCGAGGACACCATCGGCGGCGCCAACCCGCTCGACGTCGACGCCACGCCGAACGGCGGTATTCACATCCGCGGCTGGGACCGCGGCGACGTCCTCGTGCGGAGCAGGGTCGTCGCGCAGGCCAGAACCGACGCCAATGCGCGGCGCCTCGTTTCCGGGGTCCGCATCGATACCTCGGGCGGGCGCATTCGCGCCGAAGGGCCGAGCCGGGGCGACGACGAATCGTGGTCGGTCAGCTTCGACATCCAGGTGCCGCGGATGGCGATGCTGACGCTCACCTCGCGGAACGGCGGCATCTCGATCGACGACTTCCGCGGCACCGCGAAGTTTCAAACCACCAACGGCGGCGTCAAGCTGCACAACGTCGGCGGCGACCTCCACGGCCAGACGTCCAACGGCGGCGTCACCGTCGATCTCGAAGGCGATCACTGGGACGGCGCCGGACTCGACGTCGAGACAAGAAACGGCGGCGTCCGGGTGACGCTGCCGGCGACCTACTCCGGCGAGCTCGAAACTGAAACCGTCAACGGCCGCATCAACATCGACTTCCCGATCACGATGACGGGACGAATCGATCGTCGCATCACGACGACGCTCGGCGCCGGCGGACCGAAGATCCGCGCCGTCACGACTAACGGCGGCGTCAC
>DAIUKO010000191.1:0-8936 GCA_036848175.1 Vicinamibacterales bacterium | reverse complement strand
GCGACTCTCGGATCGATGCGAGCGGCGCGCAGCGCCGGCGCCAATGCGGCGGCCACCGACGTGACGCCGAGGATCGCGAGCGCGCCGGCGATGACGAGCGGATCGGTCGCCGCAGAGGATGGGGGCATCGTCGCTTGCAGCAGGCGCGTGGTCAGCAAACTGCCCGCCGTACCCGCGACCGCGCCGAGAACGAGCATCGAGAGAATCTGCTGCAGCACGAGCACGACGACCGCTGACGGTGCAGCGCCGAGCGCCAGCCGTACGCCAAGTTCTCGGAATCGCCGCCCGACGATGAACGTCGTCAGGCCGTAGACTCCGGTGACGGCGAGAATGAATCCGGCGCCGGCCAGCGAAAAGACCACGAGCGCGCCGAATCGGTAGGGAGCGCGCTCCCTCGCGACGTATTCGTCCATCGCCATCACGGCGTGCACGGGCTGATTCGGATCGACGCGCGCGATCGCGGCCTTCACGACCGACGCCGACACATCCGTTCCGCGGACGACGATTCCCATCCAGTTGACGAAGTCGAGCGACTTCTGAGCATACGGCACGTAGATGACCGGGCCCTCGTTCGCGTGCAGGCCAGCATGCTTGATGTCGCCGACGATGCCGACGACTTCGCGCGGCACATCGTCGGTGACACGCACACGGCGATTCATCGCCGCCCCTCTCCAGAGCATCTCGGCCGCCGCGCGATTGACGATCGCGACGGGCGCTCCACCCGATCGATCGCCAGGCTCGAAATATCGTCCGCTGTCGAGCGGGATTCTCAGCGTGCGAAAGTACCCGGGATCGGCAGGCCGGACCGTCACCCGGCTCTCGCGCGCCCGATCCACTGCATCGCCATCAGTGAAGACCGCGAACGTCAACTGATTGCCGACCAGCGGCAGATCCGAAACAATTCCCGCAGAAGCCACGCCAGGCGCCGTCGCGACCTGCTCGAGCACCCGATCGGCGAATCGCGCGTGCGCCGCGCTGTTCGGATACCGCGTTCTCGGCAGCGTCAACTGCATCGTGACGGTGTCCGAGACCTCGAACCCGGGATCGATTCGGCTCGTCGCGACGTACGCGCGTCCGACGAAGAGCGCGCCGGCGGCGAGCATCAACGCGAAGGCGACCTGGCCTGCCAGAAGGAACCCGCCGAGACGAGGCGAGCTGATGGCACGCTGCAGATCCGCGCGGCTCGATTGCGAGACTTTCGCGCGCGCGACCAGCCACGCCGCACCGCCACCGAACAGGACCGCCGTGGCGAGCGATGCGACGATCGACACGAGGATCGCGATCGAATCGATGTGCGCGGCTTCGACACGCGGCAGACGGCCGGCGCCGAGCACGACGAACGCGCGCAGAAAGATCGATGCGGCGGCGATGCCGATCGCGCCGCCGGCGCCGGCCAGCGCGAGGCTCTCCACGAGCAACTGCCTGGCAAGCCGGCCAGGGTCGGCGCCGAGCGCCGCGCGCAGCGCGATCTCGTCCCGGCGCGTCGTCGCCCGCGCCAGCAGCAGATTCGCCGCGTTCGCGCATCCGGCGAGCAGGACGAACAGGACTGCCGCGCCACCAAGCCACAACGGACGCCGCACATCACCGACGAGGGTATCGAGGAGCGGCCGTACCGCCACGCGCTCGTCGCGATTGGTGCGAGGGAATTGTCGTGCGAGCGACGCGGCGGTGAGCGAGAGCTTCGCTTGCGCGGCGGCCACTGAGATGCCCGGCCGAAGACGACCGATGACCGAGACCCATTCGCTCGCGCGATCGGCGAGGACTTCAGGCGCGAGTCCCATCGGCATCCAGAGATCGACCTCGTCCGACGGCAGCGCGAACTGCGGCGGCATGACGCCGACGACGGTCGCGGCGCGGCCGTTGATCGTCACCGGACTGCCGACGGCGGCGGGATTTCGGCCGAAGCGATGATTCCAGAATCCGTAGCTGAGGACGACGACGCCCGGCGCCGACGGCGCATCGTCGGCTCCCGTGGCGACGCGGCCGAGGAGCGGCCGCTCGCCGATGACGTCGAAGAAGTTTCCCGAAACGATGATCGATCGCAGGCGCACCGGTTCGCCGCCGCCGGTCAGGTTCATCGGCCACGACGCGTGCGCGGCGAGCGCCAGCGATTCCGTGTTCTGAACGGCGTAATCGCGCCAGTCCGCCGTGGAGAGCGCACGCGTCTCGCCTTCAGCGCTCGTGACTTTCTTCAGCACGACCAGATCGCCGGGCCGTGGATACGGCAGCGCGCGCAGCAGGACCGCGTCGATCACCGTGAACGCCGCCGTGGTCGCGCCGATACCCACGCCGACGATTGAGACGACCGCGATCGTGAACGCGACGTTCCGCCGCATCCCGCGCAGCGCGTATCGGAGATCGAACACGGCGTCGGCCCACCATCGCCCGGCGCGGCTGGCCGTTCGTGTGTCGAGCCGTGACGGTATGACGCGGCGAGCCCGCGTGCGACGCATCAGATCGTCGAACGGGCTGCGCGCGAGCGCTCCGGCGACGAGGTCGTGCGCGGCGGCGGCGCTCTCGCCGCGGCGCCGCGCCTCCGCATACAGATCCGCGCAGTAACAGGCCAGTTCCTCGATCACGTCGGCCGGCAGCGTTTGTCCGAGCGACGCGGCGTGACGCTGAACGAGCGCCGTCCAGCGATCGAAATCGCGTTCAGGCATGAGAGAGCCCGGCCAGGTCGCGGACGAGGATGAAGAACTGACGCCATTCGCGGCGCTGCGTGGCGAGGAACTCGCGGCCGCGCGGCGTGATGCGGTAGTAGCGGCGGCGGCGCTGGTTCGGCTTCTCGACCCAGCGGCCCACGACCAGGCCGCGTTCCTCGAGCTTGTAGAGCGTCGCGTAGAGCGACGCGAAGTTGAACGTGAGCGCGCCGCCCGATCGGTCGTCGATCATCTTGACGAGCTCGTAGCCGTGACGCGGCTCGTCCTCGAGGAGCGCCAGGACGACGAGCTCCGCTGTCCCCTTCTTGGCTTCACGGATGGCTCCGCCTGACGACATATCGGTGAGCAGCATATTGTGGAGTGCAGAATATTGTCAACTCACCCGGCGGGATTCGGGATTTGGGATTCGGGATTCGATTTGGGATTTGGGATTTGGGATTCGGATTCGGGACTCGGGATTCGGGACTCGGGACTCGGGATTCGTGGCGCACTGATTTGTTGCACACGCGACACATCAACGTCTTAGACTCTGCGTCGGAGGTCGGCCGATGCGATTCCGGACGTCGTGTGTGGTGCTCGTCGGCGCGCTGGTCGGTGCCACGCTGGTTTCGGCGCAGGCGCCGCGCGCCAGCAACGTCGTACTGGTCACGCTCGACGGCGCGCGCTGGCAGGAGATCTTCACCGGCTTGAACGAGCAGCTGTTGCGCGCGACGACGGCGAAGGAGACCGACATCACCACGTTGCCGGTCTACAAGCAGTTCTCGGGACCGGGCCCGCGCGAACGGCGCGAGCGGCTGATGCCGTTTCTCTGGGGTACGCTCGTCGTCGATCACGGATTCATCGCCGGCAACCGCACCGTCGGCAGCCTCGTGTCGGTGACGAATCGACACTGGGTCTCCTATCCCGGCTACTCGGAAATCCTGACCGGTCAGGCGCACGACGCCGAGATCAAGAGCAACGACGCGATTCGCAATCCGTTTCCATCGGTCTTCCAGTTCGTCCAGAGACGCCTGATGCTCCAACCGGCGCAGATCGCGACGTTCGCGTCGTGGGGGGTCTTCAACGAGATCGTCGAGAGCGAGCGCGGCGCGACGACCATCAACGCCGGCCATGTCGCCTACGAGTCGCCGTCGCCGCAGATCCAGGCGCTCAGCGCGCTGCAGCGCGAAACGCCGACCGCGTGGAGCAACGCGCGCCGCGACGCCTACACGTTTCATTTCGCGATGGACTACGTGAAGCGCGTTCATCCTCGCGTCCTCTACATCGCGTTCGACGAAACCGACGACTGGGCCCACGACGGCCACTACGATCTCGTGCTCGAGATGCTGCACCGGACCGACGCGTATCTGAAAGAACTGTGGGACACGTTGCAGGCCGACCCGCAGTACCGCGGCACGACGACGCTCATCGTCACCACCGATCACGGCCGCGGCAGAACCGTGGACGACTGGAAACGGCACGGCAAGGAGGTGGCGGGCGCCGACGAAATCTGGGTCGCAATCGCGTCGCCCGACGGCGCGCGCCGCGGCGAATGGCGCGATCATCCGCCGCTCTTCCAGAATCAGATCGCCGCAACCATCGCAGCCGCATTCGGGTTGAAGTACAGCGAGCAGAATCCGCAGGCAGGTCAGGCAATCGCGTTGAAGGAGTAGATCCGACCGTACTAACCAACGGTACGTCGGGCGGCGCGATCGAGCAGTTCGTCCTCGGCGCGCCGCCAGCAGACGACGATCTGATCGGGACGGCGGCCGTCGGCGACCCACAAGACGTGCGCGCGCTCGGCGATTTCGTCGATCGACGGAAACGGATCGATGACCGCTGACGGGTTCCGGCGTTCGCGCGACGCTCGTCGGTTGGGTCGCTGCGGCGTCACCCCCTCAGCATGACAGGCAGGCGTGACGCCGATGTGTCGAGTGCCCGACGAGCGCGTAACATCCGGGAAAAGAAAAGGGCCCGCACGGCGCGGGCCCTTCGATCACATCCGAATCCCGAATCCCGAATCCCGAATCTCGCTCCGTTACTGGCTCGACTGTCTCGTATTGCCCGGCAGCGCGAACGCGACGTACTCGCCCGAGTAATTCCCGCCGCTGATGGCGACGATGATGTACTGCTTGCCGTCGGCGCTGTAGGTCATCGGCGATCCACTCTGCGGCGCCGGCAAGAACACCGTACCCACTTCCTTCCCCGTCGTCTTGTCGTAGGCGCGCAGCATCGCGCCGCGCGGATGATCCGGAGTCGTCGTCACCTGCGGATCGCCCATGACGACCATCGTCTTCGTGACCATCAAACCGACGCCCGAGGTGCCCGCCTGTCCCGTTTTCGGAATGTTCATTCCTCGCAGCGCCGGGTGATTGCGGACGGCATCCGGCGTGTCGCCGTGCGGCGTTTGCCACATCAGTTCGCCTTTATCGAGATTGATCGCCGCGAGCAGTCCGTAGGGCGGCTTGATCATCGGCAGACCCTGGACGTTCAGTCCCGCGCCGGAGCCGCCGCCCGCGCCTCCTCGTCCACCGCCGGCCGGAGCGGCCGGTGGCGGCGTCGTGGCGCGCGCCTCAGCGGCGCGCGCGGCGGTCCGCGGTGAATCGGCCGCGCAGCAGTCGCCCGGTCCGAGCACTTCGCGGAACGGCTCCCCCGCCGTCCCTGAGACGTAGCGAATGTCCGAGAATCCTGGCGGCGGCTCGACGAGCGATCGAGTTCCCGGCATGTTGCCGGCCGGCGCGAACGCGATGTGCAACTCGGGATCGTACCCGCCGCCCGGCCAGTTCGTCGCCGTGCCGACGGTGACCGATCCGTAGAGCGGGCCGTTGGCATTGCCGAGAATCGGCGGCATGAACGGCGTGTCTCCCCACTTGTAGAACTTCGTGCGCTCGAGCGCCTGCTGGCGCAGCTCCGGTGTGAAGTCGATCAAGTCGTCCGGCAGCTTGAACACATTGCGCGCGTAGCGCAGCGAGTCGGGCGGATGCGGCTGCGTCGGCGACGCCTTCTCGTCGGGCACATCCGACGGCGGCACCGGTTTCTCGACGATCGGCCACACCGGCTCACCGGTGATCCGATCGAACACGTACAGCCATCCCTGCTTGCTCGGCACGGCGACGACTTTGCGCGGCCGCCCCGCGACCGTCACGTCGGCGACGAGCGGCGCCGACGACATGTCGAAATTCCACATCGGGTGATGCGTGAACTGGAAGAACCATTTGCGCTGGCCGGTCTTCAGATCGACGCACACCAGCGATTCGGCGAACAGGTTGTTGCCGGGACGATGGCCGCCGTAATAGTCGGACGTCGGAGTCTCGACCGGAAGATAGACGAGGCCGGCTTCTTCATCGACCGTAATCTGCGTCCAGATGCCGACGTTGCCGTTGGTCGCCCACGATTCCTTCTCCCAGGTGTCGTTGCCGAACTCGCCCGGCTTCGGAATCGTGGTGAACTTCCACAGCTCCTTGCCGGTGCGCGCGTCGAACGCGCGCGCCAGCCCCTTGGTGTTGTTGTGCGTCGAGACCGTCGCGCCTTCGCGCATCGCCGAGCCGACCACGATCACGTCCTTCACGACGAGCGGCGTCGAGTGGACGCCAATCTCGCCGGTCTCGAGATCGATCTGCTCGCCCTTGCCCTTGGTGACGCCGACCTTCAGATCGACGACGCCGTCCTTGCCGAACGAGGTGACCGGCGCGCCGGTCTTCGCATTCAGCTCGACGAGCCGGTAGCCGGTGGTCACATAGACGACGCGCTCGTCGCCGCGGCCATCGGTCCAGTACGACACGCCGCGTCCGGACAGCTGCCGCGGCGAGACCGCCGCGCGCTTGCCTTCGCGCATGCTGTGCACCCAGATCACCTCGCCGGTGCGTCCGTCGAGCGCGATCACGTCGCGGCGCGTGCCCGCGGTCGTGTAGAGCACGCCTTTGATGGCGAGCGGCGTGCCTTCGAGCTTGTACTCAGGGAAGGTGCCGAAGTTGTCGGTCTTGAACCGCCACGCGACTTCGAGGTTCTTGAAATTCGACGCGTTGATCTGATCCAACGGCGAGTATCGCGAGCCTCTGATGTCGGCGGTGTAGTGCACCCAGTCGCCGTTCTTGGTCGATGGCATGCCGGGTGTCTGCGAGATGCCCTGCGCGGCGAGGGCCAGGACGATGGTGACGAACGTGAGGAGGGAACGGCAGACTGATCTCGACATCGTTCCACGCCCTTTCGTATTGAGACGGGCGCATCATGCCACGATTTCGTCGGTCTGCGTAGCGGGACTTGCGTGGCCGCGGCGCCGCCTTCGGCGGCGTGGGCCGGGCGCTTGGCGCCGGTTGGGCGGGCCTTCGGCCCGCAGGCGGCGTCGCGATCAGCCTTCAGCCGGGGCGGCGCACTCGCGCGCGTCGAGCCACGATTTGGCGCGCGCGTCGGAGACCTTCGACGACAACCCGGACTGCTGAAGATCGATGAAGGTCTCGACGAGCATGCGATCGCACCAGCCCGCCTTGGCATCGTCGCGCATGATGCGGAACGCGGCCTGGATGCTCAGCGCCTCCCGGTACGGCCGGTCGGTCGTGAGCGCATCGAAGACGTCCACCACTGACACGATGCTGGCGAGCAGCGGGATCGCGTCTCCGGAGAGACCATCCGGATAGCCTCGGCCGTCGCGCCGCTCGTGGTGATGACGCACGATCGGCCGCACCGCATCGAACGAACGCACCGTCTCGCAGAGCTCGTCGCCGATGATCGTGTGCCGTTTCATCAGCTCGTACTCGGCGCGCGTCAGCTTTCCCTTCTTCAGCAGGATGCGATCGGGAATGCCGATCTTGCCGACGTCGTGCAGCATCGCGCCGCGATACAGCGAGTCGAGAGCTGCCTGGTCGAGTTCCAGCGCGGCGCCCATCGCCGACGCAAATGTGGCAAGGCGCTCGCAGTGACCTTCAGTGCAGGGATCGCGCGCTTCGATGACGCGGCCGAGCGTCAGGAACAGCGATTCCGCCGACTCGAGATCGTCGGTCATGCGCTTCAAGCGAATCAGCGATCGGACGCGGGTGTAGAGCTCGTCGGGATCGACCGGCTTGTTCAGGAAGTCGTCAGCGCCGGCGCCGAGTCCGGTGAGCCGCGTGTCGCGCTCGTGCGACGCACTGATCAGAACGACCGGCGTGAGGCATGTCTCGGGACGGCCTTTGATCGCCGCACAGACATCGACGCCGGAAATCTCCGGCATCACGACGTCCGTCAACACCAGATCGGGTTTCTCGCGCGCGACGATCTCGAGCGCGTCGTGACCGTTGGATGCGGTGAGGACGACATACCCCTGCCGCTCGAGCAGGCGGCGCAGCCCATCGAGATTGGGCTCATAGTCGTCGACGACGAGCACCCGTTGGGCAGTTCGCATGCGTCAGGGGCAGTGCAAGCTCAACACCGTTCGGCAGTCGTTGCCGTAAATTCCGCTACTCTAAGCGCTTGGCCGAAGGCACCCGGTGTGAACGCCTGCCGCGGCTGGGTCCCAAACGTGGTGCCGGACTCGACAGAATTGTCTGCCTCCGTCATCCGGATTCACAGAAATGCTCACGAAGCTTCGGCGCTGGCTGCTCTTCAACCTGGTCTTCGGCGGCGGATTGCTCGCGTTGTCCGGGGAGTGGACGTCGCCGCTGCTGTGGACCTATCTGATCGGCGTCTCCGTGGTGTTCTTCTACGCATTGATGTCCCTCGATCCGGAGCTCGCGACCGAGCGTTTTCGTCCGCCGACGCGCGGCGCGGATGCGCCGATGCTGCGCTGGATTCGCGTCACCGCCATCGCCACGCTTCTCGTCACACCGCTCGACCGCCGCTTCCACTGGTCGCCGCCGGTCCCGGATGCGCTGCGCATCCTCGCGATCGGCGCATCGCTCGCCGCGTTCCTGTTCGTCTTCCGCGCGATGCTGACGAACCGATTCTTCTCCGCCGTCATCCGCATTCAAGACGATCGCGGACACCGCGTCGTCGATCAGGGTCCGTACGCGGTGATTCGACATCCCGGCTACGCCGGCATGATGACCGGCGTGCCGCTGATGCCGATCGCCTTGGGCTCGTGGTGGGGCTTCGCCGTCGCTATCGTCTACGCGCTGTTGATCGCGAATCGCGTCGTCGTCGAAGATCGATTCCTGCAGGCGAATCTGCCGGGCTACGCCGACTACGCCGTCCGCGTGAAATCCCGCCTGCTCCCTGGAATCTGGTGATCGGAAACCACGAAACTTGGGAAACCACGAAACCACGAAACGCGAAACCACGAAACCACGAAACCGCGAAACCACGAAACCACGAAACCACGAAACC
>DAIUKO010000190.1:4004-14497 GCA_036848175.1 Vicinamibacterales bacterium | reverse complement strand
AGACCGATCGTCCCGGCCATCAGCGCCGTCGCGGTGCCGACGATCGCCACGATGTTCAAGGTCACCGGCGCGTGGCTGAAGAGCACGGCATTGCGGCCAATCATGTACACGCCCGCCGTCACCATCGTCGCCGCGTGGATCAGGGCGGAGACCGGCGTCGGACCTTCCATCGCGTCCGGCAGCCACACGTACAAGGGAATCTGCGCCGACTTGCCCGCGGCGCCGACGAACAACAGCAGCGTGATCAACGAGATCGTCCCGAATGACGTCTCGGGACTGAGACCGGAGACGGTGCGCGCGACCTCCTGGAAATCGAGCGTGCCGAAGCGCGTGAACAGGAGCAGGACACCAAGGATGAATCCGAAATCGCCGATGCGATTGACGATGAACGCCTTCTTGCCCGCATCGGACGCGGACTTCTTCTGGAACCAGAAGCCGATCAGCAGATACGAGCAGAGGCCCACGCCTTCCCAGCCGACGAACATGACGAGAAAGTTCGCGCCGAGGACGAGAAGGAGCATGAAGGCGGCGAACAGATTCAGGTACGAGAAGTAGCGCGCGTACTCGGAATCGCGCTCGTCATGCATGTACGCGGTCGAGTAGATGTGAATGAGCGATCCGATGCCGGTGACGACGAGGATCATCACGGCGGCCAGCGGATCGAGCCGCAGCGTGAAGCCGACTCTGAGATCGCCGGACGAGAACCACGTGTAGATCTGATTGACCAGCGTCCGCGACTCGGGCTCGAGCGAGACGAGGCGGATGACGCCTGCCAACGAGATGATGAACGAGAGGATCATCACGCCGCAGGCGACGCCGCCCGACCCGGCCTTGGTGAGCCGCCGGCCGACGCTGGCGTTGACCAGAAAGCCGAGGAACGGGAAGAGAGGGATCAGCAGCAGCATGGCTCGATCGAGCACCCGAACCGACACGAAACCACGAGACCGCGACACCACGAAACCACGACCAATGTCTCGTTCGCCGTTTCGTGGTTTCGTGGTTTCCTGCCCAACGTCGCGCCTACCATTTCAACGCCGTCCACGAATCCGGGTTCAGTGACTCGCGGTGGCGGAACAGCGCGATCACGATCGCCAGGCCGACCGCGGCTTCGGCGGCCGCCACGGTCATCACGAAGAACACGATGATCTGTCCGTCGGCAGTACCGAATCCGCGCCCGAAGGCGACGAACGTCAGGTTCACCGCGTTCAACATGATCTCGATCGAGAGCAGAATCGTGATCAGGTTGCGGCGGACGAACACGCCGGCCGTCCCAATCGCAAACAGAATCGCAGAGAGCACGAGATAGTGCGTGATCGGAACCATCAGCGAGCCTCGCGCCTGGCAAGCACGACCGCGCCGACCATCGCGACGAGAATCAAGACCGACGTCACCTCGAACGGGAACGAGTACTCGGTGAACAGCAGCACGCCAATCACCTTCACCGAGCTGACGGCATCAGGAAACGCCGTCGAGTCGCTGCCCGCCCTGGTCAGCGCCCAGACCAGCTCGACGATCAGCACGACGGCGAGAAAGGCGCCGAACCGCATAGTCGCGGGATGCATCAGCGGATGCACGCGCTCGTCGTATTCGGTTTCCTCGTGCGGCGCGTTGAGCAGCATCACCACGAAGAGGAAGAGCACCATGATGGCGCCGGCGTAGACGATGATCTGGATGACCGCGACGAACGGCGCGTCGAGCAGCACGTACAAACCTGACAGCGCGCCGAACGAGGCGATCAGCAGCAGCACGCTGTAGATGGGATTGCGCTGCGCGATGACGAGCAGCGACGAGATCACCGCCACCGCCGCGAACACGTAGAAGAGCATCAGTTCACAATCCGAAATAGAGCACGGCCGCAGCCGTGACCAGGAGGTTGATGACGGCCACGGGCAGCAGCACCTTCCAGCCGAACAGCATCAACTGGTCGTAGCGGTACCGCGGCAGCGTCCACCGCATCCACACGTAGAAAAACAGAATGGCGCCGACCTTCACCAGGAACCAGATCCAGCCGAGAGACTCGGGCAGAAACGGGCCATGCCAGCCGCCGAGAAACAGATCGGTCGCGACCGCCGACACCGTGACCATGTTCACGTACTCGGCGAGGAAGAACATCGCGAACTTCATGCTGCTGTACTCGGTGTGATAGCCGGCGACGAGCTCCTGCTCCGCTTCCGGAAAGTCGAACGGCGCGCGGTTGGTCTCGGCGACGCCGGCGATCATGTAAATCAGGAACCCGACCGGCTGGACGAAGGCGAACCATCTCGGAATGAATCCGTACCAGGCGCCCGACTGCTGATTGACGATCTCGGTGAGCGACATCGACTCGCCGAGGAGCAGCACGCTGGCCAGCGCAAGACCGTACGACAGCTCGTAGCTGATCATCTGCGCCGACGACCGCAGGCCGCCGAGCAGCGAGTACTTGCTGTTCGAGCTCCAGCCGGCGAGGACGATGCCGTAGACGCTCATCGACGCAATCGCGAAGACGACGAGGACCGCGACGTTGACGTCGGCCACCTGGAGGCGCAGCCCTTCGGGCAGCCAGCCGCCGAGCGTCGTTTCGGCCCCGAAGGGAACGACCGCGAACGCCGCGAACGCGCAGGTCGCCGCGATGATCGGCGCCAGCGCGAAGAGGAACGCGTCGGCCGCCTTCGGGCGCAGCTCCTCCTTGAACAGCAGCTTGATGATGTCGGCGAGCGGTTGCAGGACGCCCTGCCAGCCGACGCGATACGGGCCGAGCCGCTGCTGCAGGTAGGCGGCGACCTTGCGCTCGACGTACACCATCACCGCCGCCGAGTTGAGCAGCATGACGAAGACGAAGAGCGTCAGGACGATCTGCGCGAACAGCAGCAACGTCATGCGTGGTCGACCACGAAACCGCGAAACCGCGAAACCACGAGATCAAGACACGTGTTTTCGTGCCTGCCGGGCTTCACGCGTGTGCTCCTACCGGTTGTCTGGCCCGCCAGTCGGCGTGCAGCGTACACCGTCCTTCTTTGATGTGCGCCTCGTACTCGTGCCGGAAATGTTTCAGCGTCGTCGTCACCGGCGTGACCGCGGCGTCGCCGAACGCGCACAGCGTCTTGCCGCCGATGTTCGCCGAGATGCTCGAGAGCAGATCGAGATCCCGCATCTGCCCTTCACCGCGCTCGATGCGGCGGAGAATCTTGTGCAGCCAGTCGGTGCCCTCGCGGCACGGTGTACATTTACCGCACGACTCGTGGCGATAGAAGTGCAGCAGGTTCTCCGCCAGCCACACCATGCAGGTCGTATCGTCCAGGACGATGATCGCCGCCGAGCCGAGCAGCGAACCCGCCTTCTGAATCGCGTCGAAGCTGGCCTGCGTGTCGAGTTGATCGGGCATCATGATCGGCACTGACGACCCGCCGGGAATCACCGCTTTCAGCGTCCGGCCGTCGCGCACGCCGCCGGCGTAGCCTTCGATCAGCTCGCGCAGCGTGATCTGCATCGACGCTTCGTAGACGCCCGGCCGCTTCACGTGTCCGCTGACGCAGTACAGCTTTGGGCCGCCGTTCTTCTCGGGACCGAGCTGCGCGAACCATTCGGCGCCCTTGGCGACGACGAGCGGCACGTTGCAGAGCGTCTCGACGTTGTTGACGGCCGTCGGCTTGTTGTAGAGGCCGACGAGCGCCGGAAAGGGCGGCTTGTTCCGCGGCTGCGCCCGCTTCCCCTCGAGCGATTCGAGCAGCGCGGTCTCCTCGCCCGCCTCGTACGCGCCGGCGCCGCGATGCACGTAGACGTCGCAGTCGAAGCCGGATCCGAGGATGTTCTTGCCAAGGAAGCCGCCCGCGTACGCCTCCGCGATCGCCTGCTCGAGGACGCCCTGCACGTGCAGGAATTCGCCTCTGATATAGATGTAGGCGACCTTCGCGCCGATCGCATAGCAGCCAATCGCGCAGCCTTCGACCAGCAGGTGCGGATTGCGCTCCATCAGCAGGTGATCCTTGAAGGTGCCGGGCTCGCTCTCGTCGGCGTTGCAGGCGATGTAGCGCGGTTCGATCTTCTTGTCCACGAACTGCCACTTCATGCCGGTCGGGAAACCGGCGCCGCCGCGGCCGCGCAGGCCCGACGCTTTGACCATCTCGATGATCTCGTCGGGCTTCCTGGTCAGCGCCGTTTTCAGCGCCTTGTAGCCTTCGTGCTGGAGGTAGAAGTCCAGGGTGAAGGAATTGCGTTCGCGGACGTGCTTGATCAGGATCGGATCCACGGACTACCTTCGCTCCACGACGTGATGGCAGCCAGATAGCACGGTCTCTCCCTTCGCGCGCAGATCGTCCATCAGCTTCGCGGCGTCGTCGGGCTTCAGGCACTCGTGCCAGCCGTCGTTGACCATGACGACCGGCGCACGATCGCACGCGCCGAGGCACTCGACTTCGATCAGCGTGAACGTACCGCTCTGGTCGGTTTCGCCGGGCTTGATCCCCAGCTTCGCGGTCAGCGCCTCGGTGACGCGCTCGGCGCCGTTCAGCGCGCACGACAGCGTTCGACACACTTGCACGAGGAACTTGCCGACCGGCTTCGTGTAGAACATCGTGTAGAACGACACGACGTCCTCGACGTCCGCGCGGGTGATGCCGAGCAGTTCGGCGACGTGGCGGATCGCGTTCGCGGTGATGTAGCCCTGCTGGGCCTGCGCGAGATAGAGCGCCGGCAGCACGGCCGAGCGGCGGCGATCCGGCGGATAGCGCTTGATGATCTCCTCGAAGCGGGCGCGGTTCTCCGCCGTATAGACGAACGGCGGCCCTTCGTCCTCGAGCGTGCGCGCCGACTTGTGGAAGGTGGCGTCGTAGGCCATCTTCGGATGAAAGCTCACCGGTCCACGTCTCCCATCACGACGTCAATCGATCCGATGACCGCGATGACATCGGCGATCAGGCCGCCGACGATCATCTTCTCGAGCGCCTGACACGCCATCAGCGACGGCGCGCGCGCCTTCACGCGCCACGGGCGGTTCGTCCCGTCCGAGACGATCGAGAATCCGTGCTCGCCGCGCGGCCCCTCGACCGGCACGTACGCCTCGCCGGCCGGCACGGTAAATCCCTGTGAATAGATCAGGAAGTGCTGGATGAGCGCTTCCATTTCGGTGTAGACGCGATCCTTCGGCGGCGGCGTGATGCGCGGATCGTCGACGGCGAATGGGCCCGTCGGAGCGATCCGCTCGAGCGCCTGCCGGCACAGCTTGACGCTCTCGCGCATCTCGGCCACACGCACCTGGTAGCGCGCGTAGGCATCGCCGGTGGTCTGCGTCGGCACCTGAAACTCGTAGGTCTCGTAGCCCAGATACGGAAAATACTTGCGCACGTCGTAGTCGCTTCCGGCGGCGCGCGCAATCGGACCGGCCAGCGCGTACGCCACCGCATCGTCCTTGCTGATGACGCCGACCTGCTGCGTCCGCTTCAAATAGATCTGGTTCTTCGTCAGCAGATCTTCGTACTCATCGAGCTTCGGCGGAAACCGATCGAGAAAGGCGCGGACCGCGTCGTGGAAGCCGCGCGGCAGATCCTCACGCAGGCCGCCGACGCGCATGTAGCTCGGAAAGAGCCGGAAACCGGCGAGCAGCTCGTTGATGTTCAACAGCAGCTCGCGCTCGCGGAAACAGTAGAGCATCACCGATACCGCGCCGACTTCCATGCCGTGCGTGCCGAGCCACACGAGGTGGCTGTTGATCCGCTGCAGTTCCGCGAGCAGCACGCGAATGTTCTTGACGCGCTCGGGGATCTCGAGGCCGAGCAGCCGCTCCGCCGACATGGAGAACGCCATCGAGTTCGACTGCGCGCTCAGATAGTCCATGCGCTCGACGAGCGGGATCACCTGCTGCCACTTCTTCTGCTCCGCGGTCTTCTCGATGCCGGTGTGGAGGTAGCCGATCGTCGGCGCCGCCGATCGCACCGTTTCGCCGTCGAGCTCGAGGACCAGCCGCAGCACGCCGTGCGTGCTGGGGTGCTGCGGCCCCATGTTGACGGTCATGGTTTCGGTTCTGATTTCGGGCATCAGGCTCATTCCATCGCTGATACAACACAGACGACACAGAGGACACAAAGGACACAAAGGACACAAAGGCAAAAAAGTACATGAATCTTTCTTTGTGTGCTTGGTGCCCTTTGTGTCCTTCGTGTTATCAGCGTCAAGCGAACGCCCTCTCGACGATATCGCAGATGATGTGCAGCACCGTGCGATGGACTTCCTGCACGCGCGGCGTCGAGTCCGACGGTACGTTGATGTGGATCGCCGCGGCGCGGCCGACGGCGCCGCCGTCGCGCCCGGTCAGGGCGATCGTCTGTAGACGCCGCGCCCTCGCCGTCTCGAGCGCCGCGACGATGTTCGGGGAACGGCCGCTGGTGCTGATGCCGAACGCCACGTCGCCGCGCCTGCCGAGCGCTTCGACCTGCCGCGAGAACACCCGCTCGAACGCGTAATCGTTGGTCAATGCCGTCAGCACGCTCGCATCGCCGGTCAGGGCGATCGCCGGCAGCGCGCGGCGCTCCCGCTGGAAGCGTCCGATCAGCTCGGCCGCGACGTGCTGCGCGTCGGTGGCGCTGCCGCCGTTTCCGAAGATGAGCAGCGTCCCGTTGCGGGTGATCGTCTCGACAATCGCCGCAGCCGCGTCGACGATCGGCGTCGAATCGGCGGCCTTCATGCGCTCGTGCAACGCGATCGTTTCGGTCAACGTCGTCTGAATTAATTCACTCACGGTTGTCTCGTGAGCCGATCCTTCATGAGGTTGGCGCGGAACTCCGCTTCCGTCACCTGCAGCGGCTGGGTCACCTGCGGCGTCTTCCGGATCTGCACCGGATAGTCCTTGCGCAGCGGATAGCCCTCCCAGTCCTCCGGCATCAACAGACGACGCGGATCGGGATGGCCGTCGAAGGCGATGCCGAACAGATCCCAGACCTCGCGCTCGAGCCAGTTGGCGGCCGGCCACACGCCGCTGACCGTGGCGACGCGGGCATCGTCGCCGTGCAGCCGCACTTTCAGCCGAATGCGCCGGCGATGCGTGAGCGAGACGAGGAGATAGATGAGCTCGAACCGCGGCTCGCGCGGCCAGAAATCGGCGGCGGTCAATTCGGCGAGAAACGTGAACGCGAGATCCTCGCGATCGCGAAGGGCGCGCATCACCGCGGGGACGTCGTCTCGCTGGATGTAGAACGTGGTCTGCAAATCGACGCCGGGCGCGGCCTCGAATTGCGCGCCGGGAATCGCCTCCTGCAGCGCGGCGATGAGCGCGCCTGCGTCCATTACGCGAGCTTCTGCTGCGCGATCTTGCGCTGGAGCTGGACGATGCCGTAAATGAGCGATTCGGGGCGCGGTGGACAGCCGGGCACGTAGACGTCGACGGGGACGATCTGATCGACGCCCTGCACGAGCGCGTAATTGTCGAAGACGCCGCCGATCGACGCGCACGCGCCCATCGAGATCACCCACTTGGGCTCCGGCATCTGGTCGTAGATGCGGCGCAGCGCCGGCGCCATCTTTCGCGACAACCGGCCGGCGACGATCATCAGATCCGACTGGCGGGGGCTGCCGCGGAACACTTCCGCGCCAAAGCGCGCGATGTCGTAGCGCGAACAGCTCATCGCCATCATCTCGATCGCGCAGCACGCGAGCCCGAACGTGACCGGCCAGATCGACGACCGGCGCGCCCACTGCACCATCTTCTCGACGCTCGTCGTCAGCACCGGAATCTCAGCTTCGAGTCCCATTACGCTTTTTCGTCACTCCAGTCGAGGGCGCCCTTGCGCCAGACGTACACGTAGCCGGCGAGCAGCAGCAGCGTGAAGAGGACGACCTGGACGAGGCCGGGCCACCCGAGCTCGCGCAGCGCCATCGCCCATGGATAGAGAAACGCCACCTCGATATCGAAGAGCAGGAAGATCATCGCGATCAGATAGAACTTCACCGACTGCCGTTCGCGCGCGTCGCCGACCGGCGGCATGCCGCATTCGTACGGCGCTTCTTTCTCGGGAGTCGGTTTCTTCGGACCGAGTACGTTGGAGAGCAGGATGGCCGCCAGCCCGAATCCGGCGCCCAGCGCGATCATGACGGAGATCGAGAGCCAGCCCTGCATAAACGAAGACGCGTCAACCGCCGGCTTGTGAACGATTTCCCAAGCCGAAGCCCACATGCTAACACACCAACATGGTCGTTGGTCTTTGGTCGGCGGTCGTGCGTCGCCGGTCGAGGTGGCCTTGACGACAACACGGTGCGCAGCGACTAATGACGAACGACGAATGACCATTGCATGGTTTTCACCGCTCCCACCGGTGCGCTCCGGCGTCGCCGACGCGAATGCCGAACTGCTGCCGCGTCTCGAGCGCGACTTCACGATCGATCGCTACGATGAACCGCGCGCGCACGATTTCGTCTGGCGAAACCAGCGCGCGCCCTACGACCTCGTCGTGTATCAGCTCGGTAACGCGAGCTGCCACGATTTCGTCTGGGCGTACCTCGCGCGCTTTCCGGGTCTGGTCGTCATCCACGATCCGACCGTGCATCACGCGCGGGCGCGCCAGCTGCTCGCGGCGCGCCGAGCCGACGACTACCGGCGCGAGTTCTGGTTCGATCATCCGGATGCGAACCGCGATGTCGTCGAGTACGCGGTCGAGGGCCTGGGCGGATCGATCTACTACTTGTGGTCGATGCTCCCGGCCGTTATCAAGACCGCGCGGACGATCGCCGTCCACAACGCGCGGGTCGCCGCCGATCTTCGCGCAGCGTTTCCGGACACGCCGATCGAAGCGATCCACCTGGGCACGAGCGCTGTTGACGCGAGCGAGGCCGATCGCACCGCGATGCGCGCAGCGCTCCGCTGCTCCGATCGCACGATCGTGTTCGCCGCGTTCGGAAAGGTGACCAGCGAAAAGCGGATCGGCGCGATTCTCCGCGCCTTCGCCGCCCTCGTGGGTGACGGCGCGGATGCGCGGCTGCTTCTCGTTGGCGACGCGTCCGATTATCCGACGCTGAAGAGCGACGTCGACGCGGCCGCGATGTCCGAACGCGTCCACGTCACCGGCTTCGTGGACCGCGACGCGATCGGCCGCTATCTCGCTGCGGCCGATGTGTGCCTGTGCCTGCGCTGGCCGACCGCGCACGAGACCTCGGCGTCGTGGCTGCAGTGCCTCTCGGCCGCGCGGCCGACGGTCATCAGCGACCTGGCGCATACGGTCGACATCGACGAACGGGTTGCGATCCGGATCGATCTGCTGGATGAAGAGGATGCGTTGGGCCGCGCCATGCGCCGTCTCGCGAAGGACGAGCCGCTTCGCCGCGATCTCGCGCGCGCCGGCTACGCGTTCTGGCGCGCCCACCACACGATGGATGTGATGGCAAACGACTATCGGCGCATCATCAGCGCCGCCGCGGCGCGTCCGATTCCGCCGCCGCCGGCCGGCCTGCCAGCGCACTTCACGAACGACTACTCGCAGCCGGCACGAACGATCGCGCGCCAGTTCGGCTTGTCCGTGGACGTTCTCGGTGGCGAGCCGGCCGGATAGGCGGGACGGCATCCCGTCCGGCCCTGCCGGCCTCGCGTTGGTCTCGATGTCCGCGGCTAGTGAGGTTTTCGATTTGCCGCGGCGGTCATGTGTCGAACCAACATCACGATCCTCCTTGTGCCGGGGCGGCAGGCGGGCACCGTGATTAGACCGGGCCGGCGGCTGAAGGTTGAATGCCGGGGCGCGCCGGTGCACGCGATTCCTCCCACGAGTAGCCGCGCTCCGTCGTCAGCCGCGTGTCCTCGATGTGCATCCCGATCGTGAAGTGATAGAGCGACTGGAACGTGTGATCGACCAGGCCGAACACGTCATGGACAGGATCGTCATAGAAGCAGCCAATCCCGGTGCCGCGTGTGCCGGCGGCTTCGGCGGCGAGATACAGAACCTGACCGACGACGCCAGACTCCCAGAACAGGTGACGATAGAACGCGGGGCCGAACTCGGCGAGGCTCGCGTCGAACTCGGCGAGCATCCCCAGGCTGAAGAAGCCGTCTGCGGCGATCTCCTGATCGCAGCTCACACGCTCGGCGAGCCGGCGGCAGTCGCCGCGCGCGAGCAGAAACAGCGGGAGACGATCGGACGCGGGTTGCCAGAGGAAGTCGCGCGTCATCGCGCGCTCGAGCGCCTCGCGCCCGCGCGCGCTGCGCACAAGGACGTACAACCCCGGATCGACGCCGTCGACGCGATGCACGAAGAGCGCGAGATGGATCCGCGCGTCCCACCACAATCCGTCCCAGGGCGCACGGCCATCCGGCATCGCTCGCGCGAGGATGTCGAAGAATCGCTCCGCTGAGATCGATGATCGGCCGTCGAGCGCAACCGCGCTTCGACGTTGAAGCGTCAATGCGCGTGTGTAGGGTACGGCCTCACCCTTCGACAAGCTCAGGGTGAGCGGGTCGGGTGTCGCCGCTCGTGGTGAGCCTGCCGGATCGTTGGTCACCGCTCGTGGTGAGCCAGTCGGGTCGTTGGTCACCGCTCGTGGTG
>DAIUKO010000190.1:0-3904 GCA_036848175.1 Vicinamibacterales bacterium | reverse complement strand
TCGTTGGTCACCGCTCGTGGTGAGCCAGTCGAACCACGAGCGCGTCCGGGATCTTCCGTCGCCCGCGCGATCTCGTCGATGAACGTCCACTCGACGTGAGCCTCGCTCAACTGCGATGCCTTTCCTGTCCACGTGCCTTCCCGTGCGGCGCGCAGCAGCTCGTTGCGACCAACGACCAACGCCGAGCGACCCCCGACCAGCGACCCGGGACCAACGACGATGAGGCAGCCCGGCTCCTCGCGTTCCGCCTCGACAAAATCCTGATCGCGGTCGGTGCCAGTCAACGCGGCGATCTCCGGCTGCGACCACTCGGGCAGCATCTCGGCGTGGAGACCGGCAATCGCGGCGGCGATGCGGACAGCCGCGATCGCGTGCCCGAGATCGTGCTGGCAGTACCGGAACGCACGCTCGCCGTACTTCCACGCCTCGCGCCAGTGGATCGACGTCAGCGCGACGAGAAACGAATCGTCGCGCTGCTGCGCCGTGAACGCGCAGCGCTGCTCGAGCGCGTGCCGGTCGGCCGCGTAGTGGTACACGCCGGTGGCTGAGACCACGTAGGCTTCGGTGGGATGGAGGTTGCCGCTCGACGGGTTGACGCGCAGCGACCACCGCCGTTCGACGAGCTCACGGCGCCCTGAGCCTGTCGAAGGGCGCGAGTCATGAAACTGTTTCCATGCGGAGAGGCCGAGCGAATGCCGCAGGACGTCGCCGATCAGGGACGGCGATGCGCCGGGAGCCGGCCACAATGAAGATTCGGGGGCGCCATGAAACGATCGAAACGGCCGCGGCTGCGAGGCCCAGTCGAGATACCCGAGCGATCGCGCGAACTGATGGAAGTGATGCTTGGTGCCGTCGTGGTACTCGTAGACCGGCGCGAGGGCTGCGGCGGCCGTCGTCAGTTCTTCAGGTCCTCTTCCGCTTCCTTCATCCGGCGTTCGATCTCGGCAATGGCCTGCGAGATGTGATCGCGCCGGCGTTCGTTGCTGGTCGCGGCGAGCTGCGCTGCGAGCTCGGTGCGCGCCAGGCGCAGCGATTCGAGCGCACGAACTTTTTCGGGATCGCGCACCGCCTTCGTGCGCGACTGCTTGCGCTCGCGTTCGAGCTCTTCCATCCGCTCCTGGATCCGTGAATCCGCGTCGATCAGTCCTTCGCCCGCATCACCCATAGCCCTGTGTTCCCCGCCGCGATCGCCGCGGCTGTGCGTGTTGAAGTCTGCTCACATTATAAGATCGCGACGTGTGCGCTCGACCGATTTCCGACCCGCTTGCACCGTTTCATCATGCAGTGCGCGCATGGTTCACGGCTGCGTTTGATGCGCCGACGCCGCCGCAAGCGCTGGGCTGGCCGGCGATCGCGCGCGGCGAGTCGACGCTCATCCTTGCACCCACCGGCAGCGGCAAAACACTTACCGCATTTTTGTGGTGCCTCGACCGTTTGATGTTCTCGCCGGCGCCGCCGAAGGCACAGCGCTGCCGGGTGCTCTACGTGTCGCCGCTCAAGGCGCTCGCGTCCGACGTCGAGCGGAACCTGCGCGCGCCGCTCGCGGGCATCGCACAAACCGCCGAACAGCAGGGCACGCCGTACGCGGCGCCGTACATCGCGATCCGCACCGGCGACACGCCGCAGGCCGAGCGCGCGCGCTTTCAACGCGAGCCCGCGGACATCCTGATTACGACGCCGGAATCGCTCTACCTGCTGCTCACGTCGAACGCGCGCGAAGCGCTGCGCTCGGTGGACACGGTCATCCTCGACGAAATTCACGCGCTCGTGCCGACCAAGCGCGGCGCGCACCTCGCGCTCTCGCTCGAGCGTTTGGAAGCCAGGTGCGCAACGCCGCCGCAGCGCATCGGTTTGTCGGCCACGCAGCGCCCGCTCGAGGAAGTCGCGCGGTTTCTGGGCGGCGCCGAGACGGTCCGGGCTCGTCCTTCGACGGGCTCAGGACGAGCGAGCCGAAAACCGCTCACCCTGAGCATGTCGAAGGGTGAGCGCGCAGAAATCGAAGTCGCTGAAGAGTTCACGACCGAGCGTACCGTCCGCTACCGTCCGGTGACGATCGTCGACGCGGGCAAGAAGAAAGAGCTGAAGCTGACCATCGAAGTCCCCGTCGAGGACATGGCCAAACTGACGACCGCCGACGACATCCCCAGCGGTCCCGCGTCGGTCGGTGATTCGCGGCCCTCCATCTGGGCGGCCATTCACCCGCGCCTCCTCGATCTGATTCGCGCGCACCGCTCGACGCTGATCTTCGTCAACAGCCGCCGTCTCGCCGAGCGGCTCGCCGGTGCGCTCAACGAGCTCGCCGGCGAAACGCTCGTCCGCTCTCATCACGGATCGATCGCGCGTCCGCAGCGGATGGAGATCGAGGATCTGCTCAAGGCCGGTCTGCTGCGCGCGCTGGTCGCGACCTCGTCGCTCGAGCTCGGCATCGACATGGGGGCGATCGATCTGGTCGTGCAGATCGAAGCGCCGCCGTCGGTCGCGAGCGGCCTGCAGCGCATCGGCCGCGGCGGCCACCAGGCGAACGCCGTCAGCGAAGGGGTGATCTTTCCGAAGTTCCGCGGCGATCTGGTCGCCTCGGCGGCGGTCGCCAGGGCGATGCACGACGGCGCCGTCGAAGCCAGCCGCTACCCTCGCAATCCGCTCGACATCGTCGCGCAGCAGATCGTCGCGATGGTCTCGATGGACACGTGGAACGTGGACGAGCTGTTCGCGACCATCCGCCGCGCGGCGCCGTTCGCCGAGTTGAGCCGCATGGTGTTCGAGGGCGTGCTCGACATGCTGTCGGGGCGTTATCCGTCGGACGAATTCGCGGAGCTCCGGCCGCGTGTCACCTGGGATCGCGTCGCCGGCACGCTGACCGCGCGCGAGGGCGCCAAGCGCGTCGCGATCGCCAACGGCGGGACGATTCCCGATCGCGGACTGTACGGCGTCTTCCTGCTGGGCGCGGGGCCGGGCGCGGCACGCGTCGGCGAGCTCGACGAAGAGATGGTGTTCGAGAGCCGCGTCGGCGAAACGTTCGTGCTCGGCGCCTCGTCGTGGCGCATCGAGGAGATCACGCACGACCGTGTGCTGGTCAGGCCGGCGCCGGGCGAGCCGGGCAAGATGCCGTTCTGGAAAGGCGACCGCGCCGGCCGGCCGCTGGAGCTGGGGCTCGCGATCGGCAAGTTGATGCATGACTTGATGCGTGTGCCGCCGGCGGTCGCGGTCGAACGGCTCACGCGCGAACACGATCTCGACGCGCGCGCGGCCGAGAACCTGCTTCAGTACTTGCGCGATCAAATCGCCGCGGCGCGTGCGCTCCCGGACGCGACGACCGTCGTCGTGGAGCGCGTGCGCGATGAGCTCGGCGACTGGCGGGTCTGTGTTCTGTCGCCGCGCGGAGGCCGCGTGCACGCGCCGTGGGCGATGGCCGTGGCCGCAAAGATTCGCGAGGAAGGCGGCACCGACGTCGAAACGCTGTGGGGAGACGATGGGTTCGTCGTGCGATTTCCCGACGTCGACGAGCCGCCGGATCCGCGGCTGGTCGTGCCGGACCCCGACGAAGTGCAGGCGCTCGTGGTCAGGCAACTTGGCGCCACGGCGCTCTTCGCCGCGAAGTTTCGCGAAAACGCCGCGCGATCGCTGCTCCTGCCGAAGCGCCGTCCCGGCATGCGCGCGCCGCTGTGGCAGCAGCGCAAGCGCGCGGCCGATCTGCTGGCGGTCGCGTCGCGGTACGGGTCGTTCCCGGTGCTGCTCGAGACGTACCGCGAGTGCCTCCGCGACGTCTTTGACATGCCGGCGCTCGTGTCCACGCTCGCCGATCTGCGCAGCCGGAAGATTCGTCTGGCGACGGTCGACTCGGAGACGCCTTCGCCGTTCGCCGCGTCGCTGCTCTTCACCTACGTCGCCAGCTTCATTTACGACG
>DAIUKO010000189.1:0-14537 GCA_036848175.1 Vicinamibacterales bacterium | reverse complement strand
TTCCGCCTGCGAGCTCGCCGTTGACGCTGTCTGCTTTCGTCGCCAGGGCGAAGCGCACGAGATCGGACGGCGTGGAATAGAACGCCATCCCGTTCGCGCAACAGGCCAGGTCGCGCATGTACATCAGTCGTCGTCCACGGCCAGGATTGTCATCGGATCTCGGGACGTAGAACGTCGCGCGATCGCCCGGCAATGGCTGCGCAGGGGCGAGACCGATCGGCCTGAAGATGACGTGGCGGATGATCGTGAAGAGCGGGAAGTCCTCTTCCGGCTCGCCGATATGCTCGGGACTCCATTCTGCCGCCGAGTCAGCGCCGGTATTGGTCAGCCCGAGCGGCGCGACGGCGGCGGCGACCGCAGACGCCGCCGTGCCGATGTTGAATCGCGTATCCGGTGTGACGGGCGTCTGCGTGACGACGTCCCTCCATCCGAACCCTTCGGCCCAGACGATGCCCCCGCCCGTGCCGACCGCGATCGAGACTCCTGGCAGGTTCTGCTCCACGATGGCCCCGCGCACCATCGGCCGCGCTCGATCGACCGCTGCCGCCCATTGTGGCGAGGGGGCAGACTCGCGGACCGACGGCACGTCCGGCGGTTGCGCGAAGAGAGGCGCTGCCACGGTGACCGCATGGGTGAGAAATGCCGCGAACGCGGCAATGAGAACGCCGACCGCCAGTGCGGTGCGCCCGGCCCAGGTCGGCAGCCGGTTCCGTGCGGTCCTCACGCCGAACAGGACCGCGGCAAGCATCAGCAGGAGTCCGATGACCGCCGCGCCGGGCGCGTCGTCGGCGTTGGCAACGTAAATGCCCATCGCGGCAATGGCCAGGCCGAGGGCGATGAGGGGGAATACCTTCACGGGGTTCGTCACAGAGGATGTCATGTGCCAACACTCCCAAAACCGGCGTGGAAACGCGGAGACGCTGCCTGGTATCGAGGCCGTGCGACTATACTCTATGATGAAAAGTTCTCTGTGTATAGAAGAAATTGACGGGGTCGCTGGACGGGCGGAGAGCTCAACTGCTGCGAGCCGCTCGAATGATGGCATCCAGGTGATTGAGGTACTTCTCCAGCGCACGTCGGCCGGAGGCGGTCAGCCTGTAATCAGTCCGCGGTGTGCGGCCTTCAAACGTTTTGTCGCATGAAACGTCGCCGGCGTCTTCGAGCTTGCGGACATGGCCGCCCAGGTTGCCATCCGTCGCACTCAATGTGGACTTCAACTCCGTGTGTGTCACACGTTTTTTTATGAACTTGTCCCTGAGTTTGAATTCGTCGCCCACGAGTCAGACGACACCGAGGAGCGGCTGTGCAACTGGGGAGCCGCACCGCTCTTAATTCCTAGCCCCTCAGTCCGCCGCACCGGTTGCCACTCTTTAGCGCGGACGCTGTGCGGCGGCAGATCGGCTGATCGAGGAAATTCTTGAAATCGTGCGTTCAGAGGCGGCATTCTCCAATGGGCATGGACGCGTCGATAGTTGCCGAGCAGAACCAACGCGCCTTGGAGCGGGACTCGTCCTGTGTAGTCGCCCAGTGTTGACCTGTCTAAAATAGCGCCGAGGAAGTGAGTCCGATGCCAGTATTTGTGAGATGGCTTCGAGGTTCGATCGATCCTCCAATAGATCCTCAAATCCTCAAATCCTCAGATCCTCAAATTCACCATGCAATCGATTGATATCAAGCGCCGCGCGCGCGAGCTGGGGTTCGATGCGTGCGGCATCGCGCCGGCGGTCGCGCACCCGGAGCTGCGGTTTTTTCGCGAATGGCTCGACCGCGGATACGCCGGTGAGATGGCGTATCTGAATCGCTCCGCCGATCGCCGCGCCGACGTGCGTCACGTCCTTCCGACCGCGCAAACCGTCATCGTCACCGCCACCAACTACAACACCGACCGTCCGTACTCGACCGAGTGCGCCGATCCGTCGCGCGCGCAGATCGCGCGCTACGCGTGGGGCGACGACTACCACGACGTCATCGGCGCGCGTCTGGATGCGCTGCTGGCGTGGATGCGCGAGCAGTCGTCCGAGCCGTTCGATGCGCGCGCCTACGTCGATACCGGTCCGGTGCAGGAGCGCGTCTACGCGCAGCACGCCGGCATCGGTTGGATCGGCAAGAACACCTGCGTGATCAATCCTGACATCGGATCGTGGATCTTTCTCGGCGAGATCCTCTGCAGCCTGCCGCTCCAGGTCGACGCGCCGTCGCTCGACCAGTGCGGCACCTGTCGGTTGTGTCTGGAGGCATGTCCGACGCAGGCGATCGTCGCACCGGGCGTACTCGATTCGACGCGGTGCATTTCCTACCTGACGATCGAGAAGCGAGGGGAGATTCCATCCTCGCTCCACGACGCGATCGGATCGCACGTCTACGGATGCGACATCTGCCAGGAAGTGTGTCCGTGGAACGCCGTGGCTCCGCATTCGGGCGATCCGGCCTGGCAGCCGCGCCGCGCCTGGGATCGCGTCGATTTGTCGACGCTCTCGCGCCGCACCGACGATGAGTTGGCCGAAGCGCTCGACGGCAGCGCGATGCGGCGCACGAAGGCACAAGGCTTGCGACGCAATGTGGCGATCGCAAGCGCCAATGCCGAAGCCGCCGCGGAAAGACGCATCTGACCTGATTCCGCTCCGTCCCACGCTGTCGAAGGTAGGGGCGGCTGCAAAAACGTGTCGGGCCTGCCATCTTTGGAAGTTGGGCACGCAGACCGTGTTCGGCGAAGGTGCGTCCAAAGCTCAACTGATGTTGGTCGGCGAGCAGCCCGGCGACGCGGAGGATCTGGCCGGGCACCCGTTCGTCGGTCCCGCAGGGAAGCTGCTCGATCGGGCGCTCGTCGATGCCGGGATCGACCGAGCCGCCGTCTACGTCACCAACGTGGTGAAACACTTCAAATGGGAGCCGCGCGGCAAGCGGCGCATTCATAAAAAACCGAACGCCGCCGAGATTGCCGCCTGCCGTCCGTGGCTCGACACGGAGATCGAGTTGGTGAAGCCGCGCGCCATTGTGTGCCTTGGTGCGACGGCGGCGCAGGCGTTGCTCGGACGTCAGTTCAAGGTGACGGCGCATCGCGGCGAATTCGTCGAGTCGCCGCTTGCGCCGCTGGTCTCTGCCACGGTGCATCCTTCGTCCATTCTTCGTGCGCCGGACGACGAGATGCGGCGCCTCGAGATGAAGCGCTTCACCGACGATCTGCGAACTGTCGCTCGCGCGCTCGAGAAGTGATCCTCAAGCATCACGTGATGCGCACTTCTTTCGCGTTCGGGCGTAATATCGTGCAAAGGTAATCGCGACGTGTCTTCATCGCTTGCGCCCGCACTTCTCCTGTCGATGCCGCAGCTCGTCGATCCGAATTTCTCGCGCACCGTGGTGTTGCTGTGCACGCACGGCGAAGACGGGGCGCTGGGCCTCGTTGTGAATCGTCCGCTGGTCACGACGGGGCGCGTCATCGTGAAGCTGGATCCACCCGTGTCGACCGATCGCGAGCTGCAACTGTGGGTGGGTGGCCCAGTGGAGCCGCAGCGGAGTTGGATTCTCGTCGGGGAGAAGACCGACGTCGACGATGCCGCGCTCGGCCGTCAGATTGCCGACAGCCTCTACCTGTCGACGTCGCCCGATCTCCTGCGGCGACTGCTCGAGCCGTCGCCGCCGGCACTGTCGCGGCTGATCGTCGGCTACTCGGGCTGGGGACCCGGTCAGCTCGAAGCGGAGCTCGAGGCGTCGGCGTGGTTGATGAGCGACGTCGATCACAATCTGATTTTCAACACGCCGGCCGACAAGATGTGGGAGGCGGCGATCCGTCGTCTCGGCGCCGACCCAGCCACACTGCAAATGTCCCGCGGCGTGCATTAGTCGGCCTGATTTGTGAATCCTGGTCAGGCTATGACAGCAGCATTGAGTTTTCGTGTCGCCTTTCTAATCACGGCTGCGCTGGCAGCCGCGGACGCGCCGCTCTCGGGACGCCTCATGGCCGGCGCCACGCCGACGGTCGAGCTGCGGAACACGGGAAGCCAGGCGGTCACGGCGTGGAGCTTCGCTGTGTCCTCGCCCAACGCCAGGGGCGGCATTCACCGCGAAGTGCATTCGGCCGACGTCTACCTCAGCGAAGTGACGCGCGGATTGCCGCGCGCGCCGAATCACCTCGACTGGCTGCGTTCTGGAGAGTCACGTACGGTTCCGGTCGAGGCCGCGCCGCCGGGTTCGTCGGTCGAAATCCTTGCGGTCGTCTTCGAGGACGGCACGACGTGGGGCGATCAGAAGACGCTGAAAGCATTCTTCGATCAACGCGCCATCGAGCGCGACGAGCTCGGCAAGGTCGTCGCGACCTTCGATGCCGTGCTCCCGTCGCAGAAGGGCGCGGCCGCGCTGGAAGAGCTGCACCGTCGTTTTGCGGCGGCGGCCGCCGGCGAAGAATCGACGCCACATCGATCGGCGCGCGAAGCGGTCGACGCCTACCTGCAGAAAGCGAAGGCGAACGATCCCGAGGACACCGATCGCGCGGTTCGCATCTACGCCGACTTCGTGCGAAAGCAGCACGACCTGGCCGTGAAGCACGCGCGGCCGAAAGGCCAGCCGTAGTTCGTCAGCGAGAACAACCGCGGTTGTAGACTACCGTCATGCCGCGATTCGTCCTCGCCTCGGTGTGTGTCGTCGCGCTGGCGGTCGTCCGCGCGCAGGAGGCGTCGGTGCCCGATGCGGCGAAGCTCGAACAGATGATCGCGCGGTTCGCGCCGACCGATATCGGCGCGGATCTCTCGCAGCTGTCGGATGCCGACCGCCGCGTGCTGGGGAAACTCGTCGAGGCGTCGACGATCATCGACGCGCTGTTTCTCAGGCAGGTCTGGGCCGGCAACGACGCGATGCTGCTCGATCTCGTGCGCGATCAGTCGCCCGCCGGCCGTGCACGCCTGCACTACTTCCTCATCAACAAGGGTCCGTGGTCGCGCCTCGATCACAATCAGGCGTTCGTCCCCGGTGCGCCGGCCAAGCCGGAGGGGGCGAACTACTATCCGCCGGCCGCGACGAAGGCGGATCTCGAACGATGGATCCAATCGCTGCCGGAAGCGGAGCGGGCGCGAGCCACGGGGTTCTTCACCGTCATCCGGCGCAGCGGCAACAGCTTCAGCATCGTGCCCTACAACGTCGAGTATCAAGGCGAGCTCGCGCGCGCGGCGTCGCTGCTGCGCGAGGCGGCCGCGCTCGCCACCGAGCCGACGTTGAAGACGTTCCTCGTCAAGCGCGCCGAGGCATTGCTGTCCAACGACTACTACGAGAGCGACGTCGCGTGGATGGAGCTCAAGGGCGTCATCGAGCCGACGATCGGTCCCTACGAGGTCTACGAAGACGAGTTGTTCAACTACAAGGCGGCGTTCGAGTCGTTCATCACGGTGCAGGACGCCGCCGAAACGGCCAAGCTTCAGCGCTTCGCCGCCGAACTGCAGGACATCGAGAACCACCTGCCGATCGATCCGCGCTTGCGCAATCCGAAGCTCGGCGCGCTGGCGCCGATCACCGTCGTCAACGAGATCTTCGCCGCCGGCGACGCCAATCGCGGCGTGCAGACGGCGGCGTTCAATCTGCCCAACGACGAACGCGTCATCCGCGAGAAAGGCGCGAAGCGGGTGATGTTGAAGAACGTCCAGGATGCCAAGTTCGCGAAGACGCTGGTGCCGATCTCGAAGGTCGTGCTGCCCGCAGCCGATCAGAAGGACGTGTCCTTCGAGGCGTTCTTCACGCAGATTCTCGTCCATGAGCTGATGCACGGCCTCGGCCCGCACAACATCTCGAAGAACGGACGCGCGACCACGGTTCGCCAGGAGTTGAAGGAGACATACAGCTTCCTCGAAGAAGCGAAGGCCGACATCTCGTCGCTGTTCGCCGTCCAGCATTTGATCGACAAGGGCGTCCTGCCCAAGTCGCTCGAGCCGACGCTGTACACGACCTTCCTCGCCTCCACGTTCCGATCGATCCGCTTCGGCGTCACCGAGGCGCACGGCAAAGGCATCGCCGTGCAGCTCAACTCGCTGCTCGACTCGCGCGCGTTCATCACCAATGCCGACGGAACGCTGAAGGTGAATCCGGATCGGATCAAGGAAGGCGTGACGGCGCTGACGCGCGACATCATGACGATCCAGGCCGAAGGGGATTACGCCAAGGCCAAGGCGCTCGGTGATCGCCTCGGTGTGGTGCGGCCGGAGATCCAGCGCATGCTGGAACAATTGACAGCGGTCCCTGTCGACATCGAGCCGCGGTTCACAACTTCGTCTTTGTTAGTCCGACGCTGAAATCGTAATTCGGCGTTTTTCGGAATCTTTTCCCTATCGAAACGCCGAAAAGTATGGCAGCCTGTGGCGGTAACCGCTGAGCCGCAACGACATTTCGACTCGCGCCCGCCCTCGATAGCGCCACCCCAGCGTCGCGTCGGGTTAACGTACGGAATCGGATTCGGTATGGACGGGACACCTCGACTGCGACTGCTGCTGATCGAAGATTCTGAGGACGACGCCGCGCTCGTGGTGCGCGCGTTGACGCGCGGCGGCTACACCGTGATCGTGGAGCGCGTCGACACACCGGCGGCGCTTCGTGCCGCGCTCGGCCGGCAGGCGTGGGACATCGCGATCGCGGATTACACGATGCCCAGCTTCAGCGGCACCGTGGCGCTGCAGATGCTGCGCGAGCGCGATGCCGATCTGCCGTTCATCTTCGTGTCCGGGACGATCGGCGAGGATTCCGCGGTCGCGGCGATGAAAGTCGGCGCGCACGACTACATCATGAAAGGCAACTTGAAGCGGCTCGTGCCCGCGGTCGAGCGCGAGCTGCGCGATGCCGCGGTCCGGCGCGAGCGCCGGCGCGCGGAGCAGCGCATCGCCTACCTGGCGTATCACGATGCGTTGACCGACTTGCCCAACCGATCGCTGCTCCACGACCGGCTCGATCAGGCGGCCCGCGCCGCCAACCGCGACAGCAAGCCGCTGGCGCTGCTCGTCATGGACCTCGACGGCTTCAAGGAAGTCAACGACACGCTCGGTCATCACGCCGGCGATCGCGTGCTGCAGCAGGTGGCGTCGCGCGTCCGCGCCACGCTGCGCGAGGCCGACACCGTGGCCCGTCTCGGCGGCGACGAGTTCGCGATCCTGCTGCCGTCGACCGACATCGACGGCGCCGTGCTCACCGGGCAGAAGATCCTCCAGGAGATCGAGCGGCCGGTTCTCATCGATCATCGTCCGCTGGCGATCCGCGCCAGCCTCGGCGTCGCGTGTTTCCCCGAACACGGCGCCTCGGCTGACACGCTGCTGCAGAAGGCCGACGTCGCGATGTATCTGGCCAAGACGGACCGTTCCGGCATCGCGGTGTACGCGCCCGATCGCGAGCGCCACACACACCGCCGCCTGACGCTGATTGGCGAGCTGCGCCAGGCGCTCGACGCGCGCCAATTTTTCCTCGAGTACCAGCCGATCGTTCACATGCGCACCGGCGTCGTCGCCGGCATCGAAGCGCTCGTGCGATGGAATCACCCGCAGCACGGGCGGCTGCTGCCCGCCGATTTCATCGATCTGGCCGAGCAGACCGGTCTGATCAATCCGCTGACGATGATCGTGCTCGACACGGCGCTCAGCGAATGGGCCGGCGTCGAGACGGAAACACCGCTGACCGTGGCCGTGAACCTGTCGCCGCGCAACCTCCAGGATCCGGACCTGCCGCAGCGCGTCGGCGACTTCCTGAACCTGCATGGCGCCTCGCCGTCCTCGCTCGCGCTGGAGATCACCGAGAACGTCCTGCTGACCGATCCCGCGCGATCGATGGAATGCCTGCAGCGCCTGCACGTGATGGGCGTCCGGATCGTCATCGACGACTTCGGCACGGGGTATTCCTCGCTCAGCTACCTTCGCCGTCTGCCGGTCAACGAGCTGAAGATCGATCGCTCGTTCATCGCCGATCTGAGCAGCGGGCGGGACGACGTGATCGTCCGATCGACCATTGAGCTCGCGCACAACCTCGGGCTGAGCGTCGTCGGCGAAGGCGTTGAATCGGCCGCGATGCACGATCAGCTTCTGGCCCTCGGGTGCGACACGGCGCAGGGCAGCTACTTCGCCGCGCCCGCGTCCGCGGCGCAGATGCGCGGATGGATCGCGCGACAGGGCGCACTGAGCCTGCTGTGATCGAGCCGCGACGCCGCCGGCTGATGCGCGTCGTCATCCATGCCATCACCGTTCTTGGTCTGCTCGCGGTCGTATCGCTGGGACAGCTTGCGTATCGGGCCGCGCCCACCTATGCCACTGGCGCCGCCGGCGTCGGTCTGCTGCTCCTGGCGACGAGCCACCTGCTGCTGGTCAGGGAAATCACGAAACGCGACCGCACCGAGCGCGCGCTGCACGATGCGAACCGCGAGCTCGAATCGTTCAGCTATTCGGTCTCGCACGACCTCCGTGCGCCGCTGCGCAGCATCGATGGCTTCAGCCAGGCGCTCGTCGAAGACATCGGCGACCAGCTGCCGGAGGAGGCGCTCAATCATCTGGATCGCATCCGCCATGCGACGCGGCGGATGGGACGACTGATCGACGACCTGATGGCGCTGTCCAAGGTCGGCCGCGCCGAGATGTCACGCGAGCGGGTCGATCTGAGCGACGTCGCCGAGCAGGTCGTTGCGGAGCTGAGGCGTCAGCAGCCGGCGCGCCAGATCGCGGTGACCATTGCGCCCGGACTCCAGGCAACCGCGGACCCGCCGCTCGTCCGGCTCGCGCTGCAGAATCTGATCGAGAACGCGTGGAAGTTCACGAGCCGCCGCGACGGCTCAGCGATTGAGATCGGTCAAGCGCGCGACGGCGAACTCGGCCCTGCCTTCTTCGTCCGCGACAACGGCGCCGGATTCGACCCTGACTACGCGCACAAGCTGTTCGGTCCCTTTCAGCGTCTGCACGCGGTCTCGGAGTTTCCGGGCACCGGCATCGGTCTTGCGACCGTTCAACGAATCGTCCATCGTCATGGGGGGAGAGTGTGGGCGGAGGGCAAGATTAATGGGGGCGCCTGTTTCTATTTCACGCTGAGCTGATCGCGCGATCGCCAGCAGGTGACGACCAACGATTACTGATCAACAACGACTGACGAGTAACGACCGACGACCACTGACCAACGCCGACGACCAACGATGATGAATGAGATCCTGCTCGTGGAAGACAATCCCGACGACGTCGAGCTGACGATGCGGGCATTTCGCAAGAGCAACATCGCCAACGAGATTGTCGTTGCGCGCGACGGCGTTGAAGCGCTCGATTACCTGTTCAGCAGCGGCGCTCAGACCGGCCGTCCGCCAACACTGCCGCAGGTCGTGCTCCTCGATTTGAAGATGCCGCGTGTCGACGGCCTTCACGTGCTCGAGCGGATCCGAGCGCATCCGAGGACCCGGCTCCTGCCGGTCGTGATCCTCACGTCCTCAATCGAGGAAAAAGATCTGCTGAACACCTACAGCCGCGGCGCGAACAGCTACATTCGCAAGCCGGTCGATTTTCAGGAATTCGTCGAGGCCGTCCGCCAGCTTGGTCTGTACTGGCTGCTGCTGAACCAACCGCCGCCGCCCTCATCGTTCACCGCGTAACCGCCCATCCGGGTAGGGCCGCGCTTTGTATAGTTAAGGGATGGCTGTCGATCCCGTCTGCGGGATGACCGTCGATCCCGCCCGGGCCGCGGGCCGCGTCGAGTACGACGGGACCACGTACTACTTCTGCTCGAAGGGCTGCGTCGCGAAGTTCACCGCAGATCCGAAGAAGTACCTCGCGGGCACACGCGAAGCGATGGCGCCGGCGCTCATCCAACTCGGTGGCGTGCGCGCGCATCCGGCGCGCTCACCCCAGCTCCCGACCGAAATCGCCGAGCGCCCCACAGGATCGACTGAGCACCCTGCAGGATCCGAGTTCACGTGTCCGATGCATCCCGAGGTCGTCAGCGATCGACCGGGCGCGTGTCCGAAATGCGGCATGGCGCTCGAGCCGCGCGTCGCCGATCTCTCGGACGCGCCCAACCCCGAGCTCGTCGACATGACGCGGCGCTTCTGGATCGGCGTCGCATTGGGCGCGCCGGTGTTCCTGTTGACGATGGGCGACATGCTGACCGGCGGATCGCTCGCGCACCGGATCGGCATGACCTGGGTGAACTGGATCGGTCTCGCGCTGGCCACGCCGGTGGTGTTCTGGTGCGGCTGGCCGTTCTTCGAGCGCATGTGGCAGTCGCTCGTCAACGCGAGCCCGAACATGTTCACGTTGATTGGCATCGGCGTCGGCGCCGCGTACATCTACAGCGCCTTCGCGACGATCGCGCCGGGGATGTTTCCGACCGGCTTCCGCGTCCACGGCGCCGTCGAGACGTACTTCGACACCACTGTCGTCATCACCGTCCTCGTCCTGCTCGGCCAGGTGCTCGAACTGCGCGCGCGGCATCGCACCGGCGCGGCGATTCGTCATCTGCTCGGTCTCGCGCCGAAGACCGCGCGCGTGGTTCGCGGCCCGGTCGAGGAGGACGTGCCGCTCGGGGATGTTCAGGCGGGCGACATTCTGCGCGTCCGGCCAGGTGAAAAAGTGCCGGTCGATGGCGCGATCGTCGACGGCGCGGCGGTGCTCGACGAATCGATGGTGACCGGCGAGTCGATTCCAGTCGACAAGGGTCCGGGCGATCGCGTGATCGGCGCGACCGTTGTCGTCAACGGCACGTTCACGATGCGCGCCGAGCGCGTCGGGCGCGACACGCTGCTCGCACAAATCGTGCGCATGGTCGGCGAGGCGCAGCGCACGCGTGCGCCGATTCAAGGGCTTGCCGATCGCGTCGCCGCCTACTTCGTCCCGGCCGTCGTCGTCACGGCGATCGTCACGTTCGTCGTGTGGGCTGCGTGGGGACCCGATCCGCGGCTCGCGCACGGCCTCGTGAACGCTGTCGCGGTATTGATCATCGCGTGTCCCTGCGCCCTCGGACTCGCGACGCCGATGGCGATCATGGTCGGCACCGGTCAGGGGGCGAAGGCCGGTGTGCTGATCAAGAACGCCGAGGCGCTCGAGCTGCTCGGCCGCGTCGATACGCTCGTGGTCGACAAGACCGGCACTCTGACGGAGGGTCGTCCGCAGGTAACAGGGATCGAAGCGGCGGCCGGCAGAAACGAGGCCGAGTTGTTGCGGCTCGCGGCCGCGGTGGAGCGCGGCAGCGAGCATCCACTCGCCGCGGCGATCGTCAGCGCAGCCGAGGCGCGGCAGATTTCGATCCCGGCGGTGACCGACTTTCACTCGATGACAGGCAAGGGCGTCAGCGGAAGTGTCGGCGGGCATCGTGTGGACCTGGGGAACGTCGAGATGATGAAGGCGCGCGGCGTCGCGACGGCGGCGCTGTCAGCGCGTGCCGATGCCTGGCGTCAGGATGGCCAGACGGTGCTCGCCGTGGCCATCGACGGTCAGGCCGCTGGACTCATCGCTGTCGCCGATCAGGTCCGGCCGTCGACGCGCGAAACGATCGGCGTGTTGAAGCGCGACGGCCTGCGCGTCGTGATGGTCACCGGCGACACACGCGCGACGGCGGAGGCGATCGCCAGGCGGCTCGCGATCGACGATGTGTTCGCGGAGGTGCTGCCAGGCGACAAGCGCGACGTGATCGCGCGGCTGCAGCGGGAAGGCCATCGCGTCGCGATGGCCGGCGATGGCATCAACGATGCGCCCGCACTGGCGCAGGCGGACGTCGGCGTTGCGATGGGGACCGGCACGGACGTCGCGATCGAAAGCGCCGGCATCACGCTGGTGAAGGGCGATTTGAGCGGCATCGTCCGCGCCCGCCGCCTGTCGCGTGCAACGCTGCGCAACATCACGCAGAACCTCTTCCTCGCGTTCGCCTATAACACGGTGGGCGTTCCCGTCGCCGCGGGTGTGCTGTATCCCGCCTTCGGGATGCTCATCAGCCCGATCTGGGCGAGCGCGGCGATGACGCTCAGTTCGCTGTCGGTCATCGCGAACGCACTTCGTCTCCGGCGGATCAGGCTGTAGGTCGCCGCTTCCGCCGGACCTCCTGCACTGACAAACGGTTACAGAGACGTGCGCGCCTGGCGTCGTATACTCACAGAGTTTCTTCCGAAGGGTTCTTTGCGACTTCATATGAACTCAGGTTTCTCCAGCGATACGTGTCGGTTAGCCCTCCTCGTCATGATGGCTGCCGCGATTGCCGGGTGTTCGAAGTCCGACGCCGCGAATGCGCGCGGCCGCGAGGATGCGCCGAAACCCGTGAAAGTCGAACGCGTCAAGGAAGAGTCCGTTCAGCGGTCGATTGAAGTCGTCGGTACGCTCGCGGCCGTCGATGAGGTGACGATCTCGTCGGAGGCGGAAGGGCGGGTCAGCAAGCTCCTCGCGGACCTTGGCGACCGGGTCCATGCCGGCCAGATACTGGTCGAGTTGGACGCCGAGAAGCTGCAGTACAACGCCGATCAGCAAAAGGCCGCTCTCGCCCGGGCTCTGGCCAAATACGGCGCCTCCGACTCTCAGCACCTGCCGCCGATCGAGAGGACCCCGGACGTCGTCAAGGCGCAGGCCGAGCTCGCGCAGGCCAGGCAGAGCTTCGATCGAACCGCGGAGCTCCACAAACGGCAGCTCCTGCCGCGGCAATCGCTCGACGATGCCAAGACGATGCTGGACTCGAAGCAGGCGAGCTACGACGCCGCCCTGCAGAACGCCAAGAACCTCCGCGCCGACATCGATGCGTCCGAGGCGAACGCCAAGCTCGCGGCGCGGCAACTGCGCGACACGACGATTCGCGCGCCGTTCGACGGCTACGTCCAGAAGCGTCTCGTGAACCTTGGTGAGTACGTCAAGGTGCAGACGCCGGTGATGGCCGTCGTCCGCGTCGATCCGTTGAAGGTCACGGCGGAGGTGCCCGAACGGATGGCGCCATGGGTCAAGATCGATCAGGCGATCGATCTCCACGTCGACGCGTTCCCGGATCGGACGATCACCGGCAAGGTGTCGCGCATGAGCCCCGCCGCCAACACCGCCACGCGCGCATTTCCGTTCGAAGCGCTCGTGCCGAACGGCGACGCCCAGCTCAAGCCGGGCACCTTTGCCCGCGTCCGGATCACCAGCAGCCGCGTCGATCAGCTGCTGACGCTGCCGTACGCGGCGCTGCAATATCGGTACGGCGTCAACCGCGTGTTCGTCGTCGACAACGATCATCTGGTGGCGCGCGAGCTGAAGGTCGGCGAGCGTCTCGGCGATCGCATCGAGATCCTCGGCGGCATCAAGGCCGGCGAAACCGTGGCGACGTCGGACGTCGACAAGCTCGTCGACGGCATGAAGGTATCGGTGTCGGCCAAACAGCACGCCGGGTAGCACGTCAGCCAGCGGGGTAGGCCCGCGCGGGAAAGTCACCATGCTTTCAGAGTTATGCGTTCGACGACCTGTCTTCGCGACGATGCTGGTCATGTCGCTGGTGGTGCTCGGGATCTTCTCGTTCCGCGATCTCGGCGTCGATCTGTTTCCGCGGGCCGATCCGGCAACCGTGAACGTGACGCTGTCGCTGCCCGGCGCAAGCCCGGATGAGATTTCCAGCTCCGTCATCGAGCCGATTGAACAGGCGATCAGCGGCGTCTCGGGAATCGACGAGATCTCCGCCCGCATCAGCGAAGGGCGAGGCAACATCACGGTCCGCTTCGTGCTCGAGCGTGATCTCAACGAAGCGGTCAACGACGTGCGCGAGAAGGTGGCCGGCGCGATCCGCAGCGTGCCGCCGGAACTGCTGCCGCCGGTGATCACGAAAGTCGATCCAGACGCGGACCCGGTCATGTCGATCATGGTCTCGTCCGACGCGATGAGCCTGCGGACGCTGACCGAGCTCGCCGACAAGCAGATCTCGCGCGCGATTCAGACCGTCAATGGCGTCGGTCAGGTCACCATCGCCGGCAGCCGCGCCCGCGAGATTCACATCGTCGTCGACGTCGAGAAGCTGAATTCCTACGGGCTGTCGATCGCGCAGGTCCGCGACGCCGTCGTGGCCGAGAACATCGAGATCCCCGGCGGCGCCGTGGAGCAGGGCAAGGGCCAGCTGCTGTTGCGCACGCTCGGCCGCATCGACGCCACCGCGGACTTCAACAACATCGTGGTCGCGACCAAGGACGGCACGCCGATCCGCGTGTCGGACGTCGGGTATGCCGAGGACGGCTCGGAACGGCCGACCTCGTCGGTGTGGCTCAGCGACAAACCGGCGGTGCTGCTCGACATCCGCCGCGCGATGGGCGAGAACACCGTCGCGGTCATCGAAGGGGTGCGGGGGCGGCTGCCGCAGATTCAGCGGGCGCTGCCGAAGTCGGTCGCGCTGACGATCATCCGCGACGACTCGAAGTTCATCTACGCGTCGGTGGCGTCGCTGGAGGAGCACCTGATCTTCGGCAGCCTGTTCGCCGCGATCGTCGTGATGGCGTTCATCCGCAACATCCGCGCGGTCATCATCGCCGCACTGGCCATTCCGGCGTCGATCGTCTCGTCGTTCACGCTGATGAACATCATGGGGTTCACGCTGAACAACATGACGCTGCTCGG
>DAIUKO010000188.1:0-14602 GCA_036848175.1 Vicinamibacterales bacterium | reverse complement strand
TCGACTTGCCTTTGCCGCCCGGGCCGACGTCGGGAATCTCGTGGACCTTCAGCCAATAGGCACGGCCGCGGTCCGAGAAAATCATGATGTACGCGTGCGTCGAGGCGACGAACAAGTGCGAGACGAAGTCCTCGTCGCGCGTCCGCATCCCGATGCGACCCTTGCCGCCGCGCCGCTGATTCCGATACGTCGAGATCGCGGTCCGCTTGATGTAGCCCGTGTTGCTGACGGTGATCGCCATGTCCTCTTCGGCGATCAAATCCTCGATGCTCAGCTCGCCCGACTCGTCGATGATCTGGGTCCGTCGATCGTCGCCGTACTTGGTGCGCACTTCCTTCAGCTCGTCGACGATGATCTGCATCAGCAGACGCTCGCTCGCGAGGATCGCACGCAGCCGTTCGATCGTTTTCAACAACTCGGCGAGCTCGTCGAGGATCTTCTGGCGCTCGAGGCCGGTCAGCCGCTGCAGTTGCATGTCGAGAATTGCCTGCGACTGAATCTGCGTGAGGCCGAAGTTCGTCATCAGGCCGTCGCGCGCTTCGGGAACCGTCTTCGATCCGCGAATGAGCTTGATCACCTCGTCGAGGCGATCGAGCGCGATCTTGAGGCCCTCGAGGATGTGGTACCGCGCCTCGGCCTTTCTCAGCTCGAACTCGGTCCGGCGGCGCACGACTTCGCGTCGAAACTCGACGAAGCTCTCGACCAGCTCGAGCAGCTTCAAAACTTTCGGCCGGCCGCCGACGATGGCGAGCATGATGATGCCGAAGCTCGATTGCAGCGCGGTGTGCTTGTAGAGGTTGTTGAGAATCACCTCCGGCACTTCACCGCGCTTCAGCTCGATCACGATCCGCATCCCCTCGCGATCGGATTCGTCGCGAAGATCGGAGATGCCCTCGATTACCTTCTCGTGCACCAGATCGGCAATGCGCTCGAGCAGCGTCTTCTTGTTGATCTGATACGGAATCTCGGTGACGATGATCGAAACCTTGTCGCCCTTCTTGTTGGTCTCGATCGTCACCCGCGCGCGCAGCTGAATCGAGCCGCGGCCGGTCGAATAGGCCTGCAGCACGCCGGCGCGGCCGACGATGTAGCCGCCGGTGGGAAAGTCGGGACCGGGGATCAGCTTGATCAGCTGCTTGAGCTTCTCGCCGCGTGTGATGACCTCTTCAGCGTCGGCCGGACGCAGGTGCGTGTTCTCGACCAGCCAGATGCAGCCGTCGATGACCTCGCGCAGATTGTGCGGCGGGACGTTGGTGGCCATGCCGACGGCGATCCCGGACGATCCGTTGACGAGCAGGTTCGGAAACGGCGCCGGGAGAACCGTCGGCTCTTCAGTCGTCTCGTCGTAGTTGGCGGTGAAATCGACGGTCTCTTTGTCGAGATCCGTCATCATGTCGTCGCCGAGCGCCTGCAGCCGCGCCTCGGTGTAGCGCATCGCCGCCGGCGGATCCGCGTCGATCGATCCGAAATTGCCCTGACCGTCCACCAGCGGGTAGCGCATGTTGAAGTCCTGCGCCAGGCGGACGAGGGTGTCGTAGATCGAGGCGTCGCCGTGGGGATGGAAATTGCCCATCACCTCGCCGACGATCTTCGCGCACTTGCGATAGCCGCGGCCCGGCGACAGGCCCATCGTCTTCATCCCGTAGAGCACGCGGCGATGCGCCGGCTTGAGGCCGTCGCGTATGTCGGGCAGCGCTCGTCCAATGATTACGCTCATGGCGTAATCCATGTACGACCGCTTCATTTCGTCTTCGATGTTGACGGGGAGCTGTTGCGGGACGAGATCGGCCATCGTTTGAGTTACTGTGTTGGGGTTCGGGATTTGGGATTCGGGATTTGATTCCGGATTCGATCACATCGCAAGTCCGGAATCCCAAATCCTTCAGACGTCGAGGTTTTTTACGTCCAACGCATTGTCCTCGATGAACTTCCGGCGCGGCTCGACCTGATCGCCCATCAGCGTCGTGAACATCAAGTCGGCCTCAGTGTGATCTTCGGCGCGGACCTGCAGCAGCGTCCTCGCTTGCGGATCCATCGTCGTCGCCCAGAGCTGATCCGGATTCATCTCGCCCAGCCCTTTGTAGCGATTGATGGCGACGCCTTTCTTGCCGGCGGTGATGAAGTAGTCCACGAGATCGTCGAGCGATCGGAGCCGAACGTCCGGCGACTTGTCCTTGGCGCTGCCTGCAGCCGCCGCCGCCCGGTCCGGGGGTTTCGTCTCATCGCCCGTGTCCGCGCCATTGCCCGACTCGATGCCGAGGCTGGACACGAGAATCTCACCGTCGAACGACGGGATGTCCCGGTGGTTTGCGAGCAGCGTCCGGTACTCGGCCGCGGTCACGAAGTCCACGCCGATGGTGTGCTGGCGCGGATAGCCGCTCGCGCGATCCTCGACCTGGAGCAGGTAGCGATTGTGTTCCTCGTCGCGCTGAACGGTGACGGTTCGCGTCGGCGTCGTGAGCATTTCCGCGAGGCGATCGAGTTTCTCCTTGTCGCCGAAGTAGTCGCGATCCGCGCCGGCGGCGACGAGCGCTTCGACGATCTCGCGGGGGTGGCCGCGGCGCTCGACGACTTGCAGAAGCTTCTGATGCGCAATCATCTTGTGCAGCAGCTTCTCCAGATCGGCGCCCGAAATCTCGATGGTCTTCGACGGAATCCGTACGACACGCGCCTCGGCGGCACGTTTGATCAGAAAGGCGTCGAGCTCGCGCTCGTCCTTGATGTAGGTCTCGGCCTTGCCACGCTTGGCTCGGAAGAGCGGCGGCTGCGCGATGTAGACGAAGCCGTTCTCGATCACTTTCGGAAGCTGCCGGTAGAAGAACGTCAGCAGCAGCGTGCGGATGTGCGAGCCGTCGACGTCCGCGTCGGTCATGATGATGATGCGGTGGTAGCGCAGCTTCTCGATGTCGAAATCCTCGGACCCGATGCCGCATCCGAGCGCCGCGATCATGGTCTTGATTTCGTCGCTGCCGAGCATCTTGTCGAAGCGGGCTTTCTCGACGTTCAGAATCTTGCCCTTCAGCGGCAGAATCGCCTGGAACCGCCGATCGCGTCCTTGCTTGGCTGATCCGCCGGCCGACTCACCTTCGACGATGTAGAGCTCGCTGAGGGCCGGATCGCGCTCCTGGCAGTCGGCAAGCTTTCCCGGGAGCGAACTGCCGTCGAGGGCGCCTTTGCGCCGCACCAGGTCGCGCGCTTTCCGGGCCGCCTCGCGCGCGCGCGCGGCATCGATCGCCTTGCCGATGACCTTCCGTGCAACGCCGGGATTCTCCTCGAGGTACGCGCCAAGCTTGTCGTTGACGATCGCCTCGATGATCCCTTTCACCTCGGTGTTGCCGAGTTTGGTTTTCGTCTGCCCCTCGAACTGCGGGTGTGGAATCTTCACGCTGATGACGGCAGTGAGCCCTTCGCGAATGTCATCGCCGCTGAGGCTCTCTTTGAGATCCTTCGCGAGGTTGTTCTTGCCCGCGTAGTAGTTGATCGTGCGCGTCAACGCCGAGCGGAAGCCCGAGAGGTGCGTGCCGCCCTCATGCGTATTGATGTTGTTGGCGAACGAGTACAGCGTCTCGGCGTAGCCGTCGTTCCACTGCAGGGCGATTTCGGCATCGATGCCGTCTTTCTCGCCGCGCATGTAGATCGGCTTCTCGTTGACGGCCGCCTTGTTCTTGTTCAGATGCTTCACGAACGAGACGATGCCGCCGTCGTACTGAAACTTGTGGCTCTTGCCATCGCGCTCGTCGTCCAGCGTGATGACGATGCCGCCGTTCAGAAACGCCAGTTCGCGCAGGCGCTGCGCGAGCGTGTCGAAGCTGAAGACGACCGTCTCGAAGATTTCCGCGTCCGGCTTGAAGGTGACTTTCGTGCCGCGGCGCTTCGTGGTACCGGTGACTTCCAGCTCGCCGGTCGATGTCCCGTGCTCGTAGCTTTGCTGATAGACCTGTCCGTTGCGCCAGATCTCGAGGTCGAGCGTCTCCGACAACGCGTTGACGACCGACACACCGACGCCGTGCAGACCGCCGGAGACCTTGTAGCTGTCGTTGTCGAACTTCCCGCCGGCGTGAAGAACCGTCAGCACGACTTCAGCGGCCGATTTGCCGCTCTCGTGCCGATCGACGGGGATGCCGCGCCCGTTGTCGATGACGGTGACGGAGCCGTCGATGTGGATCGTCACGTTGACTTGATCGCAGAAGCCGGCGAGCGCTTCGTCGATCGAATTGTCAACGACTTCGTACACGAGATGATGCAGTCCGGACGCACCCGTCGACCCGATGTACATCGCGGGCCGTTTCCGGACGGCTTCGAGTCCCTCGAGAACCTTGATCTTGTCGGCCGAGTAGGCGTCGGGGTCTTCGACCAATCCGGCGGCCCCTGCCCCCCGGACGCGCTCCGCGGGGACCCCGCCGCCGCGCTCCGCTCCGCGCCCATTCGATCCAGACGCGGCGGGTTCTTGCGAACCGCTCGGTTCTTCGGGCTCCTGGTCCTGCGCGTGTTGCGTTCGATCGGTATGGTTCAACGTCACACTCTCATTGGCATAATCACGTACGTGTAGTCGTAGCCCTCGGCGCCAACCGGTTTCATGACCGCCTGGCTGACTTCGTCTTTCAGCTCGAGGGAGACCACATCGGTCGACACGACGGACAGAAAGTCGAGCACATACTGCGCGTTGAAGCAGATTTGCAGCGGCGGTCCGTTGAACTCGACCGGCAGCGTTTCCTTGGCCTCGCCGAGATCCGGACTGCTCGACGTGACGTCGACCTTGCCGGGATCGATTTGAAACTTCACGGCGCGCGATCGCTCGTTCGAAAGGAGCGCGACACGCTTGACTGCGCTCGTCAGCCGATCGCGCTCGAACTCGATTTTCTTGTCGTTCCCTTTCGGGATCACCCGCTCGTACGCGGGAAACTGACCGTCGATCATCCGCGAGATCAGCAGGCGGCCGCCGACGTCGAAGAACAGATGATTCTCTCCGCGCTCGTACTGGATGTCCGCGTCGCCCTCCTGCAGCAGCCGCGACAACTCGCCCAGCGTCTTCTTCGGAAGAATCGCTTTTACCTCGTCGGTTCCGCCGCGCTCCGCCGTGCCGTCGCGCGCCACTGTCACGAGCGCCAGTCGGTGACCGTCGGTCGCGACCAGAGTCATTTCGCTCGGCCGCAGCACGAACAGCGCACCGTTCAGGAAATACCGCGTGTCCTCACCGGTGATCGCAAACGCGGTTTTCGCGACCATCTCTCTGACGGCGCTGCGAGACAGGGTGGCGCGAGAGGTACCGCTCGTCGCGCCCGTTTCGGGCAGCGTCGGAAAATCCTCGCGCGGTAGCGTTTGCATGCGCGAATCGAACCGATCCGCCGCGACCTTCACGCCGCCCTTGTCTTCGGCGATTCGGATGTCGGTTTCCGGCAGCGATTTCACGATCTCATAGAACTTCTTCGCCGGCAGTGTGAGCGCGCCGCCTTTCGCCACGGCAGCAGCGCATTTGCTCCGAAGCCCGACTTCGAGGTCGGTGGCGAGAAAGCGCACCTCGTCGCCTTTGGCTTCCATGAGCACGTTCGCGAGAATCGGAATCGTGTTTTTCCGCTCCACGATTCCCTGGAAAAGTTGCAGTTCTCGCAGAAGGTCGTTCTTGCGGACGACAAGTTCCATGGTTTGGCTGACCTCGAAAAAGCGGGCGCGTGGCCTGCGATCCCCTAGGAGAGGAGAGATCCGAGAACGAGAAATTATATAGGAGAAGAGGGCGTGTTGAAAAGTAACGTAGGGCCGTTACTGCTTGATTTTGAGCAAGTTAGCTTGTGCAAAAAACGTGGTCTCGAAGGCCCGTTGGGCCGCCTCGACTATTAGCCCTGGCACAGCTCAACAGGTTTCAACAGATCGCTGTTGAGGTATCTGTGGAAAAGCGAAAACCCTATCGGAATCCTTCGAGAAAATTGCCGATCAGGCTGTTGAAATTACCGTCTTTCTGTCTGAGGTGCTCGACCTTGCGAATCGAATGGATGACCGTTGAATGATGTTTGCCGCCGAAGCTGCGGCCGATTTCTGGCAGCGAGGCGTGCGTCAGCGATTTGCACAAATACATCGCAACCTGCCGCGGCATCGCGACCGATTTGGAATTGTTTTTCGATTTGAGGTCGGTCAGCCTGAGATTGTAGTAGTCGGCGACGAACTTCTGAATGACCTCGATTGTGACCGCCTTTTCTTCGTGCCCAAGAATGTTTCTCAGCACGTCCTGCGCCAGCGCCAGCGAGAGCTCCTGGCCTGTCAAAGAGGCGTACGCAATCAGTCGAATCAGCGAACCCTCGAGCTCGCGAATGTTCGATTTGATTTTTCCGGCGATGTAGATCGCCACGTTGTCGGGAAGCGGCACCGCCTCGACTTCGGCCTTCTTCTTGAGAATCGCGACCTTTGTCTCGAGATCCGGCGGCTGAATGTCGGTGATCAATCCCCACTCGAATCGAGAGCGGAGGCGCTCTTCGAGCGCAGGAATTTCGTGCGGCGGGCAGTCGCTGCTCAGCACGATTTGTTTTTGCGAGTCGTACAACGCGTTGAACGTGTGGAAGAACTCCGTCTGCGTTCCTTCCTTGCCGGCGAGAAACTGGATGTCGTCCACGAGCAGAACGTCGACAGAGCGGTACCGTTCACGAAAATCGAGGACGCGATCGTACCGAACCGCATTGATCATCTCGTTCATGAATCGTTCGGACGAGATGTAGGTCAGCTTCAAATTGCGATCGTGCATCAGCACGTAGTGACCGACCGCGTGCATCAGATGCGTCTTGCCGAGCCCCACGCCACCGTAGATGAACAACGGGTTGTACGAGCGCGACGGCGCCTCAGCGACGGCGCGGCAGGCCGCGTGGGCGAACTGATTCGAGGGTCCGACGATGAACGTGTCGAAGGTGTAGCGCGGATTGAGTCCCCCGGATCCGGGACCGGACGGCGACGGAATATCCTCGACCATCGCCGCTGTTTCATCAGGCCCGAGCTGAATGAGGACCCCGTCGTTTTCTAGATCGGCGACGTAGTTGATCGCGAGATTCGGCCGACTCACTTCGTTCATCGCTTCGCCGATCAGCGTCGAATAGTGTTTGGTGAGCCAGTCCTTGAACACCTGGTTGGGAACTCGCACCGTCACCGATCGGGGATCTTCGGAGACGAAACTGGTTGGCCGGAACCACGTATAGAAGCTATGCCGGTTCACCTTCATTTCGATCCGGGCGAGGATTTGCTCCCAAACGTTCATGGAATGGCCGAGATCCGCGAATTTCCACAGGTTTTTCCACAGGTGTGGAAAACTCTGGGGAGAGACCGAACACGCATGGGACATCCTGGCGAGAGATGGCCGATGAGGGCCGCAGACTGTAACACACTCCATGCTGATTGACACTGTTGGAATGCGTTCGCTAACATTGTCGGTTCGATTTCACTCGAAGGACGGTCATGAAAGGCAAGCGTACGTTCCAACCCAATACGCGTCACCGGAAGCGGACGCATGGATTTCTGGTCCGGATGGCCACGAAAAACGGCCGCCTCGTGCTCAAGCGCCGGCGCGCGAAAGGCCGCAAGCGATTGACAGTCTCCAGCGAATAGGGCGGCGCGTGCGTAGACAATGGCCCGATTTCGCCTCGCCGAACGGATTCGGCGCCGAGCAGAGTTCCAGCACGTGTACGAGCGGGGGACTCGGATCCACAGCCGCTACTGCACGTTGTTCATCCTGCCGAACGGCCAGACTGCCGGGCGGCTGGGGATTGCGGCCACGCGAAAACTCGGCGGCGCCGTCGTACGCAACCGAGCTAAGCGACTGATTCGAGAGGTTTTTCGTCGTAACAAGATCGCCGCGGGCTTCGACGTTGTCGTCGTGCCCAAGCGCGAGCTCCTTGACGCCAGCCTGACCGTCCTTGAAGCCGATTACCGAACCACCTTCGAACGCGCCTCACGCCGGCATGCCCGTTCGCCTGATGCTGGCGCTCCTTCGAGGCTATAAGTTTCTGATTTCACCGTTCTTTAGAGGCTCCTGCCGGTTCGTGCCGTCCTGTTCCGAATACGCGGCTGAGGCAGTTCAGCGGCACGGCGTGATACGCGGTGGGTGGCTCGCTGTTCGACGATTGGCCCGCTGCCATCCCCTCTGCGAGGCCGGCTCCGATCCGGTTCCCCTGTAAATGGAAAGACGCGTCCTTCTCGCTATCTTCCTGTCGTTCCTGGTTTTGTACGTCTATCAGGCGCTGGTGGTGAAGCCTGTGCCCAAGCCGCCGATTGTGCCGGCGGCGGAGACAGCAACCGAGCAACCGCCGACGCCGCCGACTGCGGAATCACCGGAATCTTCAACGGCCGCGACGCCACCGTCGCACGCGGTTCCGACGGCTCAACCGCTCGTTGCCGAAACGGCGGAACGAGACGTCCGCATCGAAACCAACGATGTGATCGCGGTGTTCACCAATCGGGGCGCCCGTCTCAAAAGCTGGCGGCTGAAGCGCTACTTCGATCAGGACAAGCAGCCACAGGAGCTCGTCGAGGCGAAGCTGCCCTCACAGCCCTTGCCGTTCACGCTGCGCACCGCCGACGAGACAACGGACACGGCACTGAACGGCGGTCTCTACACGGTGAACGGTGTGCCGCCGGCCTCGCCGGCGACGTCACCGATCGATCTGCGATTCGAATATCGCGACGCGTCAGGCCTTCAGGCGATCAAAGAGTTTCATCTCGAACCTGGCGCGTACGTCGTCAAGTTCAAATCGGACGTGACGCAGGGCGATCGCGCGCTGACGCCGACGATTGTCTGGGGCCCCGCGGTCGGTGACGTCGGACAGGTGAGTCAGTATTCGCAGAAGGCCGAAGCGCTCTATTTTCAGAACGGCAAAGCGCAGCGCGTCACGGCCAAGGATCTCGCGAAGCAGTCCGTCTTCGAAGGCGATTTCAAGTTCGTGGGCGTGGACGACAACTACTTCATGGTCGCGGCGCTCTTCACGAGCCCGGCCAAGGTCAGTTTCCATCCGGTTTCGATTCCACCGCCGCCGAACACGAAGGAAACGGCGCGGGATCTCGTGTCGTTCTCGATCGATCCGCAACGGCGGGACACGCCGCACCAGTTCTTCGTCGGACCGAAGGACTTCGACGTCCTCGCGTCGATCGATCGCGATCTCACGCGGGCGATCAATTTCGGCACCTTTGCGGTCATCGTCGTCCCGCTTCTCACCGTGCTCAAATGGGTGAACGCCTTCGTTGGCAACTACGGCTGGTCGATCGTGATCCTGACGGTCCTGATCAACGCCGTCATGTTTCCGCTGCGGCACAAGAGTGCCGTCTCGATGCGGAAGATGCAGGAGATTCAGCCGCAGGTGAAGGCGATCCAGGATCGCTACGCGAAGCTGAAGGCGACTGATCCCGCCAAGCAGAAGATGAACCAGGAACTGATGGCGCTGTACAAGGAACGCGGCGTCAACCCGGCCAGCGGATGCGTGCCGATGCTGCTCACGTTCCCGGTGCTCTTCGCGATGTGGGCCATGCTCCAGACATCGATCGAGCTGCGCGGCGCGCCGTGGTTCGGCTGGATTCACGATCTCTCTCGACACGATCCGTTCTACGTCCTGCCGATCGTGATGGGCGCGACGCAGATCTGGCAGCAGCGCATCACGCCGGCGACGGGCGCCGATCCGGCGCAGCAGAAGATGATGATGTTCATGCCGGTCATCTTCACGGTGATGTTTCTCTGGCTGCCGGCAGGCGCGGCGATCTACTACGGCGTGACCAACCTGTGGATCATCGGCCAGCAGTATTTGACCAACCGTCTGATCGGGCCGCCGAACGTCCGCACGGTGCGTCCGGCCGCGGAACGCCGCGTGAAGCGCGTTGGCGGCGGCAAAACCGAAGCGGCCGCGCGCGAATCGGAATAATCGCCTCATGGACACGATACCCACTGCTCCCACCGGCCCTATCGTTGACTTCCTGAACCGGTTCATCGTCGCGCTCGGCATCACCGCGACAGTCAAGGTCGAGGAGACAGCCGACGGGCCGCGCCTCAATCTCACCGGCGACGAAGCCGAGCTCCTCGTTCGTCACCGCGGCGAGCCGCTCAAAGCGCTGCAGCACGTCGTCGACATGGCCTACAGCCGTACGCTGCCCGACGACACGCGCGTGTTCGTCGACGCGCTCGAGTACCGCAAGGGCAAGGACATCGAGCTGCGTCGGATGGCAAAGTTCCTCGCCGAGAAAGCAAAACAGACGGGCCTCGATCAGCAGCTCGGCCCGCTCAATCCGTACGAACGCCGTCTCGTGCATATGGCCGTCGCCGAAATTCCCGGCGTGACCACCGAAAGCGTCGGCGATGCCTTCTCGAAAACCGTTCTGATCTCGTTACGCAAATAAAGAAAAGGCGCGCGCCCGGTCGCCGCTGATGTTTTCCACGACCGACACCATCGTCGCGATCGCGACTCCGCCGGGCCGCGGCGGCATTGGCGTGGTCCGTCTCAGCGGACTCGATGCGATCGCGGTCGCGCGCCGGTTGATCACACATCAGGGTGAGCTCGTTCCGCGCCACGCGACCTTCACGAGGACGCAGGCGATCGATCAGGTCGTCGTCACATACTTTCCATCGCCGCATTCGTACACCGGCGAGAACGTCGTCGAGCTGAGCGCTCACGGAAGTCCGGTCGTGCTGCGCGCGATCGTCGAGTCCGCGATCGCGCATGGCGCGCGGCTCGCGGAACCAGGGGAGTTCACGCTGCGCGCGTTTCTCAACGGCCGGATGGACCTGATGCAGGCCGAAGCCGTCGCCGATCTGATCGATGCGGTGACGCCGCTACAGGCGCGCGCGGCGTTCGATCAGCTCGAAGGCACGCTGACGCGGACGATCGGCGATATCGATGCCGCGCTGTTCGATCTCATCGCGCGGCTCGAGGCGTCCGTGGATTTTCCCGACGAGGGATATCACTTCGTCGAACCTGCGACGCTCGCGCATGCAATCGACGCTTTGCTCGCGCGAACCAGGGCGCTTGTCGCCGATGGGCGCCGCGGCCGCCTGGTGCGCGAGGGTCTGACGATCGCGATCGTCGGGCGGCCGAACGTCGGCAAATCGAGTTTGTTCAACGCGCTCGCTGGCGCCTCGCGCGCGATCGTCACCGACGTTCCCGGCACGACACGCGATCTCGTCACCGAAACCGTCGACATCGAGGGCTTGCGAGTCACGCTCGTCGATACCGCCGGCCTTCGCGAAACAAGCGATCGCGTCGAATCGGAAGGCGTGTCGCGGTCGATGCAAGCGATCGCCGTCGCGGATCTCGTGCTGGTCGTCGTCGATCGCGACGAGCCTCAAGCCGTTGATAACAAACATCTTATCGTTCAAAACAAGTCGGATCTCGGACGACCGTGCCGAGGCGTGAACGTGTCGGCGACGACAGGAGCCGGCCTCGACGATCTCAGGAAGGCGATCGCTTCTGGGCTCGATTTCGATCCGCTGCGCGACCGGCCCGAGATCACGAACACGCGGCACATCGCGCTGGTGATGCGAGCGCACGATGCGCTGACTCGCGCGCGCCGCGCCGTGCTCGCCGATGGCGGCGCGTTGTCGGAAGAATTCGTCCTGGCGGATCTGCAGGACGCCCGCGCGGCGTTCGAGGAAATCAGCGGCCGCCGTTCGCCGGAAGATCTGCTCGCGCACATCTTCACGCGCTTCTGCATCGGCAAATGAATCGCGGCTTCGACGTCATCGTCGTCGGAGCCGGACACGCGGGGTGCGAGGCAGCGTACGCCGCAGCGCGACTCGGCGCGCGCGTCGGGCTCTGCACGTTGTCAACCGACACTGTCGCGCACATGCCCTGCAATCCGGCGGTCGGTGGAACGGCGAAGGGTCATCTCGTCCGTGAAGTCGATGCGCTCGGCGGATTGATGGGACGCGCGATCGACGCGACCGGCATCCAGTTCAAGCTCCTCAATCGCAGTCGCGGACCCGCCGTCTGGTCGCCGCGCGCGCAAGCGGACAAGAGAGTCTACGGCCGGTGGGTCAAAGCGGCGCTCGATGCCGAGGCGAACATCGAGTGGCTGATCGGTCGGGCGGGGCGCCTGCTGATCGACGACGACGAAATCGTTGGGCTCGCGATGGAGGACGGCGATTCGTACGCGTGCCGATCGGTGGTCGTCACGACCGGGACGTTTCTGAACGGTCTCATTCACATCGGACCTGAACAGCACGCGGCCGGGCGCGTTGGTGAACCGCCATCGTGTGACCTCGCGGAGTCGCTCAAGGCGTGTGGGTTCGAGTGGGGGAGACTGAAAACGGGCACGCCGCCGCGGCTCGACCGCGCGAGTATCGACTTCGGTCGCCGCGTCGCCGAGGGAAAATTCGTCGTCGAGTCCGGCGATTCGCCGCCCGTCCCGTTCTCGTTTCTGTCCGCGCCAATCGAGCGGCCGCAGATCGACTGCTATCTGATTCACACGAACGATCGCGTCCACGAGCTCGTGAGGGCGAACATCGAACGCTCGCCGCTGTTCAATGGCCAGATTCGCGGCATCGGTCCTCGTTACTGTCCATCGCTTGAGGACAAGATCATCCGTTTCCCTGATAAGGAGCGGCATCAGATCTTTCTCGAGCCGGAAGGTCTCGACTCGCGCGAGATCTATGTGAACGGCTTTTCGATGTCGCTGCCGCGCGATGTCCAGGCGGATCTCGTTCACGCGCTCCCAGGACTCGAAGACGCGGTGCTGCTGCGTCCCGGCTACGCCGTCGAGTACGACTTCATTCAGCCGACGGAGTTGAACCGCCGGCTCGAGACAAAGCGCGTCGCCGGATTGTTTCTTGCGGGACAAATCAACGGGACGTCCGGATACGAAGAAGCGGCGGCGCAAGGGATCGTCGCTGGCATCAACGCAGCGCATCGGATCTCACAGCGTGAAGGCTTCGAACTAGGGCGCGACGAAGCGTACATCGGGATCCTCGTCGACGATTTGATCACGAAGGGTTGCCTCGAGCCGTACCGGATGTTCACGTCGCGGGCCGAGCATCGTCTGCTTCTACGGATCGACAATGCGGACTTGAGGTTGACGCCGCGCGGGCGCGACGCCGGACTCGTCGATGACGAACGCTGGGATCGGTTCTGCGCGCGGCGATCCCGCTACGTGCACAATCTCGAAGCGCTCGATACGACGCTGCTGCGTTCGGCGAGCGGCGATCGCGTGCCGGCGAGCCAGCTCCTTCGCCAACCCGAAGTGCGGCTCGAAGATCTCCTCGCGCGCGGAAGCGTCCCACGGTTTCAGGCCGACACGGCATCTCCGACATTCGACATCGCGAGCGCCGAGACAGCGGTGAAGTATGCGGGTTACCTGCGCCGGCAGGAGGCCGAGATCGCGCGCGCTCGTAAAGACGAACGTCGCCGAATTCCATTGAACTTTCCATTCGACCGCGTGCCTGGACTCTCGCGCGAGGTCGTCCAGCGCCTCACTCAGATCCGGCCGGATACGCTCGGTCAGGCCCTCAGAATCCCAGGCATGACGCCGGCGGCCGTCGCGGTATTGGCCGCGTACGTCGGTCGAAGCGCGTCGATGTAGGGGGCGCGCCTCTCACTCATAGAGGCGACCCTTTCAGCTCCGCCGCGTAATCGTGCGTCCGATATAGTAGCCGCCTTCCGAATACACACACGATGTTGTAGGCTTACCGGTGAATCTTCCCGCGCGTTTGACCGGGCCGCTCCGTTGTCGCGGCCCGCTGATCTTGCTCATACGCCGGTTGTGACCAGCATACTTTCAGCGGAGACGGTCCACCTGTGACGTCACGGGAGTTTCGAGACCGGCTGATTCGTCGCGCGCGGCGAGCGAAGGTGGTAGTCACTCCGGAAACCGCCAGCGTCCTGCAGGAGTACTTCGGACTGCTTGATCGGTGGAACGCGAAGATCAATCTGACCGCGTTGCCACTGCGTCCGCCGACGGATGAGACGTTCGATCGGCTGTTCGTCGAACCCCTCGCCGCTTCGCGGTTTCTACCCGACCAGCCGGATGTCTGGCTCGATCTGGGTTCCGGCGGCGGCTCGCCGGCGATTCCGCTGAAGGCCGTTCGTCCGAAGCTGAAACTCACGATGGTGGAGTCGAAGGTGCGGAAGGCGGCGTTTCTTCGCGAGGCCGTGCGGACGCTCAAGCTTCACGACGCGACCGTTGAGAACTCGCGGATCGAAATGCTGCCTGCTCCATTCATCGCATCGGCCGCGGTCGTCACCGTTCGAGCGGTCAAAGTCGATTCGACCTTGTTGACTCGTGCGGCTGAGCTGCTCGCTCCGGAAGGACGGCTGATTCTATTTCGCCCGAACAATCTGCCCATCTCAACAAAGGGATTCGAGCTGCTGGAAACAGTCCAGCTGACGGAAGTGCCGGCATCATATGCGGCAGCATTCAGACGAGTGTTCCACGTGGAACAAAGACGTTGACGAGCCGCTACTCCACCACTTATCCTCCGACGCACTCCCTCAGAAATCAGCCCCAGCCGATACAACTTGGGCGTTCGCCAAATCTGAGCACTACCTGTCCATAAATAGTTCAGTCTAAAGATCTTATGGCGAAAATTGTTGCGGTCGCGAATCAGAAGGGTGGCGTCGGAAAGACCACGACCGCAATCAACCTGGCCGCATCGCTC
>DAIUKO010000187.1:8062-14621 GCA_036848175.1 Vicinamibacterales bacterium | reverse complement strand
GTCGGCCCAACCCCATCCTGACAAGCCCGCGTTGGTCCCTTCCTCGATGTTGATCGCGAGGCCCATCGTCGAGCCGATGCGGTGGATCGCCGTGCCCGCGGCGTCGACCGATCCCGAGAACTGCACGTAGACCGAGTCGTTGGCCCAGTTGTTCTTTTCGGCGATGCCGCGAATCCACACGTGATACGGCAGGCCGGCTTCGGCGGTGAACGTCAGCTCGAAGTAGTTCGCAGGTGAGGCGAGCGCAGCGGGAATCTTCGGCGCCGACGCATTGGGATTCGCCATACGACGCCCGGCTGCCGCTGTCGCATCGGCCACGAGCGACCAGGCGCCGTTGATCGCGGTGGCGTCAGCCGTGTAGAGCACGACGTCACGGTTCTCGATCGTCAGCGACAACGCAGCCGTCGCGATGTTGTCCGGAAAAATCGTGTCGCTGGCAGTGACTGTGAACGTGAACGTCCCGGACTTCGTGGGGACGCCGCTGATCGTTCCGCTGTCATGGAACGACATCCCCGCGGGCAGGTTGCCATTCGCCGACCACGTCGTGCTTCCAGTACCGCCCGTCGCGGCCAACGCCACGGAATACATCGTGTTGAGCCGGCCGTGGGGAAGAGTAGCGACCGGAATCGCGAGCGCAGCCGACTTCACGACGATCGCGGCTGGTTGCGACGCCTCGCGATTGCGGGAATCGCGCACCTGTACGTTGATCGTCGATGATCCCCACATCGTCGGGATGCCGCTGATGACGCCGGACACAGGATCCTGCGTGAGACCGGCCGGAAGATCCGTCGTCGTCCACGTCGTCGAGCCCATCGCGCCGGTCGCCGTTGGCGAGAGACGAAACTCAACGCCGACCTGGCCGGCCGCCGGCTGCGGCACGGTGACGACCAACCGCGGGAGGTTGATCGTAAGTGACAGCGTTTCCGTCACCGACCGGTAGGGATCGGCTGGATCGTACGCCTCGAGCGTCAGCGCCCCCGGTCCATCGGCCGTCGGGATACCCGCCACGATCGCCGCCACCGGATCGAACGCGATGCCGGCCGGGAGTGACGACTCGATCACTCGCCACGCGTACTGGTTCGGACCACCGGTGCACGTCACCGCTTCCGCATACGACTGGTTGACGATGCCGTCGGGAAGAGTCCGTCCACCGTTCCGCTGCGACACGATGTGGCAGCCGAGCGGTGATTCTCTCCGCCCGCTCAGCGCCGTGCCGGTCATCGCGTTGATCGTCTCGATGTCGGCGCCGAGATCAGCGCCGTCCGTCGACGGATACTTCGCGGCGAATTCCGGTTGCAGGTGATAGTCGCCGGCCGCGTAGTCTTTGAAACCCGCGAACCACTCGGCCGCCGTCGGGAAATAGTTGCAGACCGGATAAAGTTTTGCCTTGCCGCCCGCGAGCACGTTCGCACACACGATCGATCCGGGCGCGTACGTGTTGATCGCCGCCTGCCCCGACGAAGAGCCCGACCCGTTGATGCCGTACGCGTTGTGAAGCGACATGTTGTTCGTGTATTCGAAGCTCGTCATCGGCGCGCTGTAGAACCACACGATCGTCGAGTCAGTCGTGAGGATCGTGTTATGACCGATCGTCACGCGATCGGCGCCATCGCTGACTTGGAAGACCCTACCGCCGGATCCCCAGGTGCTCGAAACGTCCTCGAGAAGATTGTTGGTGATGCTGATGTTGTTGGTGCGCCGGCTCGGCGCGATGTTGTCGGTCCCGAGAATGTTCACGCCGCCGGCGGTGTGACGCACGATGTTGTACCTGAAGGTCGCGTCCTGCACGACGACCCAGGGAGCGGTTCCGCTCTGATTCCGCGGCGTGAAGAGGATCGCGAAGCCAGGCTGTCCGGCAACCCAGTTGTTCTCGAACACGTTGCCTTCAACGAGCACGTGCTGCGCATTCTTCAGCTCGAAGATGTTCTTGACCAGCCACAGCGTTCCAGAAGCGGGCGAGCCCGACGTTCCCGCCACACCTTTGTCCACGAACGAGGGGCCCGTCGTCTTCCAGCTCATACTCGGTTTGCCGGACGTGCGGCCCCACACCAGGTAATCCTGCGCTCCGGCGACCGGCGTCCATGAGATCGTCACGGCGCCGGTCGTACCGGCGGCCACCGTCGCTGACACCTCGATCGACGTCGTCGAGGTGGCGATGTTGGTCTGTCCCGCGGGAACGCGCGCCTGGACCGTGTAGGAATACGTGCCGGCCGCGAGCGAGCCGGCGCCCGGCGCCGCCGTGGCCACGACGTTGGTCGGCGTCGTGGCGATCGGATCGCGCCACGCCAGCGGCTTGGTGAGGTGGTTGTAGCGGAACGTCACGTTCGACGTCACCAGGTTGGCAATCTTCGGATCCGAACCTCCCAGGAGAAAGTTCTGCGTCGCACCCTCGAGGTAGTTGTTTTCGATGACGTAGTTGCCGGGGCCGTTGAAGCCGCTGATCGCCTGCGCCTCCTGGCCGACGGCCTTGCAGTCGGACACCCACGAGTTGATGACGTCGGTGTCGCGGCTGTGGAGCGCGATGCCGCGCTTCTGGCCGGTCACGGGATCGCCGTGGACGTACACCCGATCGAGCACGAGCGCGTACGGCACCTGCGAGAGCTGCGTCTGCGTGGTGTCACCGGCGCCGAGGCTGATGATGTCGCCGTAGCCGTTCACGTTCGGCTGGAACTCCAGGAACATCAGCTTCCAGTGATTCGCCGCGGCGGCGGTTCTCAGGGCGGACATGTTGTTCGGCGATTTGATCTTGGGGAGCAGCGCCGCATATTCCGGCGTCATGCGGGCGCCATCGGGCGGCAGCGCGGCATCGGGGGCGGCCGATCGAATTGTGATGAAGTCGCCGATCGCGCCCTTGTTGGGCAGAATGAAGTTGCCGACGTAGGTGACGTTCGGTTCGAGCGTGATCACGTCGCCCGGTTGCGCGGCGTCGATCGCCTTCTGAAGGTTGCCGCCTTTCGGGACCAGTCGCGTTTCGGCTCCGGCCGTCGTCGCTGTCACACTTCCGCACACCCACATCGCCGCGAGACACACCGATATCCGAAACCCCATGGCGGGTACCCTTTCGAAACGTTTTTGATTGGAAAAGGCGCGTGAGCCGTCGCGCCGCCGGCTGTTATCGCAATCGAGTTGCCATGCCGACGCGCTCGAACGAGGTCGAGGCGGAGTTACAATTCCCGCGAAAAACGACGAAACGAGCGCGAGCCTGTCCGTGCACCTCGGCAGGCCCGAACGGTTCAGGCAACCGATCTGTGGGCTGACTGCAGAAAACTGAAATCGAGAGGAGTGCGACCAATGAAGCACGCGAGGCTGTTGTTCATCGCGTTGTGTGTGGCGGCGATGCCTGCGAGCGTGCGGGCGCAGGGGATTCAGTACGACAAGATCGAGATCAAGACCGACAAGGTCGCGCCGAATCTCTACATGCTCTCGGGTTCGGAGAACGTGGATCCCGGACATCCGGACGGCGCGGGCGGCCGGATCGGTCTGCTCACCGGGCCGGACGGCATCTTCATGGTCGATTCACAGTATTTCCAGATCGGCGACAAGGTCCTCGCGGCGATCAAGCGAATCGATTCGGGACCGATCAGGTTCCTCGTCAATACGCACATTCACGGCGATCACACCGCGGGCAACGCCACCTTCGCGAAGCTGGGCGCGACGCTGCTCGCGCGAGAGGAGCTGCGCGAAGGGATGGCGCGTCCGCCAGCCGCGACGGCGCCGGCGTCTGCGCGGGATCCGGCGAGGCTTCCGATCGTGACGTACGGCATGGGCGAACCGGTGAGGATTCGGATGAATGGTGAAACCGTCGAACTGATCCCGGTCCGCGCGGCGCACACCGGCGGCGACACGATCGTCAGGTTCGTGAACGCCGACTTGATCATGATCGGCGACTTCTACCGCAATTTCGGCTACCCGTTCATCGACACCAACAACGGCGGGTCGTTGAAAGGTGCGCTCGAAGGACTCGAGTTCACGATGAAAATTGCCGGGCCGAACACACGGCTCGTGCCCGGCCACGGCACCTACATCAACCGCGCCGACATCGTCCCGTATCGCGACATGATTCTCGCCGTGCAGGCCAAAGTGCAGGAGCTCGTCGCGCAAGGGAAGACCCTTCAGGAAGTGCTGGCCGCCAAGGTGACTGCGCCGTACGACGCGAGGGTTCCGGGCGGACTCCTGCCCGCCGGTCCGGTCGGGACGAGCGCCGACCGCTTCGTCAGCATGGTGTATTCGCAGCTAAAAGGAGGGCAGTGACGACCGCCCGGTCGACACTACAATTCGTCCTATGTTGACTCCATCAAAAGCCGCGGTTCGCGACGACATCGCTCAGAAGTTCCCGCAGCTGTTCTCGGCGAAGAGCATCAACGGCCGAACGATCGACGTCGGGGACACGATATCCAGCCTGACGCGGGAGCTTGGCCCCGAGATCGCCGCCGCGCTGACCGCGCGGCGCACGCTGCTCGAATCGACCGCTCCCGTTCGCGAGAAATACGCGTGGCCGAAGTGGGACGAGACGTTCGAGGATCCGGTCACGGGCAGGTCGTGGACGTTCCGGCAGATCGTTCAAGGCGCGACGGACAACTTCCACGGCCGCGACAGCGAGTGGCGCTGGCGGCTCAACGACGAAGTGCCGATTCCGGCGGACGCGCATCCCTTGAAGAATGCCGGCCTCGAGCTGACCGGCCCGTGGCATCCGCTCGACATGGCGTTCAACGCGCTGAACAGCGCGGCGCCGATGAACATGCCGGACTTCGAGGACGCCTCGCCCGCCCATTTTCAACCCGACGGCACCTCGCGAAGCCAGCCGATCGGCGTGTTTGCCGCGCTGCAGAACGCCAAGGAGATTTTCGAGGGACAGTGGGCGAGTCGTCCCTACGGCGTGATGAAGAAAGGCCAATCGCGGACCTACACGATCAACCGATCGTCCGCGCAGTGGCCGACGCGGTTCGTGCGGCCGCCGGGCATTCATCTGCGGTTCGAGACGATCACGGTCGACGGCGAGCCGGTGCCAGGCATCATCGCCGTCGCCGCACTCTGGACGCTCAATAACTATGAATCGCTGACGCGCGCCGGCACCGGCGTGTATTTCTACCTTCCGAAGATCCAGACTCCGCGGGAAGCGCTCATCGTCGAGAAGCTCCTCTCAAGGCTCGAGGATCTGATCGGCGTTCCCGCCGGCACGTTCAAGATCAAGGTCCTGTACGAGGAAGGCAACGCCGGCCGGTTCCTGATCGCCATCGCCTGGGCCTTGCGACGCAGGCTGCTCGGCACGAACGTCGGACGCTGGGACTACCTCGGCAGCCTCATCGAGATGTGGAAAGACGATCCGAAGGGCATTTATCCCGACCCGCAGACGATCGGCATGGCGTCGCCGAACATGATTGCGTATCAGCGCTACAACGCACTCGTGATGCTGATGACGGGCATGAAGGGCGGCGCGTTGACGAACGCCGCGCCGATCGGCGGAATGGCCGCCGTCATGATCTATCCGCCGTCGGATCCGTACGGCCGTTCGCGGTACAACCCGCTGGCGCTGCGCGCGATGACGATCGACAAGCTGCGCGAGCGGCTGCTCGGCCTCGTGTTCGTGCCAGACGATTCGCTGGCCGCCGGTCAGCGACCGACGCTCGACGACATCCTCGCAAGTCGCGTCAAGGGGCGGCTTCACGACGCCTACCGGCAAAGCTGGGTCGCGAGTCCGGAGCCGGCGTACGTCGCCGCCGGAAACGTGCCGCTGCAGGCGCCGGTCGCCGAGTTGCAGAAGATTCTCGATGCCCCGCAGACGCTCGTCGACGTCAAGGGGAAACAGGTGCCATCTGCGACGAGCGGTCTGGTCGACGCGGAGCGCAAAATTCTGGAGTCCCGCGGCCTGCTGAACGCGAACGGTCAGATCACGCCGTGGGTGATCACGAAGGATTCGCTCGACTCGCCGGAGAACGTGCTGACGCAGGAACGGTGGGACGCCATTTACGGAGTGCCGCCGGGCGAGGTCACGATCGAGCACATCCAGCACGCGTTCTACATGGCGGCCAACTACGGCTTCCAGATCCTCAACGGCAACTTCGCCGCGGCGATCGACGACTACGAGCTGTCGCTGCGCTTCATGAACGATCTCGCGACCTATCGCATCGACGTCTCGTGGTTATGGACCCTCCTGCGCCACGGGGCGGCGATCACGAAGGACGGCTCCATCAAAGGTCCCGCGCTCACCGAGGACGGCGTGGTGCCGGCGTCGAACGTGCACGAGATCAAAGCGGGGACGCGCTTCACGCGCGATCTGTTCGAGAAAGTCTGGCAGGCCCACAACGACTGGACGTCGGCATTCTTCGCCGAACTGGATCGGCGCGGCGACGCCGGCCGCTTCGACCGCAGCAAGGCGGCGATCATCATGGAGATCCTGAAGCGGCAGCTCCTCTCGCGCCGCTACATCCAGCACAGCGCTCGCGTGCTGTTCGTCATCGCGCAGGCGGGCGCACGGGAACGCGAGCAGATTCTCGAGGCGATCTTCGATCTGCCCCGCGATCAGATCGTCCCGCGCGTGCAAGCCGGGACGCTCGACGCG
>DAIUKO010000187.1:0-7962 GCA_036848175.1 Vicinamibacterales bacterium | reverse complement strand
GCGGCTTGAATCGTCAATAAATCCGCAATCCGCAATCCTCAATCCGCAATACAGACATCTATCCGTGTCGGCCCATCGCCGAGTGGCTCCTCGTATCGCGCATCGTCACGTAGACGACGAGCGACGTCGCGATGACGACGGTGAGGTAGTAGTAGAACCAGCGCTGATGGCCGACTGACTGGAACCAGAGCGCGATCGATTCCGCGGTTCCGCCGAAGATCGACACCGTCACCGCGTAGGGGAGGCCGACGCCGGTGGCGCGGACGTGCGTCGGAAACAGTTCCGCCTTCACCACGGCGTTGATCGACGTATAGCCGGCGACGATCAGCCAGGCCGCGGCAATCAGCAGGAAGGCGACGAGGACGCTCCTCGTCGCCTGCAGCGCGTCGAGCAGCGGGATCGTGAAGATCGTTCCGGTGACGCCAAACCAGATCAAGAGCGGCTTGCGGCCGATCTTGTCGGAGAGCGCGCCGTAAATCGGCTGCAGGAAGAGCGCGAAGATGAGCGATCCGGCGGTGACGATCGTGGTCTGGCTGTCGTTGAGGCCGACCGACAGACGCAGGAACTTCTGCATGTAGGTCGTGTAGGTGTAGAAGGCGGTCGTGCCGCCCATCGTCAGCCCGACGACGAGGAGAACTTCGCGCGGATAGTGCATCAGCGCACGAACCGAGCTCTTCTTGCGAGTGACCTCCTTGGCGGCGACGAAGTCGTCGGTCTCGTGCAGGCCGCGCCGCATGAACAGCGCGATCACCGCGAGCAGCGCCCCGACGACGAACGGAATCCGCCAGCCCCAGGCGCGCAGCTGCGCGGGCGTCAGGAACAGCTGCTGGAGCAGCAGCAACACCAGAATCGCGCACAGCTGACCGCCGATCAGCGTCACGTACTGAAAGCTCGAATAGAAGCCGCGGTGTTTCTGGTCGGCGACTTCGGTGAGATACGTGGCGCTCGTCCCGTACTCGCCGCCGAGACTCAAACCCTGAATCGTCCGCGCGACGCCCAACATAATCGGCGCCGCAATCCCGATGGAGGCATACGTCGGCGTGACGGCGATCATCAGCGATCCGAAACACATCAGCAGCACGGACAACATGAGCGCGTTGCGACGGCCGTAGTGATCGGCGAGGTGGCCGAACAGCCAGCCGCCGATTGGACGGACGATGAATCCGAAGGCAAACAGGATGGCGGCGTTCAGCTGCTGGACGATCGGATCGGTGCCCGGAAAGAAGGAACTGGCGAAGTAGAGCGCGAAGGCCGCATAGGCGTAGAAGTCGTACCACTCGACCAGATTCCCGATCGAACCGATGAAGATCGCCTTGATCCGGCGGCGCACGTCAGCCAGATCGGTTTCGGGCTCCCTGGCGACGGCGTACCGCGTGGACATGGCTGCTCGTTTTCCGTTCATGGGTCACCGAACGTGTGCATAAGCCTATTACACCCAGAGCTACACGGATGTCGCCACGTGATCCTCGTGCAGAGGCGAGCCCGCCTCACGCTAGAATCGGCGCACTCCGTCGGTTCTCTTTCGCGGGAGCCTCGAATGACATCGCGATTGCTCGCCTCGACTCTCGGCCTCCTCGTCCTGGCCCACGCGTCAGCGGCGGCGGCGCAGATCGCCGCCGAAGGATCGATTCGCGGCTTCGTCAAGGACGAACAGGGCGCAGTGCTGCCGGGCGTGACCCTCACTGCGACGACGCCGCAGTCGTCGACACAGTTCACCGCCGTGAGCGACTCCCAGGGCTTCTATCGCCTGGTCAACCTGCCGCCCGGCACGTACGACGTCGTCGCCGCCCTTCAGGGGTTCTCGCGCTTCGAGCACAAGGGTCTCGAAGTTCGCGCCGAGATGAACATTCAGGTCGACGTCACGCTGAAGATCGGGGCGATCGAGGAGACGATCCTGGTGACCGGCGAGACACCGATGCTCGAAGTGCAGAAGACGACGCAGGCGATCAACATCAGCGGCGAGTTCCAGCGGTCGCTGCCGCTCAGCGGCCGGCGCGTCTGGCAGGATGCGCTCGATCTGACGCCGGGCATCATGAGCCGCAGCACCGACCAGTTCGGCGGCTCGGTGTATTTCCTGCGCGGCACCGAGAACGAGAACCACGTCGTGCAGGTCGACGGCGTCGACGCCGGGTCGTTCCGTCAGAACTGGCCGGGCCAGTACCTCGGCCTCAGCTCGGAGGCGCTCGCCGACATCCAGATCAAGACGGCTGGAGTCGACGCCGCCGCGCCGCTCGCCGAAGGCATGGTCATCAACATCGCCACGCCCTCGGGCACCAACCGTCTCAAGGGAAGCGTCGGCAGCGTGTTCACGGCACGAAGCTGGAACGGCAACAACACGCCGGGCGGCACGCCCGTGGCCTCGCAGACGGTGCAGCCCGATCTGTCGATCGGCGGACCGATTCAGAAGGACAAGGTGTGGTTCTTCGGGGCCTACCGCTACACCGACCGATCGACAGGCGTCAGTCGCAATGCAGAGCTGCTCGCGAACCTCAACGCGCTCGTTCCCGGGTTCGTGCCGTTCGACAACACGGGCCAGCTGCACTTCGCGTCGGTGAAGGTCAACACGCAGCTGACGCAGAAACATCAATTCCAGGTCACCTACCAGCGTGACGCGAACCGCGAAGAAACGAACTTCCAGGTGAACGGCTCGAACATGGAAATCAACGGGCTCGGCGGCGCGACCTACGGCGCGCGGCTCACCTCGATCTGGGGCGATCGAATGACGACCAAGGTGCTGGTCGGCTACAACGACAAGGGCAACAACCCCAGCCTCGACGTCTTCGAGGGTCATCTCGGCAACGGTCCCTCGCGTCCCGTGCATTCATCGTCGTTCGTGTCGTCGGGACGCCGCACCGGATCCGGGCGCATTGCGCTGCTCGACAACATCGATACGCGAGCGGTCCAGCCTGCGTCCAAGACCACGGTGAGCCTGGACGTCACGTACTTCAAGCCCGCCGGATGGCTCGGCTCGCACGAGTTTCAAACGGGCCTCTACCTGCAGCCGCGGCTGCGCTACACGAGCACGACCTACTACTCGAACGGCGGCTTTGCGCTCGAGGAGGTCGCGCTGCGCGATCCGAACAACGCCGGCGGGGGAACCATCCCGTTCCATCGCCGCTACTACGACGTCGCGGCGATCAAGACGGTGGATCTGCATGCCTCCGACAACGCGATGTACCTGCAGGATTCGTGGAAACCTGGCGCCCGGCTGACGGTGAACGCCGGCCTTCGCCTCGACTGGATCAACGCGAACGACGCGCTCTTCGACTTCGACGTGGTCACCGATCTCGCCGTCGGGCCGAGGATCGGCGCGAACTACGCGCTGACCGCGGACAGCAAGAACATCCTGCGCGGGAGCTACGGGCGTGTCGGCGACGTTCCGAACGCGTCGTACATCGGCAGCGCCGGCGCGGCAGTCGCGGGCATTCGCGATGAGTACGACAACGATCTCGACGGAACGTTCGAGTCGGTCTTCCTCACGCCTGGCGCGACGCGCGTCTCACAGAACCGGACGATCGATCCCGACCGGCGATGGCCCTGGGTGGACGAGTTGCTGGTCGGATACCGCCGGCAGCTTCCGCGTCAGATGACGTTCGACGTCAGTGTGATCTCGCGCGAGTACAAGCGCCGGCCGGCGCAGGTCGAAGTCAACGGCCTCTACGATGGCAACGTCTTCCGCGGCTATCGGGACGTCACACAGAACGACATCCTGCTGATTACCGACAACCATTGGAACTGGTTCGTCTACCGCGGCTTCGAGATCGACGTGACCAAACGTACCAGTCACCTGCAGCTCATCGCCAACTACACGCGGGCGTGGCAGCACATCGCCGGCACCTGGCAGCCGAACGACCCGGCGTCGTTCATCCAGCCCGCCGCGTTTGCGAACGACAAGGGCCTCGGCACGATTCGCGGCAACACGCCGAACAGCCTGACCGGCGCGGCCGACACGCGCAATCCGATGTGGGAAGATCATCAGGGCCGGCTCGGCGTCGTCTACAACGCACCCTGGAATCTCGTCGTCGCGACGAACTTCTCGGTGCAGTCGGGACCGTATTCCGGTCCCGTCGTCACACGGATCGCCGCGCCCGATCCGCAGTTCGGACCGCCGACGGTCACGCTCTCGAACGGACGCGTCGTCTCGAATCCGCTGGCGACGACGATCCGGTTCGCCGGCAAGGATCGCGGCGATCAGCAGGTCAAGGCGCCGTACCTCAACGTCGTGAACATCCGCGTCGGTCGCAATTTCCGCTTCGGCGACCGCCGTCTGGACGCGGCGTTCGACGTGTTCAACGTGTTGAACGGCGATACCGATCAGCAGTTCTTCGACGGCGGCAATCAGCTCTACAGCTCGAACTACGCTATCCAGAACGGCTCGTTCTACGGCGTGAACCGCCAACCGCCGCGCCAGGGACAGCTCACCGTGCGATTCAGTTTCTGAGAGGAGACATTGCGATGGCGAAACGACTGACGCTGCCGTCGTTGATCATCGTGTGCTCGATGGCTGTGCTCGCGGGCGCCGGCCCGCAGAGTGCTCGCGTCACGCTGGAAGATCTCGTGTCGGCGGATGGCATCGCGTCACCGGCGCTGTCGCCTGGCGGACGCGAGTTCGCATTCACCGCCGACGGCCAGATCAAACTTCTTCCCGTCGATGGCGGATGGCCGGTCGTGCTCACCACCACGAGCGGCGGCAAAACAGGAGTGAACTGGTCGGCTGACGGGAAGCGGCTGGCATTTGCAAGTCAAGGCGGCGTCTGGGTGGTGGATGCCGCCGGTGGTCCGCCGCGGCGGCTCACGAATCATCCGCCCGGTGCCGGCGATCCGCGCACGGCCACCGATCGCGCGCCGAAGTGGTCGCCGAAGGGGACGTGGATTCTGTTCGAATCGGGCCGGCGCGGGCACAGCGATCTGATGCTCGTGAGCGACGACGGCACGCGGACGAACCTGCTCGCCGATTTCACCGGCGATGCGTCGAGCGCGAGTTGGTCGCCCGACGGCCGGCGGCTCGCGTTCGTCGAACGGGCGCCCGAGTACTTCAGCGGCGCGCTCAAGGTGATGGACATCGACATCGTGACCGGCATGCCGAAGGGTGAGCCGCGTGAGATTTATCGCGCGAAGACCGATCGCGGCGGCGGCTGGCAGATTCGAGAGCCGGTGTGGTCGCCCGACGGCGCGATGCTCGCGGTCATCCTGCAGGATTCGGGCTGGGACAAGATCTACCTCGTTCCGGCGGCCGGCGGCACGCCCAAGCGGATCACTGACGGCGACGGCGAGGACGGCTCGCCCGTCTTCTCGCCTGATGGCAAGACGCTCGCGTTCACGTCCAACCGCGGTGCCTTCGAGGAGCGGCACATCTGGCTGACGGCGCTCGACGGCGGATCGCCGCGGCGGCTGACGACCCTGCAGGCATGCACCGAGACGAATCCGCAATGGTCCCGCGACGGCCGCGAGATCTACTTCCTGAAGAACTCGCCGCTCGAGCCGTCGAATCTTCTGGTCGCGTCGGCAGCGGCCGCGTCCGCACCGCGCGCGCTGACGCATACCCTGTCGCGCAACTTCGAGAACGCGGCGTTTCCGATGCCGGAGGTCGCGCACTACAAGAGCCGCGATGGACTCGACATCGCCGCCATGCTCTACAAGCCGCCCACCTACGTGCGCGGCCGGGCGTATCCGGCAGTTCTCTGGATTCATGGCGGTCCTGAGGGACAGGACGGCTTCTCCTGGGATCCGTGGGCGCTCTTCCTCTCGCAGGAGGGCTACGTCGTCCTCGAGCCGAACTATCGCGGCAGCAGCGGCTACGGCGAGAAGTTCCGCAACCTCAACGTCGAGGACAGCGGCGGCGGCGAGCTCGACGATGTCGTGGCCGGCGCGCGGCACATCGTCGACAACGGTCTGGCGGATCGGAAGCGGCTCGGGATCGGCGGCGGCAGCCACGGCGGCACGATGGTGGCGTACGCGATCACGAAGCAGCCGGACTTGTTCAAGGTCGCGCTCGAGCTGTACGGCGTCGTCGATCGCGCGACGTTCAACGAGCGCACGAATCGCAATTCCGCGATTCGGTGGATGATGAAGATGGGCGGCACGCCGGAAGAGAAGCCCGAGGTCTATCGCAAGGCGAAGTCGCTCGCCGACGCGGCGAAGATCGTCACGCCGGTGTACGTGATGCACGGCGAAGACGATCCGCAGGTGCCGCCGTACGAGTCCGCACAATTGGTCGAGGCGTTGAAGAAGAACGGCAAGGTGTACCGCTACACCACGTATCCGAAGGAAGGCCACGGGTTCTCGCAGCGCGATCATCGGCTTGACGCGTGGAGCAAGCAGCTCGAGTTCCTGAAGAAGTACCTGCAGCCGGCGTACGGTCAGAGCGTGACGTCCACGACCGACAGCGATCGGTAGGAGCGTATGACGAGACTCTCTCGCCGCGAGTTCACCGTGACAGTTCTCGGCGTGGCGGCGGCGGCCAGTCGCGCGTCCGCCGCCATCCAGCAACAGGCCGGCGGGGCGGCCGCGTCGCCCGCACTTTCGCGGAGCGAAGCGGATACGCTGGCGGGATTGACGCTCGCCGAGGCGTCGGCGCGAATCAAGGCAGGCACTCTCACGTCCACCGCGCTCGTCAACGCCTGCCTCGCGCGCATCGACATCTACAATCCGAAGATCAACGCGTTCATCACCGTCACGCGCGAACAGGCGCTCGCGCAGGCGAAGGCGCTCGACGCCGAGCAGCGCGCCGGCCGGCTGCGCGGGCCGCTGCACGGCATTCCGATCGCGCTGAAGGACAACATCGATACGGCTGGCGTGCGAACCACAGCCGCGAGCGCCGTGTTCGACGATCGCGTGCCGTCCGAAGACGCTGAAGTGGCGCGGCGGCTGGCCGCCGCCGGCGCCGTCCTGATTGGCAAGACGAACCTGCACGAATTCGCGATGGGCGGCACGTCGGCGACGAGCTATTACGGACCGGTCCGCAATCCGTGGGCGCTCGAGCGCAACCCCGGCGGCTCGTCGGGCGGATCGGCGGCGGCGATCGCGACCGATCTCTGCTACGGCGCCCTCGGCACCGACACGGGCGGATCGATCCGCACGCCGGCATCGTTCTGCGGCGTCGTGGGACTGAAGCCGACGTACGGTCTCGTGTCGATCCGCGGAATCATTCCGCTGACGCTCTCACTCGATCACTGTGGGCCGATCACGAGGAGCGTGACCGACGCCGCAATGCTGCTCAACGTGCTCGCGGGCTACGATCGGCTCGACATCGCGAGCGTCGAGCATCCCTCGGAAGACTACGTCGCCGCACTCAAACAGCCGGTGAGCGGCTTCAGGATCGGCATCGCGCGGGCGCCGTTCTTCGATCTGCTCGACGCCGACGTCGCCGCGGTCGTCGACGAGGCGTTGCGGGTGTTGGCGAAGCTCACCACGAGCATGACCGACACGGTGCTGCCGTCGACGCGCGACGTCACGCTCGGCGGCGAGTCGTACGCCTACCATGAAGAGATGTTCGGCCGCATGTCGGGGCGGTACATGATTCCGACGCGGCGCGCGCTGCAGAGCGGCGCGAACACGAAAGCCGCCGAGTACATCCGCGGCCACTGGCGGCTCGAGCTGCTGCGCCGGACGATCGACGATGCCTTTCGTGACGTCGATCTGGTGGTGCTGCCGACGCGCCGGCGGACGCCGCGCACGGTCGACGCCTCGATCAAGCGCGAGGAGACCGACGTGCCGCGCAATCCCGAGCTCGAGAACACCGGCCAGTTCAACGCCTACGGCATTCCCGCGATCTCGGTGCCGTGCGGTTTCACGTCGAAGGGGTTGCCGGTCGGACTGATGATCGCGGGGCCGCGATTCTCGGAAGGGAAGGTCCTTGCGCTCGCGCACGCCTTCGAGCAGGCGACGCAGTTCCACACGAAGAGGCCGCCGCTGCGCCCCGAGACGCCAGTACCGCCGCTTGCCACGACGGAAGAAGCGAAG
>DAIUKO010000186.1:0-14684 GCA_036848175.1 Vicinamibacterales bacterium | reverse complement strand
CGCTGACGAGCAGCTGATTCTTGAGCGTCACGATCTGCGATCGGGTATCGCCCGGACCGACCGATCCGAAATCGATGCTGCCCGGCGCCGCTGTGAGCACGAGGTCTTGTGGATTGCTCGGCGTCGTGAGCTCGAAGTCAGCAAAGTTGTCGTTCGTGTCCTGCAACGTGATCACCGCGCTGCCCGGCTTCCTCTGGTAGCCGCGGTCCACGTTCGTCGTGAGCGGCGTCGCGATCGGCGAACCTTCTTTATACGCAGTGCCGGTCGTCTGGATGCCCACCTGATCGACGATCGTGTTGTCCGGCATCGTCAACGCGATGCCGCCGCTGTCGCCGATGCCGGTCGTGTAGGTCACGTTCGCCGGAACCGTGCCGGAGTAGCCGTTCGCCGCGGTGTTCGCGAAGAGAAAGTGCGCGCGCGCCGGCAGGATCACGCCGGCGCCGATGGTCGCGCGTGTTCCCGTCGGAGCGGTGTTGCTCGATCCCATCAGCTTCCAGCCGCCGATATCCGCCGGGCTGTCGCTGTTGTTGTAGATCTCCACGAACTCATCGTTGCCGCCCGACGGTCCGCGCGTCCGCATCTCGCTGATCACGACGCCGCCTCCGCCGCCGCCCGTTTGACCGGTGCCGGTCAACGCGACGGTTGCCGATCCCACGTCGCTCGAGATTGTCAGCGTCGCGCTCTTCGCGCCGGCGGTCGTCGGGAGGAAGGTCACCGACACCGTCGTCGACGCCCCGGGTGCGAGCGCCGTCGCACCGGGCGCACCGACCTGGAACTGCGACGCATCAGCGCCTGTGATCGCGAACGGCGTCGTCAACGTGAGCATCGACGCACCGTTGTTCGAGATGCTGACCGGCGCGACGCTCGCGTTCCCGAGCGTCGTCGCTGGGAACGCCAGCGTCGCCGGCAGCGCCGATAGCGCCGGTCCGCCGCCGGTGACGACGATGTCTGCGAGGAACCGCGGCAGCAGCTGGTAGCCGCTGTCGAACGGCGCCGGTGAGAATTGGCCGAGCAAGCCGGTCACCGAGATGACGCCGGACGGCGTGGCCGTGCCATCGATGTTCGTATCGCTGTCGACGCGGAGCGTGCCGGTGCCAGTGGCGTCCGCAATGGTGACGTTGCCCGACGCGTTCGCGGCCGGGAAGAGGCCGCCGGTGATCGTGACGTTGTCGATGCGAACCAGCCGTCCCTCGAACGCTTCGCCGTTGCCGGCGGCGAGCTGCGACAGCGTGATCACCTGCGGCGCCGGCGCGGCGCCGCCTGGTGTGAGCAGCGAGACGGCGCTGACGGTCAGCTCGGTCAGACCGTTGAACTGCGTGACGCTGCCGGTCGCCTCGATCGTGTCGCCGATCGCGAACGCGGCGTTGAGCGTGGTGCTGAACAGATCGATCCCGCCGGTCGCGTCCTGAACGTAGTACTCGATGCCGTTGCCGCCGCGGAAGTCGATCGAGGTGACGGTGCCCTGCACGCGCACGATCTGGTTCAAGCGGTCGGGGATGAAGTCGGCGCCGGGCGTGCCGTCCGCGTTGTTCACTTCGTCGATGCGCGCGTTGCCAATCGTGAGGAGTGCGGGCGGCGTCGGCGCGGCCGCGCCGAGATCGACGCGGCTGCGCGGCGCGATGTCGTAGCCGCTGTCGAAGGGCCGCAGGAAATCGTCCTGCTGGATGATGCCGGCGACCGTGAACGTCGGCGCCACTGTGAAGCCTTCGATGTCGGTGTCGTGATCGATCTTCATCGCGAAGCTGCCGGTGCCGTCGGAGATCGTGACGAACGCGTCCAGTGGCTGCGGCGTGGACGGAATCGATCCGCTGACGATGGTGCAGTTCGCGATCGAGACCAACTGCCCTTCGAACGATTCCGGATTGCCGATCAGCGCGCCGATCGTCGTCGTCATCGGCGTCGGTGCCGGCCCGCTCGCGATCACGACGACGCCGAACGGCGAGGTCGCCTTTTCGAGCGATTCGGTGAGATCGAGACGCAGGCGTCCGCCGTTGAAACCGATGCGGCCGAAGGCTTCCACGGTTTGTCCGGGTGTCAGCGATGTGAACGGCGTCGGCGTGTCGGTGGAACGATAGACGTTGACGCCGCCGGTCGCGTCCTGGACGTAGTCGTCGTTGGTGCCGCTACTGAATCCTGATGCGGTGACGGTGCCCTGAATGCGCGCCGCGTAGCCGGCGAACAACGGTTCACCTTTCGCGTTGAGCGCGCGCAGCGCCGAAACAGGGCTGACACCAGCGAAATAGCCCGACGTGTACGTCGTCGTCTGGCCGCCGGCTGACGCGGTGATCGCGTAGTCGACGCGCGTACCATCCGGCTGCCCCGGAATCGTCGCTTGATAGATGCCGGACGCGACCGTCATCGTCACTGGCGTCTGCGCCACGCCGTTCAGGCCGTAGTTGAGGACGACGCTCGAGACTGGCGATTCCCGATCGTTGACCGCCGCAGAGACGACGACGTCGACGCTCGTCGCAGGTACCACGGGAGTTGTTTGCGCGATGACGGTGGGTTTGAAGTCAGCGGTCAAGCCCGCCGACGCGCCGTCGACCGGATAGGTATGGGCAGCGGCCGGGAGTCGTACTCCGCCATCGTCGAAACTGCTGAGCGAATATGTCGTCGTGCCGTCGGTAGACAACCGAATCGTGCCTTGCCCGGCATGGCCCGCGCTCGTGCCGGTGTATCCCTGCTGCGTGACGCGGTCGTCGCCTGCCGGGCTCGCTTCGTTCTGATAGAAGACCGGTCCACTGCCGGACGCCGGAACGCCCGTGCCGACGAAGCTGTTGCCGTTCGAGACCGGCGTGTTCAGGTACTTGTTGACCGTCTCGCGATTCGGGTGGCCGAACGTGTTGGCTTCGCCGGTTTGCGCGACCGCGACTTCGGCCTTCACCGCCGACAGGAACGTCTGGTTGCTCGTCGTCGTGCTGCCGTGATGATTCAACTGCACGACGTCGACGTCGCCGACCATCTGGCCGACGTAGGTCTCGATATCAGGCGTCTTCGCCGTCGCGGTGCTCCCGCCGCCAGTGAGATCGCCGGAGACGAGGTAATCGAAGGTGTTGAACTCGACGAGGACGCTGATGCTCTCGGAGTTCAGATCGGCGTTGGTGATCGCCGCCTGGCCGCCGCTCAACAGTCGTCCGCCGGCGGCGAGGAACGTCGCGCGCATGCCGCCGCCAAGATCGAGGACGCCCTCGGGGGCGCCGGGCATGACGGTCGCGCGCGTCACTTCGGGATGGTTGTCGATCGCAGTCTTGTAGGCGAGGTAGTGGCCGCGCGTGCTCGCCGGCGACGTAGAGGTGCCCGGCGGCTGAACGTCGGCGCCGTCGCCGTTGTCGAACGCCGTCCCATGGACTTTTCCGGCGTTGATCAACTCGGTGATGCCGGAAATGTGATCGATGTGGTAGTGCGTGACGACCGTGTAATCGATGCTGGTGATCCCGAGCGTGGCCAGCAACGACTGAATCTTCGTCGCGCTCCCGTCAGGACCGCCGTCGACGAGCAGCGTCTTCCCGGTCGGCGACACGATGAGCGTGGACGCGCCGGTTCCAATGTCGACGAAGTAGATGTTGGCGGTTGCGGCCGGATTCTGTGCCTGCGGCCGTTGTGTGAGCAGAAGAAGGACGAGCGCGGCGAGGGCCGTGAGTTTTTTGATCATGCTTTAGGTAGTGAGGGAAGTCGTGAAAGTGTATCGGGGCGCGGGCGGACGGTCAATGCAGATGGGCGTAAACGAGGCGAAACACGTCATCCATCATCGGCGGCGTGAGCTTGCCCGTATTGGTGTTCTGCCGGCTTGGATGGTAGCAGCCGATCAGCAGCTGCCCGTTCGGCAGATCGTGAGCGAGCGCGTGAGCGAACTCGGGACGCGGCCGGATCTCGGCGCCGCGGTGCTTCAGCAGCCGCAGGTAGGCGTCGAACCCGATCTTGCCGAGCGCGACGATGACGCGGATGCGCGGCAGCGCGGCGATCTCGGCGTCGAGATGCGGCAGGCAGCGCGCGATTTCCTCAGGCGTCGGCTTGTTGTCCGGCGGCGCGCAGCGCACCGCCGCGGCGATGAACGCGTCGCGCAGTCTCAATCCATCGCCGGGATGCCGCGATGTCGGGATGTTCGCGAAGCCGGCGCGATGCAGGGCCGACATCAGGAAATCGCCGGAGCCGCCGGCGCCGTCGCCGGTGAACACGCGCCCCGTGCGATTGGCGCCGTGCGCGGCTGGCGCGAGTCCCACGATCAACAGCCGCGCGCGCGGATCGCCGAACCCCGGTACAGGTCTGCCCCAGTAGATCTCGTCGCGATATGCCCGCCGCTTCTCACGCGCAATCTGCGCGCAGTAATTCCGTAAGCGCGGACATCGTTCGCAATTGACGATGTCCGCGCGAATTTTCACCAGACTCGGCATTGCGTCTGTCGCACCATCGGCGCGTCGGGCTTGCACGAGAACGCCTTCTGGAATTCCGGCATGTTCGAGACGACGCCGTTGACGCGGTAGCGGCCGGGCGAGTGCGGGTTGGTCTGCGCCATCAGGCGGAGCGCTTCGGGGCGGCGGTTCTCGCACCACACCTGGCCCCAGCCGAGAAACAGGCGCTGCTCCGCCGTGAACCCGTCGATCGGCTTGGGCCCCTCGGCGGACGTCGTCGCGAGATACGCCATCAGCGACAACCGCAGACCGCCGTTGTCCGCGACGTTCTCGCCGAGCGTCAGCTTGCCGTTCACCTTCACCTCGTCGACCGCGGTGAACTGCGCGTATTCGTCGACGAAGCATTGTGTGCGATCGACGAACGCCTTGGCATCGGCCGCCGTCCACCAATCCTTCAAGTTGCCGCGCGCGTCGAACTGACGGCCCTGGTCGTCGAAGCCATGCGTCAGCTCGTGGCCAATCACCGCGCCCGAGCCGCCGAAGTTCACCGCGCGATCGGCCTTGGCGCTGTAGAACGGCGGCTGCAGGATGCCGGCGGGGAAGTTGATGTTGTTCTCGAGCGGGTTGTAGTACGCGTTGACGGTCGGCGGCGTCATGCTCCACTGCGATTTGTCGACGGGCTTGCCGATCTTGTTCAACTGGCGATGGAACTCGAACGCATTGGCGCGCTGCGAATTCCCGAGCGCATCGCCGCGGATGATGGTCAGCGCGCTGTAGTCGCGCCAGCGATCGGGGTAGCCAATCTTGTCGGCGACCGCGCGCAGCTTGACCAGCGCCTCTTTCTTCGTCGTGTCGGTCATCCATGTGAGCTCGTTGATGTCCTTCTCGAGCGCCGACTCGACTTCGTGGACCATCTTGAGCGTGTCGGCCTTGGCCTGCGGACCGAACGTCTCCTTGACGAAAGCTTTGCCGAGCTCCTCGCCGAGATCGCCGTCGGTGTACTGCACGCAGCGCTTCCAGCGCGGACGCAGCTCCTTCGCACCCGTCAGGACCGTGCCGTAGAACTTGAAGTTCTCCTCGACGAACGCGGTCGGCAGCATCGGCGCCGACGCATGAATCAGCTGCCACTTCAGGTAATGCTTGATCCTGACGATTGGCGTCGACACGAGCAGCTGGCCCAGGTTCTTGAAGAAGTCGGGCTCGGTGACGTTGAGCGCGTAGATCGGCGGCGCGCCGATGCCGCTGAAGTATCGCGGCCACTCGAAGTTCGGCGTCAGCGTCTGCAGTTCGGCGGCCGTGAGCTTGTGGTAAATCTTGTTCGGGTCGCGTCGGGACACGTTGTCGAGCGCGCTCTTCGCGAGCGCGGTCTCGAACGTCAGCACGATGTCCGGAATCGTCGCCACGCCGTCCGCCGAGGCGCCGACCAGCTTCGCGATCCGCCCGATGTGTTCGGCGTACTCCTTCCGGATCTCGACCGACTTCGGGTCGTCGCGCAGGTAGTAATCGCGATCGGGCAGGCCGAGTCCGCCCTGATCGGCGATGGCCATTTCCACCGACGCGTCCTTGAAGTCGGCGATCGAGCCGAAGCTGAAGAACACGTTGACGCCGATCGTGTGCAGCTCGGCAACGAGCGGCGCCAGGTCGGCGGCGCTCGACAGCGCATCGATCTTGCTCACCAGCGGACGGAGCGGCGCAGGCCCCTTGCTGTTGATCCCCGCTTCGTCCATGCACGACGCGTAGTAGTCGCCGATCTTTTTCTGCTCGGCATCCTTGCCGGCGGCGGCATCCTCGAGAATCCTGTGCAGCGTGTCGTTGTTGCGCTCCTGCAGCTCGTCGAAGCGGCCCCAGGTCGCGCGATCGGCGGGAACCGGGTTCTTCGCGGTCCAGGCGCCGCACGCGAACTGGTAGAAGTCGACGCACGGATCTGCCGTGCGATCCATCGCGTCGAGCTGCAGTCCCGATTGGGACGGAGATGGCGCTTGCGCGAGGGTGATGACGGTCGCAAGCGGCAGTGCGACGAACGTAAAGGCGAGCAACAGTCGGTGCATCTTTGGCTGCTTCCTTGGCCGGCCGTGCACGCACGGCCGCCGAGGGTTAGAATAAGTGGTTGGTCAACCTTATCTTATGAGATACATCGCCCCCAAAGAATCGGCGGAGCTGGACAGCGTCGAAACCCGGGAGTGGCTCGACTCTCTGGACTACGTGCTGCAGAGCGGCGGACCCACCAAGGTCGCGCGGCTGCTGCGCGAGTTGACGATTCACGCCAAGCAGAACGGCGTCAAGCTGCCATTCACGGCGAACACGCCTTACATCAACACGCTTCCCGCCGAGGAACAGGCGCTGATGCCGGGGAGCCCCGACATCGAGCGGCGCATCAAGAGCCTCGTCCGCTGGAACGCCGCGGCGATGGTCGTGCGCGCGAACAAGGCGGAAGAGGGCATCGGCGGCCACATCTCGACCTTCGCGTCCGCCGCGACGCTCTACGAGGTCGGTTTCAACCATTTCTTCCGCGGCCATGAGAGTGGCGACGGCGACATCATCTTCTTTCAGGGCCACGCGGCGCCGGGCATCTACGCGCGCGCGTACCTCGAAGGGCGCATCGACGAATGGCATCTCGAAAACTTCCGCCGCGAGTTGAAGCCCGGCGGCGGCCTGTCGTCGTACCCCCATCCGTGGCTGATGCCCGACTTCTGGGAATACCCGACGGTGTCGATGGGCCTCGGCCCGATCATGGCGATCTATCAGGCGCGCTTCGTTCGCTATCTCGAAGATCGCGGACTCAAGCCACAGTCGGACTCGAAGGTCTGGGCGTTTCTCGGCGACGGCGAGACCGACGAACCGGAGTCGCTCGGCGCCATCACGCTGCCGTCGCGGGAGAAGCTCGACAACCTGATCTTCGTGATCAACTGCAACCTGCAGCGGCTCGACGGCCCGGTCCGCGGCAACGGCCAGATCATTCAGGAGCTCGAAGCCGCGTTCCGCGGCGCCGGCTGGAACGTGATCAAGGTCCTGTGGGGCCGCGAGTGGGATCCGCTGCTCGCCAAGGATCGCGAAGGTCTGCTCGTCAAGCGGATGGGCGAGGTCGTCGACGGGCAGTGGCAGAAGTACGCCGTCGAATCAGGTGAGTACCTGCGTGAGCACTTCTGGGGCGCCGACCCACGGCTGCTCGACATGGTCAAGCACCTCACCGACGATCAGCTGAAGAAGATGACGCTCGGCGGCCACGATCCGATCAAGGTCTACAACGCGTACAAGGCCGCCATGGAATACAAGGGCGGCCCGACGGTCGTCCTCGCGCGGACGATCAAGGGCTACGGCCTCGGCGAAGCCGGCGAAGGCAAGAACATCACGCACCAGCAGAAGAAGATGAACGAAGACGAGCTGCGGGCCTTCCGCACGCGCTTCGGCATTCCGATCGCCGACGCGGACGTCGCCAAGACGCCGTTCTACCGGCCGGCGGACGACACGCTCGAAATGAAATACATGCGCGAGCGGCGCCGCGCGCTCGGCGGCTACGTGCCGAGGCGCAAGGTTCGCAGCGAGCCGCTCACGCCGGCATCGCACGAGCTGTTCGAGGAGTTCTACCACGGCACCGAAGGGCGCAAGGCGTCGACGACGATGGTGTTCGTGCGGATGTTGTCGAAGCTGCTGCGCGACAAGGAGCTCGGGCGGCTCATCGTCCCCATCGTCCCGGACGAGGCGCGTACCTTCGGCATGGAGGCGCTGTTCCGGCAGGTCGGCATCTACTCGCACGTCGGCCAGACCTACGAGCCGGTCGACATGGATACGCTCCTGTATTACAAGGAGGCGTCGGACGGTCAGATCCTCGAGGAAGGGATCACGGAAGCGGGTTCGATGTCGTCGTTCGTCGCAGCCGGGACGGCGTACGCGACGCACGGCGTCAACACGATTCCATTTTTCATCTACTACTCGATGTTCGGCTTCCAGCGGATCGGGGATCTGATTTGGGCGGCCGGCGACGCGCGGACGCGCGGGTTCATGCTCGGCGGCACATCGGGGCGAACCACGCTGGCGGGCGAAGGGCTGCAGCATCAGGACGGTCACACGCATCTGTTCGCGATGGCCTATCCCAACTGCATCGCCTACGACCCGGCGTTCGCGTACGAGATCGCGGTGATCATCGAAGAAGGCATCCGCCGGATGTACGTCGATCAGGAAAGCATCTTCTACTACCTGACGGTGATGAACGAGCAGTACGCGATGCCGCTGATGCCGCCGGGATCGCGCGAAGGCATTCTGAAGGGCCTGTATCGCTTCCGCGCCACGTCGATGCCCGATTCACCGAGGCGCGCGCAGCTGTTCGGGAGCGGCGCGATTCTCCCCGAAGTCGTCAAGGCTCAGGAGATCCTCGAGTCGAAATACAACGTTGGCGCGGACGTCTGGAGCGTCACCAGCTACAGCGAGCTGTATCGCGACGGTCACGCCGCGGAGCGGTGGAACATGCTGCATCCCGGCGAGGCGCCGCGCGTGCCATACGTGACGCAGCAGCTCCAGGAGGCGCCGGGCGTGTTCGTCGCGGCGTCGGACTACGTGAAGGCGATGCCCGATTCGATCGACCGCTGGATGCCGCGGCGTCTCGTCGCGCTCGGCACTGACGGCTTCGGGAGGAGTGAGAGCCGCGCGAGCCTGCGCGAGTTCTTCGAAGTGGACTACCGCTACGTCATCGTCGCCACGCTCGCGGCGCTGGCGCGCGACGGCAAGCTCGATCCCGCCGTCGTGCAGCAGGCGATCAAAGCGCACAACATCAATCCTGAGAAGGTCAATCCGGCGATTTCGTGATGAGTATCTCGGCGGGGCAGGCGTGCGCACCACACGAAACCAGGAACCACGAAACCACGAAAAAAGAGAAACCATTCTCTGTGTTTCGCGGTTTCGTGGTTTCGCGGTTTCGTGGTTTCGTGATTTCGTGGTTTCGTAGTTTCGTGATTGACGACGGCAACGTCCGTCGACGAGACCGAGGTCAAGACTTACGTGGCTACTGACTTCACCCTCCCAGAGCTTGGAGAAAACATCGCCGCTGGCGACGTGCTGCGCGTGCTCGTGAAACCGGGCGACACGCTCGCGAAGGATCAACCGGTCCTCGAGCTCGAAACCGACAAGGCGACGATCGAAGTGCCTTCGTCGGTCGCCGGTCAGGTGAAGGAAGTCAAGGTCAAGGCCGGCGACAAGGTGAAGGTCGGCCAGGCGATCTTGAGCGTCGATGATGGCGCCGGCGCGTCGGACGAGAAGCCCGCCGAGAAAGCCGAAGCCAAGGCAGACAGCAAGGAAGCTGCGGCGAAGCAACCGAAGGGCAACGGCGGCGGGCGTCAACAGACCAAGGTGGAGGAGCCTGAAGACGAAGAAGCGGAGGACGAAGAACCGGCCGCCGCAAACACCGCCGCGAAGGTTCCCGCGGGCGAACCGGCGCTCGAACAGCACGTTCAGGGCGCGAAGCGCGACGCGGCCGCTGACAAGCCCGGCGCCAAACCGCAGAGAAATCAAAACGCGGAGCCGGACGAGGATCGCGATCGGACGGCACCGTCAGTGGCGAAGGCCGAGCGATCCGAGCGCAAAGTCGTCGATATCAAAAGCGGCGCGCGCGCGAGCGCGGAACCGGCTGCGCCCGAAGCGCCGGAGCAGCCGCCGGCGCCGGCCGCGCCGTCGGTGCGGCGCATGGCGCGCGAGCTCGGCGTCGACATCAGCGAGGTTCCCGGCAACGGCCCCGGCGGACGCATCTCCGTCGACGATGTGAAGGCGTACGCGAAGCGGATGGTGGGCGCGACGCGCAGCGGCGCGCCGGCGAGCGCCGTGCCGCTTCCCGACTTCGCACGATGGGGCGAGGTCGAACGGCAGCCGATGCGCGCCGTGCGGCGCAAGACCGCCGAACACCTCAGCGCCGCCTGGGCGACGGTGCCGCACGTCACGCAGTGCGATCTCGCCGACATCACCGCGCTCGAGGAGTTGCGCAAGAAGCACGCGAAGGAAGTCGAAGCCGCGGGCGGCAACCTGACGGTGACCGCGATCGCGGTCAAAGTGGTGGCGGCGGCGCTGCGGCGCTATCCGCAGTTCAATGCGTCGGTCGACATGGCCGCCGGCGAGATCGTCTTCAAGAAGTACGTGAACATCGGCATCGCGGTGGATACGGATCGCGGGCTGCTGGTGCCGGTCATCCGCAATGCCGATCAGAAGAACATCATCCAGTTGTCGGTCGAGCTCGCGCAACTGTCGGAGAAGGCGCGCAACCGCAAGATCTCGCTCGAAGAGATGCAGGGCGGCTGCTTCAGCATCTCGAACCTCGGCGGCATCGGCGGCACCTACTTCACGCCGATCGTCAACGCGCCGGAAGTCGCGATTCTCGGCATCTCACGCGCCTCGATGCAGCCGAAATTCGACAACACTCAGTTCGTGCCTCGCCTGATGCTCCCGCTGTCGCTCTCGTACGACCACCGCGTGATCGACGGCGCCGACGGGATCCGCTTCCTCCGCTGGGTCGCCGAAGCGCTCGAGCAGCCGTTCCTGCTCGCGCTGCAGGGATGATTTCCGTCCAGGTCGTCGTCGTCGGAGGCGGTCCAGGCGGGTACGCGGCCGCGTTTCTCGCCGCGGACCTCGGCCTCTCCACGGCGCTGGTCGATCCCGAACCGAATCCCGGCGGCGTGTGCGTCTACCGCGGATGCATCCCGTCGAAGGCGCTGCTGCACGTCGCCAAGCTCGTGGACGAGGCGCGGCATGCGAGCGACTGGGGCGTGGACTTCGGCGAGCCGAAGATCGACCTCGCCAAGCTGCGCGCGTTCAAGGACAAGGTCGTCAAGAAGAACACGAGCGGCACGGGACAGCTGGTCAAGTACCGCAAGGTGCAGTACCTGCAGGGGCTCGCCGAGATCGTCGATGCGCATCGCCTGACCCTCAAGCTGACGGACGGAAAAGAGGAACAGCTCCAGTTCGAGCACGCGATTCTCGCGACCGGATCGCTTCCCGCCATTCCGCCGACGCTGAAGGTCAACGACCCGCGCGTGATGGATTCGACGGCCGCGCTCGATCTCCCCGACATCCCCAAATCGCTCCTCGTCGTCGGCGGCGGCTATATCGGCCTCGAGCTCGGCACCGTCTATGCGGAACTCGGCAGCGCGGTGACTGTCGTCGAGATGACGCCGGGACTCCTGCCCGGCGCGGACCGCGATCTCGTGGACGTGCTCGCCAAGCGCATCACGCACACGATGAAGAGCGTGCTGCTGAACACGAAGGTCACGCAGATGAAGCCGGAGAGCAACGGCATCCGCGTGAGCTTCGAAGGTGAAGTCGATCCGAAGGAGCAGCTCTTCGATCGCGTGCTGGTCGCGGTCGGGCGGCAGCCGAACTCGAAGATTCCGGGTCTCGAGAAGACGCAGGTGCAGGTCGATCAGCGCGGCTTCATCATGATCGACGAGCAGCGGCGGACGCACGAGCCGACGATCTTCGCGATCGGCGATGTCGTCGGCGAGCCGATGCTGGCGCACAAGGCGTCGCACGAAGGGCGCGTCGCGGTCGAGGTGATCGCCGGCGAGAACGTCGCGTTCACGCCGCGGGCGATTCCCGCCGTCGTCTTCACCGATCCGGAACTGGCCTGGGCCGGCCTGACCGAAACACAGGCCGCGAAAGAGAACCGGAAGATCACGATCGCCAAGTTCCCGTGGGGCGCCTCGGGCCGCGCAGCCACGCTCGATCGCACGGACGGATTGACGAAACTGATCCTCGATCCCGAGAGCGAACGGCTGCTCGGCGTCGGCCTCGTCGGTTCCGGCGCGGGCGAGCTGATCGCCGAAGGCGTGCTCGCGATCGAAATGGGCGCGACCGCCACCGACCTCAAGCTGACCATCCACCCGCACCCGACACTGACCGAGACGTTGATGGAATCAGCGGAAGTGTTCTTCGGCCAGGCGACGCACGTTTATCGCCCGAAGCGAGGCTGAAGCCGGCCCGGGTCGCGCAGGCCTGCAGGCCTGCCAACCGCCGCGATGAGGTCCTAAAGGGTTGCGCGACCGCATCTCAGAATCGGTATCTCAGACCGACTCCGAATCGACCGACGTTTTGATCTTCGCTCCCCAGCAGCCTGAACATCCGCAGATCGGCTTCGATCCACGCGCGTGACCAGACGCGAACGGCGGCGCCGCCGCCGACCGTGAGGGCGAGCGACGTGGATGACGAGCGGAGCGGCTCCGTGATCGTGCGGTTCGGCAGCAGCTGAGTGATTGGCGTCGACCCGGCGGGCAGCAGATCTCCGAACGAAAAGATGATCGGCGTCGACACGAAGTCGGCGGTGTGGCGGACGTTCGCGACGCCGCCGCCGGCGACGAAATACGGATCGATGCGATCCGCTGTCGTCGGAATGTGCACGCGGATGTTGTTGGTGAAGATGACGGTGCGGCTGCGCTGGTTTTCGAAGCGCGGCTGCGGAAAGATCGTCGGAAGGACCAGACTCCTCGCGGTCGACGAGGTCAGCGAGGTCACCGTCGGGCTCACGAATCCGCTGGCGGACGACGTCAGGATGCTGACGCCGGGAAAATCCGACTCCATCGACGGAACGGCGGTCGCCTCGATCTCGAATCCAGCGACGCGATTGAACCGGTATTCGAACGATCCTGAGAACGACCACGCCGTGTGCGAATCCATGTTCGTGGCCGACGCGCTGGCTCCGGCGCTCGCGCCGCGATCCGTCTGCGCCACCGCGACGGCAGGAACGACGAGCATGACAAACAAGACAGGGACGAGGGTTCCGCGGAGTGTCATGCCCTCCAGTGTAATCGACGCTCGGCCTACCCTTCAGCCCGCGTCACCAACCCGGCCGGCGTCCAGCGGAGGAATGCCGCCGCGACCAGGGTGTCGATCACGATTCTGCACGTGTCGCGCTCCAGTCCCCACAACCGCGTCGCTTGCGCGGGCGTCAGGCGGAGTCCCGGCATCTCGTGAAATTCGTTCCGCACCCGACGGATGATCGTCTCGAGGTCCATCGCATTCCTCACTTCTCTTCAGTCGTTCTGACGCTTTTCGAGAACGTTTCGCGCCGGACCTGTTGTCCGGTCTGTCGGGCGCCGGCCGTCTCGAACGTCGAGCCGGCGCTGCCGAACCCGCTGGTGCGGACGCCGAACCGCTCGTAGAACGCGGCGAGCGTCCGGGTATCGACGATCGACGGTTGATCGGCGATTTCGAGCGCGTGATGCAGCTCGTGGCCGAGCGTCGCGATCTGGTCAACCCAGTTGCGGCCGCACGCGATTTCGACGACGAGGTACCGCCGCCCCGCGACGGTGGACAGCACGCCGATGTGACCGTTGAGCAGACTGTCTGGAAACGCCCGATACCGGATGTACACCACGACGTCCGAGCGCTCGATCCGATCGATCATCGCGCGGATGGTCGGCGAGCGGGCGATGGCGAGGGCGACGAGTTCTTGAGCCGCCGATTCCGGCCGCACACGCGGAGGACTCCACCCGTCATCCGCATAGACAAGCCGGCCTGCGATCACGATGGCTGCGAGGAGTATTCCGAGAACCCGAACGCCACCCTCGCCCCTCCGCGCCGCCGCCATGCCCGCTGGAGAGCAAGATGCAGACCGCGAACCGCAGCTTCCGTACACGCGAAATCAGGCCGGTTTTCGCGAGGCGGCGAGCGGGAGCGGCGCCGATTCCAACAATCGTGTAGGACGTCAATCGGTGTCGAACAGGAACGTAGGATTCAGGGGAGGGCGCCGGGGTTGCACTCGAACACAATCGCGACAAAAATGTCTGCTGTGAAAGCGAAGACGACGGGGATGTCGCCAGGCGATCGGAACCGCGATGCCCACGCACGCGAGACGCGCCGCCTGTCGACGCTGCTCGAAGTCAGCCAGGCGCTGAGCGGCACGCTGAACCTGAAAGCGTCGCTGCATCGCGTCCTCGAAATCCTCGCCCGCCACCACGGCGCCGTCCGCGGCATCGTCTCGCTGCTCCACGCCGACGGCGATCTCCGCGTCGAAGCGTCGGACGGCCTGCCCGACGGCGCCGCGCGCGTCAGCTACCGCATCGGTGAAGGGATCACCGGCCGCGTCGTCCAGAGCGCCCGGCCGGTCGTCGTCCCGCGCGTCAGCCGCGAGCCGGCCTTCCTGCACCGCGCCGCTCGCCGTCCCGAGCTCGCGCACCAGGAGTTGAGCTTCGTGTGCGTGCCGATCGTCCTCAATCGCCGCGCCGTCGGAGCGCTGGCGATCGATCTCCGCTTCAAGCCGGATCGCGACTTCGATCGCAGCGCCAAGTTCCTCGGCGTGGTCGCCTCGATGATCGCGCAGGCGCTCAAAGTGCAGCGCCTGATCGAAGAGGACAAGCGGCGGCT
>DAIUKO010000185.1:0-14694 GCA_036848175.1 Vicinamibacterales bacterium | reverse complement strand
CACCGTGATCCCGTTGATCAAGGTGATGTTGTTCCCCAGATCCAGACCGGTCGTGCCCGGATCGTCGACGATGACCGCCCCGAACATGTACGGATGGATACTGCACGTGAACACGTACAGCCCCGGCGTCGTCAGCGTCACCGAGTCGCCGCCCTTTCGCGGCTCCGTGGTGAACGGCATGTTCGCCGCACCCGATGGAAAGAGCAGGCTCGATCGCGTGTGAACGGTGTTCGAGTTGCCCGAAAAGTTCACGCGGACGCCCGGTGTCGCCACGGCCAGCGAGCGTGTGCCGGCAATGTCGACGCCCGTGTCGAACCATCGGCCGGGGTTATCGGTGATCGAAAAGTTCACTTCGTTTCCATCGTCAGCGCGACTGGCCTTCGACGCCGCGAACGCCACCAATCCGCCAACGATCAGGCACGCGAATAATCTCTTCCGGTTCTTCAAGGGTCGTGTCATCTAACATCCTCCTTGTCTGAACTTCTCTGGTTTCAGCTGGGGGATGGCCGTTGATTGCCGTCAGGAACCGACCATTCTACCGAGGAGAACCTCGCCGCCCGCCTCGCGAAAGGCGTCGAGCGCGCGCTGCCGGCCGGCTTCGGCATCGGCGAGGAGTGTCTGGAACGCCGGCACGTCGCGAAGCGCATCGAACTGCGGCCACCTTCTGAGCGTCACCACCGGGAAGTATCCTCGCGCCACCGCGCGCCGCAGGTACTCGAGGCCGCGCTCGTGATCGCCGACGTCGCAGAAGAACCAGCCTTCCTGAAAGATCGCCTCGGGATCGTCGAAGATCTTCAGCGGCGACATCTTCGCGACGGTTGACATCATGTCATCGGTCCGCCGATCCAGCCAGGCGCGGAGATGCAGGGTCCAGGTGTGAAACGATCCGAGGTTCGGCCGCTGGACCATCGCGGTGAGCGCCTGTTGCGCCTCGTCGCGCCGGCCGGCCATCGCAAGGCCGATCACGCGGATCCCGTCGTCGGCCCCGGCCACACGCTCCGCCTGGCCGGTGCCGGCGAGCCGTTCCATGTCGCCTTTCATCAGCAGCGTCTGCGCGACGCTGGTGGCGATGTTCGGATCGAGGCGCCGCGCCTCGTCGTGCGCGGCGACCGACTCGTCGAACAGGCCCGCGTAGCGGCAGGCGTGGACGAGTCCCGCGAAGAGCTCGGGATCGTTGCCATGCCGCGCCGCCTCGGTCAACAGCCGCTCGATCGCTTCACGGGCGCGGCCGGTGTCGGCCTCGAGGTTGGCGTAGAACTTGTGCGCAATCGAGAGCCGCTTGTTCAACGCGATCGCTTTGATGAACGCTTCCTCCGCGCGCGCCTCGCTGCCGTACGTCGGGTCGATGTACTTCCCGATCACGCGATGGCAGCGGCCGAGATGCGCCCACGCCGGCGCAAAGTTCGGATCGCGCTCGAGGCACTGCTCGTACAGCGCGCGCGCCTTCGGCAGGTCCTCGTAGATGCGTGCCAGGCCGTTGGCCCTGAGATAGAGCTCGTACGCGTTCGGATCGTGCGGCGCATCCGGCGCTGGTGAGAACGTCTTCCCCGCGAGCGGCAGCGCCAGGCCGTCGACGACTTGCCGCGCGATGTCATCCTGCATCCGAAACAGATCGCCGAGCGTCGACTGCACGGTGTGCGCCGTCAGCAGGGTTCCACCAGGCGCTTCGACGAGCTGCGTCGCCGCGCGCAGCTGGTCGCCCGAGCGAAGCAGCGTGCCCAAGACGACGCGGTCGACGTCGGCTTCGGCGGCGAGCGCTTTGATGTCGGGCGTCTCACCGGCAAAGCGCGCTGCCGTGGCGCTCGATCGAACGATGAGCGATCCAATTCCTGCGAGAGAGGTCGTGATCGCATCGGGCAGACTGAACGCGAGAAAGTCGGTTTCAGGATCCGGCCGCAGCACGCGAAACGGGAGCACGACGACGCGCGTCAGCGGCCGCGCCATCGCCGCCGTGTCCTGTCCACCGACTCCACGCACGGCATTCAGCTCCTCGGCCATCACTTCGGCGGAAACGGGACGTCCCGACGGGCTCTTCGCGAGCGCGCGGCGGATCACACGGTCGATCGCCGCCACCGCAGGAGAGCCGGTCAGCGCCGGCGGCTGCTCGGTCAGCGTCGCGTGGAGAATCTCGACGATCGTACGGCCGCTGAACGCCGGACGGCCGGCCAGCATCTCGAACAGAATCGCGCCGGCTGCGAAAAGATCGGTGCGCGCGTCGACCGGTTCGCCGTTCACCTGCTCGGGCGCCATGTAGCGCGGTGTCCCCATGACGATACCCGTACGCGTCAGGCCGAGCGCGGGATCCACCGTGTGATCGGACTCGGGCCGGGCCAATCCGAAATCGAGCAGCTTGACGCCATGACGCGTGAGAAACACGTTCGACGGCTTGAGATCGCGATGGACGACGCCGCGTGCGTGGATGGCGCCGAGCGCGGCCAGCATGTCGGTCGCAATCGGCAGCGCGCGGTCGACGCTGAGTGGGCCGCGCGCCATCTGTTCGGTCAACGGCTCGCCTTCGAGCAGTTCCATCGCGATGAACAGGTGGCCCTGCTCTTCGCCGACCTCGTAGATCTGGCAGACATTGGGATGGTTGACGCTGGCGGCGGCGCGCGCTTCACGCCAGAAGCGCTTGCGCGCGGTCTCGTTGTCCTCGAGATGCAGCATCATCTTCAAGGCGACGTCGCGCTCCAGGCGCTCGTCGTACGCTTCGTAGACGACGCCCATCCCGCCCGCGCCGAGTTTTCGCGCGACCTTGTAATGTGCGATCCGCGACGGCGTAGCCGGCTGCGACTGATCGCCGCCAGCGTCCGGTGAAGAACGTTCGGCTGGCGCCGGCGTCGTACCCGTGAACCACCGGTACAGACCGCCGAACCACCCGCCGCTCGTGTTGTCAGTGGGTTCGTCCGCCACCTCCGCCGATCATACTCTGCGACTATCGTGATATCGGCGTGACGTTCGAGGATCGGTCGTTGCGAGCCGTGATCGCCGACCACGGCGAGTTCGGCCGAGCGGCGCGATCGGCGAGGAACCAGCGGATGAAGCGAGGAACGCCCGGTCCGTTCGCGGCCGCGGTCTGCTGCCGAAGCTGAGTGAGACTCGCCATCTGGTCGGCCGCTTGACCGGAACCGCGCAGTCTCACGGTCGATCCGCCGACGGCCTCGGCCAGCGACGCGAGAGCGCCGGCATCGGCCGGTGAACCGCTCAAGACTTCCCACATGCGTGCCGTGCCGTCGTCCGAGGCTGTGACGACGCGATCGCCTTTTGCGTTGAACTCCGCGGCACGAACCGTTCCCTCGTGGCGCAACGGCTCGCTCTCTGGACGACCCGTCTGCGCGTCCCACACCCGCGCGGTGCCATCTTCGGAAGCGGTCACGATCATGTGGCCATCGCGGCTGAAGTGGACTGACAGGACGTCGTCATGGTGACGCATCGGTTGACCGACGATTTCGCCGGTGTCCACATTCCACGTGTACGCGGTGTCGCGTGACGCCGTCACCACCCGCGATCCGTCGGCGTTGAACTCGGCGGATGTGACCCAGTCATAGTGGCGCAATGGGGCGCCTATCGCGCGGCCGGTTTCTGCATCCCACACGCGCGCGGTGTTCTCCTTCGACGCCGTGAACAGCCGCCTGCCGTCCGGACTGAACTGGGCGAAGCGAATTCCGCCGCGGTCGGTCAGCGCCGCACCAACCGGTTGGCCGTCGGCGGTATTCCAGAGTCTTGCGCGTCCGTCTTCGGTGATCGTCACCGCCCGCTGCCCGTTGGGACCGAGGCTCGCGGCGGTGATTTTGCTGCTGTCATCTCGATAGGGCTGGCCGATGATCCGTCCGCTCTTCACGTCTGACAGCTGCACGACCTGATCGGACGCCTGGGTCAGCGTCATCTTCCAATCCGCGCTGAATCCCATCGACTTCGATGCGGCCAGCGGCTCGCTTCGCATCCAGTTCTTGCCGCTCCACACCATCACCGATCCGTCCTCGGTGATGGTCATGACGCGACTTTCGTCGGGACTGAACTCGGCGTGCGTCACATCCGAGCGATGCTGCATCGGCGCGCTCACGGGGCGAAGGGTTTCGGTATCCCAGACCCGCGCCGTGTGGTCCGCTGAGATGGTCAGCACGTAGCTGCCCCTGGGACTGAATTCGGCCGATATCACGTGGGCGTTGTGGCGCATCGGTTCGGCGACGCTCGCCGACTGCCTCACATCCCACATACGAAGCGTCTTGTCCCACGACCCGGTGATGACGCGCGTACCGTCTTTGCTGAAGGCGGCCTCGAGCCAGTCGCCATGGCGCATGCGCTCGCTCACAGGACGGCCGGTCGCGACGTCCCACACTCTCGCGGTGTAATCCGCAGATGTCGTCACAATGCGTCGTCCATCGCGGGTGAATTCGATCGTGTACACCGCGCTCGAATGGCGCATGAGATCGGCGCGCGGCAAACCGGTTTCCGCCGACCACACGCCAACCGTCCCATCGTCGGACGCGGTCGCAACCAGGCGCCCATCGGGACTGAAGTCCGCGTCCCAGACCTGACGCTTGTGCCTGATCGGCGTGCCGATGGGTCGTCCGGTCCTGACGTCCCAGACACGCGCCGTATTGTCGGCCGACGTCGTGACGGCGCGCTCTCCGTCCGGGCTGAACTGTGCGTCGTTGATTCTCTGGGTTTTGTCGTGACCCGACAGCGTGGCGACTGGTTTCCCGGTTCTGACATCCCAGATGCGCGCAAGGCCGTCGAGCATGCCCGTGATGGCGAGCCTGCCGTCCCGACTCAAGCGCGCGACCGTGACCGTCTCGTGATCCTCTCTGAGCTCGTGGAGGACCTTTCCAGTCTCGACGTCCCACACGGTGGCGGCTCCGTCCGCCGAAACCGTGAGCACGCGCGTTCCGTCGGGAGTGAGCCCAGCCCATGACACCGCTTCGCGATGGACGAGCGGGTTGTAGATCGCCTGGCCCGTCTCGACGCGCCAGACTCTGGCCGTGCCATCTTCGGAGGCTGTAACCAGGCGTTCTCCGTCGGCGCTGAATCCGACTGCGGTCACGACGCCTCGATGCACGAGCGGCGCTCCCCGGGTTGCGCCGGTCTCGGCATCCCAAATCTGCGCCTTGCCGTCTCGTGCCGCCGTGACCAGCAACTTGCCGTTCGGACTGAGCTCGATCGCTTCGAATTCGGCGTCGCCGCGGATCACGGTCATCGGCAGCGGCCAGTTTCTGCGGCTCAAGAGGCTGAGCGTGTATGCCTGGACCAGCAGTTGTTGGGGGTTGAGACGCATCGCGTTGGACAAGTACGGCAGTGCGTCGGCCGCGAGATCGGCGTCGACGAGATCCCGGGCGCGCTCGAAGTTCGAGTCGGCGAGGCCTTCCTGCGCCTTGCGATTGGCGTCTCGTTCCGCGGCTGCGGCGGCTTCCGCCAGCCGCTGCTGTCTGAATCCGAAGAGCGCGCCGCCGACTGCCGCCACCAGACCGACGATCGCGGCCGCCAGCAGCCCTCGAACCAGACGGAGCGTGCGCGTTTTCTTGATCAGCTCGTGACGCGCACGCGCGGCCTTCTCGTGCGCCTCCCGCTCGGCGGCTTCGGCTTCGGCTTGCGCTTCCCGCAGCCGGCGGCTCTCGCGACTCGCGCGGACGACCCCGGTGAGTCGATCGTGGGTCAGCTCGAGCCACGGCATCCCGGCGCGATCCTCGATGCGCAGGATTCGCCGGTTGACGAGCAGGCTGATGTCGGCGACGGTCACGCCCGGTTTGCTCAAGGCCTCTTCATACGGCTCGCTGTTTCGACGGCCGCCAGCCGTCACCAGGCTGTCTTCGATGAACGCCCGCATCGCCGGTCCGATGCCGGCGAGTCCGCGCTCGTAGAACGACGTGAGGATTTCCGACTGCCGCCCCTCCATCAGTTCGACGGTAATCTCGGGCTCGTTGCGCTCGATTCTCGTGAGATTCAGTTCCCGGCAAAACACACTGAGCAGGGCCGGTTCGATGTTCAGGCTCGCGAGGTCGGTCCTGCCGCCGGTCCCCGCAGCGCCAACGAATCGAACGACGCGGATCGCGACGTCGGTGTCGATCAAGTGACTGCCGGCGCGAATCACCGCCGACAGCGCCTGCCCGCCGTTCATGTGGCGCAGGCGCAGGCGGTTGTGCATGACGGACGGCAGCCGATCGCGCAGGCTCTCGAGATCGGCGAGAAAGTCCTCGCGCAGGCTGAGGAGCACTCTGTAGTTGTGACGCTGGAAGGAAAAGGCTTCCGCCTCTTCCGGATTCGCATCCATCCGCGCCTTGACGGCCGAGGGAACGCAGCCCTCAATGAGGTCCGTGAGCTCGGTCAGCAGCGTCTCGGTGTCGCGAGCGCGCTCCGCACTCTCGCGTCCGCGCGTGAACATCTCCTCGAACTGATCGAAGACGAGCAGCGGCGTGACGACGCGGTTGCGCGAGTTCCAGAAGTCCGCATGCTCGCGGTGAAACGCCTCCCAAAGCGTGCCGTCCAGGCTGGGCGCTTCAATGCGGGCGGATGCCGCCGCTTCGACGATCGCGTCCTTGATCTGCGCGCACAGTTCCGGCATCCCCTCCGAGTAGTTGAGGCGAATCCGCACCGGCAGCATGTTCTCGTTCCGCAGGACGGGAAACAGACCGGCCTGCAGCAGCGAGGTCTTGCCGAGGCCTGACACGCCGAACAGGATGGTGAGCCGTTCGCGCAGCACCAGACGATGCAGCTCGTCGATCTCGGTCTCTCGTCCGTAGAAAAAACTCTGATCGTCCTCGGTGAACGCTTCGAGACCTGGCCAGGGGTTCTGCGCATCCACGGCTCCGGGATCGGACGAGGCCGGCGTCACATCACCCGTCATGGCTGTCGCGTCAGCGCGGACTTCTGGTAGTCCCGATAGAGTCGGCGGATGGTGTCGACGAATTCAGACGTCGGCTGCCCCGCTGTCAGGCGGTGCCAGTGGAGGTGGCTCCACTGGTCCGGCAGAAACGGCTCGCTGGCAGAGGTGTCGTCGACCGCGACCGGGAGAATGAACGGCATCGACGGCGGGACCTGGAGCGCGACGCTCTGCGCGTGATTCCATTCAATCCGGAAGAACCGGCGCTTCGGCGTCAGACAGTTGGCGGAGATCACGGGCACGAAGAGCGAGCATCTCTCGATGTTGCGTTTGATTTTCAGCTCGTACTCGTCGCCGGCGTTCAGGTCGGCCTTGTCGAACCACACGTCCACGCCGGCGCGTTCGAGGTCGTCCTTGAGCCGTTGCACGTGCAGCAAGTCCTCGCTCGCATAGCTCAGAAACACTGCGCCTTCCTCCATCCGGGAGGCGGCGGCCGGCTCATCGATCGGAGTGGCGGGGCTCTCGTCTTTCGGGTGCCGCGCCTTCCATCGCTCGTGCAGCTCGTTGACGAATTCGAGCGCGCCGCCGCCGGCAAAGATCTTCGTCCCGGTCTTGAACTGTTGAAGGAAGAGGACGAGTCCCGCATCGTCGCGGACCCTGGCATCGGCGACGATGTCGGTCTTGCCCCGCGCCAGCAGCAGACGCTCGCGCCGGCTGATGCGGAGGAAGAAACGGGCGAGCCATTCGGTGATGCTGCAGCCGATGATGAACAGGTGCGCCTGGTTCAGTTCGTCGAACAGCCGCTGCGGACGCTTGGTTTCGTTTTGAAGCGAATGGATGAACTCGAGCGTGTCTTCCTCGGTGACCGCGTAGTCCGGGACCGCCGACAACTTCCCGAACAAGTGGAACACCACTGGTCGGTCCGGACCGCCCGCGCCGGGATCGAGATCCTCCGTTCGATTGGGCGCGTAGGCCATGACGCGAGTCTTTCGCTGGCCTCCGAAACGCACCTGATTGATCGCACGTTCCAGGAGCGAATCGAACGTGATGGTGACAAACGTTTTGAGCGAGCGGATTTCGGCAAGCTTGAGCAGCGGTTCAGGAATCGGCAGCTCTTCGTCCGGAGGCATCACCGCTTTGAGCGCTGAATAGATATCCTGCGGGTCGTCGCCTTGCGCGAGGTAGCGACAGGCGACGGCGTTGAGCGATCGCGGTACCGCTGAGTTGTCGTCGTTCAGTTCCAGGTATTGCGCGAGCCGTTCGGCCAGCAGCGAATACAGAAACGTCGGCGCGTCGCCCGGCGACAGCAGCAGCAGATCGGGTCCGATGACCGGGATGACACGCCCCTCGTCGACAACCTGAAGAACGTGTTCCCAGAAGCGTGCAGTATCGGCACGCCCGGGAGGCATGATTTCGGCCGAAGTCTGACACAAGTCGCAGCGCTTCACCCGCCTGCGGGCAATGCGTGTGAAGGCCGGTTGCGGCGGTAACATTGCGGCGTACATGAAGCGTCTGATCATCGGCGCCGTTGGATGCTGGTGGGCAGCGGCCATCTGGAGTGCAGCCGGCGCCGCGGGGCAAACCGCGGTCGTCGACTATCGACAGCAGGTGCATCCGATCCTCGCGGCGAAGTGTCTGACGTGCCATAGCGCGCAGCGCCGTGCAGGCGGGCTGTCGTTGGCGACCTACGCCGATGTCCTGCAGGGCGGCCGCAGCGGTGCGTCGATCGAACCGGGCAACGCCGACGGCAGCATGCTGATCCGGCGCGTCACCGGCGATCTCACACCGCGGATGCCGCTCAATCTCGAGTCGCTTTCGCCGGGTGAGGTCGAGACGCTTCGTGCCTGGATCGACCAAGGCGCGCGTGAGACGCCGACATCCGCGGCCGCGAAGCGGCTGTGGCAGGCGCCGCTCGCGTTGCAGCATCCTGACATTCCCGCGATCACCTGGACCGGCTGGACCAGTCCGATCGATCGCTTCGTCGCGTCCTATCTCAAGGATCACGGCGTTGCCGAACCATCACTCGTCGGCGATGCCACGTTTGCGCGGCGGGCGTATCTCGATCTCTGGGGACTCCTGCCGCCGCCGCCGGACCTGAGGGCGTTCGTCGCCGATCGCGATCCGAACAAGCGTGCGGCGCTGGTGACGCGTTTGCTGGACGACAGCGGCAAGTACACCGAGCACTGGATCTCGTTCTGGAACGATCTGCTGCGCAACGACGAGGGCGTCAACTATTACTCGGAGACCTCGTCCCGCAAGAGCATCACGACCTGGTTGTCGTCGGCGCTGACGACGAACATGCGCTACGACCGCATGGTCGAGAAGCTGGTCAACCCGACGACGCCGGACGATCCGGAAGGGTTCGTCATCGGCGTCAACTGGCGCGGCGTCGTGAACGCGAGCATGACGCCGGCGATGCAGGCGGCGCAGAACACGTCGCAGATCTTCATCGGCCTCAATCTCGCCTGCAACTCGTGTCACGACAGCTTCATCAGCAAATGGAAGCTGAAGGATGCGTATGCGCTGGCGAGCTTCTTCTCCGACGAGGATCGTCTGCGCCTCTACCGATGCGATATCGCGCAGGACGAGTACGCAACGCCGGCGTTCCTGTTCCCGGCGCTCAATCAGGCGCCGGCGTCGGCGTCGCTCGCGGATCGCCGGCGTGCGGCGGCCGCCATCTTCACCGATCCCCGCAACGGACGGATGCCTCGCACGATCGTCAACCGCATGTGGCTCCGCCTTCTCGGCCGCGGCCTCGTCGAGAACCCGGACGAGCTCGACGCCGAGCCGTGGCATCCGGCGCTCGTCGACTGGCTGGCGAGCGACTTCGTCGATCACGGCTACGACCTGAAGCAGGTGATTGCCGCGATCGTGTCGTCTCGCGCGTACCAGTTGCCGGCGGTGCCGCGGGTCGGCGAGCCGGCGAGGGCGTACGCGTTTCGCGGTCCGGAGGTTCGCCGGCTGACCGCGGAGCAGTTTGCCGACGCGGTCGCGTCGATCACGGGCGACTGGAACGTCTATCAGCCGCCGGCGCCAAACGCTGCCTCGGGCCCGCCGCCCGGTCGATACGCGCGTGAGTGGCGCGTGGCCGCGAATCCGCTGACGCGCGCCCTGGGGCGGCCGATTCGCGATCAGGTGTTCTCGACCCGCGATGCCACGGCGACCACGCTGCAGGGATTGGAGCTGGTCAACGGCGAACGGCTCACGCGATGGCTGCTGCGCGGCGCGCGCAATCTCGTCGGCGAGCTGCCGCCGCCGCCGTCTGCCGCGTTCATCACGCCCATCAACGCGCGCGGCGATCGTGCAGGCGCGCAGACTGCGCGTCCTTCGGCGACGACCGCCTTCGACGTGGACGTGTCGAGAGCGACGCGGCTCTGGCTGATCGTGCAGGACGCGAATTCGACGGCACTCGACAAGGCAGAGGCGGTCTGGGCCGGCGCCCGGTTCGTCAGCGCGAACGGCAGCGCCACGCCGCTCAGCGCCCTTCAACCGTTGGACGGAGCTGCGCTGCGAGCCGCGCCCGGACCGATCAGCCTGGACGGTGCGGAGTACCCTGGAGTGCGCGTGAAGATGCCGTCGCGTCTCGTCTACGACATCTCGAACCGCGGCTTCACGCGCTTGGTCGGGAAAGCGGGACTCGAGCACCTGGAGAACCTCGCACAAGGCGAAACGCTCCTCGGACGCTTCGCGATCTTCGACGTGGAGCCGGACATGGATCGGCTGATTCCGCCGGCGGCCGGCACGCCGCTGCCGCCGCCGCCGGCGATCAAAACCGCCGGCGCGGCGGTCGACTGGATCTTCGGCTACGCGCTTGGACGTGCTCCGTCAGCCGACGAACGCAGCATCGCGGAAGCGGCGCTGCGGGATCCCGAGCGTCCCGGTCGTGTGTCAGCCGAGGCGCTGGCCGATCTGCTGTGGGCGGTGTTGATGAAGCCCGAATTTCAGTTGATCTACTAACAGTGGTGGAGAGTTTGATCGGGGGAAGAGCGATGAATCTTCGTAGCGCCGACGACGATCGTCTGACTCGCGAGGAGCGCGCAATCGCGTCGCGCATCAGCCGGCGCACGTTCATGGGTGCGACCGCGGCCGCGACGCTGGCGGCGCTCGCAGGGCGTGAGCCGGAGCTGGCGAACGCGCAGGATCTGAATCCGAATCCAACCGCCGACGCGATGATCGTGCTGTGGCTCGCCGGCGGGATGGCGCAGACCGAGACCTTCGATCCCAAACGCTACACGCCCTTCGAACCGGGCGTGCGAACCGAGCGCGTACTCAGTACGTTTCCGCCCATCGATACCGCAGTCGATCACATCAAGATCTCTCAGGGCCTCGAACGTCTCGCCGCGGTCATGGATCGCGGCGCCGTCATCCGCACGTTTCAGGCCGAGGATCTCGGCTACATCCTGCACTCGCGCCACCAGTATCACTGGCACACCGGCTACGTGCCGCCGCAGCCGATCGCGATGCCGCACATCGGCGCGATCATCGCGCGGACGCTCGGACCGCGGAATCCGACCGTGCCGCCCTTCATCGCCATCGGTCAGAACCTGGAAATCGGCGGCGAGAGCAACTCCGTGAAAGCGTTTCACACGGCGGGATTCCTCGGCACCGAGCACGGCCCGTTTCAGATCGTCAACCCCGCGGACGCCGCCTCGGCGGTGCGGCCGCCGTCGGAACTCGGCGACAAGCGCTTCCTCAGCCGGCGGCAACTCTACGAGAAGCTGCTCGCGAAGGAACCGGTCTATCAGTACGCCGGTGACTTCCAGCGCGAGTCGCTCCTCCGATCGATCGAGTCCGCCGATCGCCTGCTCTCGAGTCCATCAGCCAAGGCCTTCGATCTGTCGCTCGAACCGCGAGCGGTGTACGACACATACAACACGGGGCGCTTCGGTCAGGGATGCCTGCTCGCTCGGCGTCTGGTCGAAGCCGGCGCGCGCTACGTCGAGGTCACGACCGAATACATCCCCTTCCGCTACTGGGACACGCACGAGCGCGGCCACGAGCGGGCGCAGATGATGAAGCAGCAGATCGACGCGCCGATTGCGCAGCTCGTCCTCGATCTCGAGGCCCGCGGCCTCCTGAACCGCACGCTGATCGTCATCGCGAGCGAATTCGGCCGCGACGCGATCACGGAAGGCAAGGTCGGCAAAGAGGTGCGGGATCAGGCCAACACGCCTGACGTGATGAGCGCACCCGAGCACTACGGCATGCATCGTCATTTCACCGGCGCCGGGTCCGTGGTGATGTTCGGCGGCGGGATCAAGAAGGGCATGCTCTACGGGAAGACCGCGGACGAGCGGCCCTGCACGACGATCGAACATCCGGTGCCGGTCGAGCACCTCCACGCGACGATGTTCCATGCGTTGGGAATTCCGCCGGACCTGTCGTACGTGTTCGAGAAGCGGCCGGTGTACGTCACGAAAGACGCGACGGGAAAGCCGATTCGCGACCTGTTCTGAGTGGGCTCGCTCGCTACGCTCGCTCGTGGGGTTGGGCCGCTTCGCGGCCGGTGGGTCTGGCAGGCTCGCGAACGAGCCTGCCACGTTCGGCCAGCAGGCCGACCAATGCCAATGTGGCGACGATCTGGACCAAGACCAGAGTGACCACCATCAGCGGACGGCCGGCCAGGTATTGTTCTGGCCCGGGAATCGCCGACGAAAACAGCGTGAGGTTGGCGAGGTTGCCGAGCGCGATCAGCGCGAGCAGCGACCCGCTGCCACGATAGATCAACCAGCAGAGCACACCGTAGATCATCTCCAGTCCGAATCCCCACATCGGCGCGCGGTCGTATAAGCCCAGGCCAAGCTGCGGCCATGAACGACCCGGCCACAGTACGATGTCTGGTGCGTGCGTGATCAAGTCGAGGACGAGGTGCGAGACGACACCGATGCCGACGGCTCGTCCGAGTATCGGTCGGTGAAGTCCTTTTTCAAGAACGACCCATGCGACCAGCGCGCCGCCGACTCCACTCAGGACCGAATGGGAGAACGGCATGTACGCAAGATGAATGTCGGCGACGCTCCTTACGGTTGATTCAGTGGTCGTGCGTTCCACGCCGAGATAGTTGAGACCGACCCAGGCGAGCTCCATCGCCTGTGCCGATAGCAGCAGTGGAGTCATCGGCACGGAAGGGAACCGCCGCTTGATCAGCAGCGCCGTGGCGGCATGGTCGACAGCGAACATCGAGCTCTCCGATCCGAGACCAGCCAGGCACGTGAACGCCGGCCTCGAATCTGATTGTGGTGAGGGCGATTCTCAAGCGCTGTGACTTTCGTCACGCGTGCGGGACCACAGCTGAAGGCTCAGTTGCTCGGGGTCTAGAATTTCCACGCGGCCGGGCGACGTACGGACGAGGCGCTCGGCACGAAACTCCGCCAGGACACGGGCCACAACCTCGCGAACCGAGCCGATACTGTTGGCGAGATCCTGTTGACTCGGTTCTTGATCGGCGTCTCGTCGGCCGCTGTGCGAAAGCCGATATTCGCCGCCGGCCTGCCGCGTATCGTAGCATCCGCTTGCCGACCTGCGCTGAACCGCAGATCGATCTGCTCAGGGACAAGTTCGGGACGTCATGGATGCTTTCGTGCCCCAGGCCCCAGACCAATTGATGTGAACGACTCGCGCAAGCCGGGTTGTCGCCCGCGCATAAGATGGGGACAGCGGAGGTTGACATGGCCGACGACACCAGTCTCACTTCACCTGTTCGCTCTGTGCCGGGCGACACGAATCGTCCACCGCAGGACGGCATCGCGCTCTGTCTGTCCGGCGGCGGCTATCGTGCGATGCTGTTCCATCTCGGCGCGTTGGTCCGCTTGAACGAACTGGCCTATCTTGCAAAGCTCGCGCGCATCTCGAGTGTGTCAGGCGGATCGATCACCGCCGGCGTCCTCGGGCTGAAGTGGAACCGGCTGGCGTTCGACGGGTCGGGGGTCGCCCAGCGGCTGCGCGAGGAAGTGATCGACCCGATTCGCGCGATGGCCGGCACGACCATCGACGTCAGGGACATCGTGCTCGCGTTTCTGACGCCGGGGACCGTCGCGGAGAAGGTCGCCGCCAGCTATCAGCAGCATCTGTTCGGACCCGCGACGCTGCAGGATCTGCCGGACAGTCCGAGATTCGTCATCAACGCGACGAGCGTGCAGTCGGGCGTGCTCTGGCGCTTCTCGAAACCGTTCATGGCCGATTGGCGCGTCGGCATGGTCAAGAATCCCAAGGTCCTGCTGGCGACCGCCGTCGGCGCGTCGTCGGCGTTCCCGCCCGTGTTGTCGCCGGTGCGATTGGACTTGAAGCCGTTCACCTTCGAACCGGGATCCGGCACCGACCTGCAGACGGCGCCGTACACGTCCGAGGCGGTCCTTACCGACGGCGGCGTCTACGACAACCTCGGTCTGGAGACGGCGTTCAAGAACTACAAGACCGTGCTGGTGAGCGACGGCGGCGGGCACATGGCCGCAATGCCCGATCCTCACTCGGACTGGCCTCGGCACGCGCTGCGTGTGAACGATCTCATCGACAACCAGGTCCGCGATCTCAGGAAACGACAGCTCATCGGGGCGTTCGCCAACGGCGATCGCGCCGGGACGTATTGGTCGGTCCGCAGTAATCTGCCGAAGAATTATCCCGCACCGGGTGTGTTGCCGTGCCCGTTCGCGGCGACCGAGCACCTTGCGGCGGTGCCGACGCGCCTGGCGGCGCTCGAGGACGAGGTGCAGGAACAATTGATCAACTGGGGCTACGCGATCTGCGACGCGGCGATGCGCCTGTACGTGGACACCAACGCGCCGGCGCCGGTGGCGTTCCCTTATCCCTCGGTTGGAGTGGGAACAGGGGTCTGACCGCGGTCTGACCGTGGTCTGACCGTGGTCTGACCGTGGTCTGACCGT
>DAIUKO010000184.1:0-14754 GCA_036848175.1 Vicinamibacterales bacterium | reverse complement strand
TGAAGAGCGGCACCAACCAGCCGCACGGCACCGCGTACTACTTCCGCCACGACGATTGGACCGATTCGCCGAACTTCTTCGTGGAGAAGAACGGCGGCGACACGACGCCGGTGAAGAATCAGCAGTACGGCGGTACATTCGGCGGGCCGATCAAGAAAGACAAGACCTTCTTCTTCGGCTACTACGAAGGACAGCGGCTGGCGGTGACCTCTCCCTATCAGGCGAGCGTGCCGACCAACGGCGAGATTGCCGCCGCACGTCAGCGAATCTCGCTGGCGGGGTTGACGATCAACCCAATCGGCGAAAACCTGCTGAAGTTCTATCCGACCGATCCGTCGGGCTCCGTCACCGTCAACTCGGCGAACGTGGCCAACATGAACACCTTCTCGCTGAAGGTGGATCATCAGCTCAGTCCGGCGAACCTGGTGAACGGGCGGTTCTTCTACGGGCGCAGCTATCAGTCGGCGCCGGCGACCGTCGGTGAGCTGACTCCCGCGAACGGACCGCAGGACATGTTCAACTCGGTCACCGATCCGACGTCGATTGCCCTCTTCGGCCTGGTGTGGAACTCGACGCTCTCGTCGAAGTCGTTCCTGACCGTCCGCTTCGGCTACAACCGGATGGCGCAGACGATCGACGTGAACAACAAGGTCGATCCGGCGAGCCTCGGCATCAACACCGGGCCGCTCGACGCGGCTGACTTCGGCGTCCCCGCCGTCTATCTCGGCGCATTCGGGTACATCGGCGGCATCGGCGGGTATCCGATCACGACCAAGCCCACCGAAACCTACGACATCTCCACGTCGCTGACGCAGACGCGCGAACAGCACACGATCAAGATCGGCGGCAACTGGCAGTACGGCAAGAATCACAGCGTCCGCAATCGTGCGCGGACGATCTTCACGGTGAGCGGCGGCGGCTCCTTCGACAACGTCGATTCGCTCGTCGGTCTGCTGCTCGGCCGGTTCGACATCGCGAGCCGATCGTTCGGATCCACGTCGCGCGACATGTCGCAGCAGAGCTTCGGCGCGTACATCAACGACGACTGGAAGCTTTCACCGCGTCTGACCGTGAGCGCGGGCCTGCGCTACGACCTCAATCTGCCGATCAAAGAGGTCAACGACCTCGCATCGAACTTCATTCCGGGGCGCGGCCTCGTGCAGCTCGGAAACGGTATCGATCAGCTGTACAACGTCGACGCGAACAACTTCGGCCCGCGCGCCGGGATCGCCTGGGATGTGACCGGCGACGGACGCACGAGCGTGCGCAGCGGCTACGCGTTGACCTACGACCTCCCGGACTTCAAGACGGTCCATTCACCGAACACGACCTGGAGCGGTCTGGGCGCGCGCGCCGGCGCGATGACCAATCCCGATCTCAATACCTACTCGGTCACGCTCGCGGGAACGCAGGCCATCGCGCCCGACGCGCGGTCGGCCACCTGCATCAATCCGAATGGTGCGTCGCCGACCGGCGATTTCGTCTGTCTGCAGCCGGGCGTGGCGATCTTCGGCTCGAGCCCGACGGGCGTCCCGCCGTTCAATGCGTTCTCGATCCCGGAGGACTACCGGACGCCGATGTATCACTACTTCCACGCGACGTTCCAGAAGGAGCTGTTCAGAGGGAACGCCGCGACCGTGACCTACCTCGGCTCGCGCGGCCGCGATCAATCGTGGTTCCGCGACATCAACGGTCCGGCCCTCGGCAGCAACGTGGGCAACCCGCAGCCGTTCCGGCCGTTCGCGACGCAGTTTCCAACGCTCCGCCACATCATTCAGCTGACCAACGACGGCAAGTCCTGGTACAACGCGATGCAGCTGTCGTATCGCCAGCAGGGCTGGCACGGCATCAACACGCAGTACAACTACACGCTGTCGAAGTGCGAGGATTACAACTCGGACAACAGCCGCGGCCGGAACAACTTCCCGCAGGCGAACAACCCGTACAATCCGGCCGCGAACCGCGGGCCGTGTGATTTCGATCGCCGTCACAACTTCAACGTCGGCGGCGTCTACGCCATCCCGGGCAGCGGCGCGGTTACGAGGGGATGGCAAGTCGGCACTGTCTTCACCGCGCTGGGCGGACGGCCGTTCACGCCGAACGTCAGCAGCCGGGATCAGTCGGGACAGGACACGGGATCGCTTCGCGCCAACTGCTTCGCGGCGCCGATTTACGACCTCACCAATCCGGACGCGTTCATCGCGAACAGCGCACAGGCATTCGGGACGCCGACGGCGGGCACGCTGGGCACGTGCGGCCGCAACAGCGTGCGGCAGCCGGGACTGGCGCAGTGGGACGTCAACATCATCAAGGACATTCACCTGTCGGGCAACACGCGGATCCAGGCGCGGTGGGAGATCTTCAACCTGCTCAACCGCGTCAACCTCGGCTTGCCGGTGAGCACCAACGTCCGCAGCGGCGCCTTCGGGACGATCGGCTCGACGCCGGACGTGGATGCCGGCAATCCGGTCATCGCCCAGGGCGGCCCGCGGTCGATGCAATGGGCGGTGAAAGTGATTTTCTGAGCGGGATTCGGGAGTTGGGATTCGGGATTTGATTGTCGGGATTTGGGAGTTGGGATTCGGGATTTGATTGTCGGGATTCGGGAGTTGGGATTCGGGATTTGATCGTCGGGATTTGGGAGTTGGGATTCGGGATTTGATCGTCGGGATTCGGGAGTTGGGATTCGGGAGTTGATCGTCGGGATTCGAATTACGATGGGGCGGGATGGCCTTCGGCCTCCCGCCCTTTTTAATGCGAACGCGGATTCTCGTCATTGGCCTATTGGTCGCGGTTGTCGTATCGCCGCGGCGCGGTGTCGACATCGCTCGGGTCGCCGCACAAACCAGACCCAACGTCCTTCTGATCACGCTGGACACGACGCGCGCGGATCGGATGGGGTTCCTGGGATCGACGAAAGGGTTGACACCTGCGCTCGACGCGTTCGCGCACGATTCGATCGTCTTCACTCGCACGTATTCGCAAGCACCGATCACCACCGTATCGCACGCGACGATCCTCACCGGCACCTTCCCGCCATTCCATCACGTCAACGATTTCGGGTCACCGCTGCCGCCGTCGGTTCCGTTCCTGCCGGCATTGTTCAAGGATGCCGGCTACCGCACCGCGGCGTTTGTCGCCTCACTCGTGCTCGATCCGCTGACCGGTACGGCGCCCGGATTCGATCGTGAGTTCGATACATACGACGCCGGCTTCCGCCTGCGTCGTCCAGGTGAGGATCGATATCAGACGATCGAGCGCCGCGGCGACGAAGTGGTCGCTCGCGCGCTTCGCTGGCTCGCCAGTCGGGGTTCGGGAGTCGGGAGTCGGGATTCGAGGTCGGGGCTTCGGGATTCGCCGCCGTGGTTCCTGTGGGTGCACCTCTACGACCCGCACGATCCGTACGATGCGCCGGCCGACGTGGCCAAACGCTTCACAAATGCGCGTTACGATGCGGAAATCGCCACGATGGACCGCGCCGCCGGACGCCTTCTCCAGGCGGTGCCCGGCGCGATCGTCGCAGTGGCCGCCGATCATGGCGAAGCGCTCGGCGATCACGGCGAAGAAGCGCACGGCGTGTTCCTCTACGAACCGGTCGTGCACGTCCCGCTCGCGGTTCGACTGCCGGATCGCCGCGGCGCCGGCGTGCGCGTCGACACGCGCGTGCGGTTGGCGGATCTGGCGCCGACCATCGTGGAGGCGGCCGGTCTGAAAGTTCCGGCGGCGATGCAGGGCGAGTCGTTGATGTCGTTGGTCCGGTCCAAGCCGGATGGTGCGGCGTCCGCATCGGTCCGGCCCGACGATCGTCCGGTCTATTCAGAAACCGAGTATCCGCGGCGCGCGTTCGGCTGGAGTCCGCTGACCTCGTGGCGCGCCGATCGCTTCCTGATGATCCGGGCGCCGCAGCCGGAGCTCTACGATCTCGTCGCCGATCCCGCGGCGAGTCGCAATCTCGCCGCGACCCGCGGCCGTGTCGTCGACGGGATGGAAGCGGAGCTGAAACAGTTCGAGCAGCGAATGGGCGGCGGAGGCCGGGGCGCGGGCGCGAGGCCCGCCGTCGATCCAGCGCTTGCCGAGCGGCTCGCCGCGCTCGGATACGTCAGCGGCGGCGGCGCGCCCGAACGCGGCGGCGTCGATCCGAAAACGCGCATCGCCGTGGCCAACGCGCTGCACAACGCGGTCGTGGCCGTCGAAGACGGCGCGTTCGAGAAGGCGATCCCGCTGCTCGAACAAGTCGTGGCTTCCGACCCTGACATCCCGATCGCTCAACTGAATCTCGGCGTCGCGCGCGCGCGTCAGCGGCAGTACCGCCAGGCGATCGCACCGTTGAAAAAGACGATCGCGCTCCAGCCGGAACAGATGTTCGCGCACTACGAGCTCGGCGTCGCGTTGTACGAGACCGGCGATCTCAAGACCGCCGCCGGGCACTTCGAGATCGTCGCGTCGCGGATGCCGAAGTGGGCCGATGCGCGCTATTCGCTGGGATCGGTCTATGCGCGCATCGATCGGATCCCAGATGCGACGAAGGAGCTTCGCGCGGCCCTCGATCTGGAGCCTCGGCACTTCCGCGCGAACCTGCTCCTCGGCCGGATCCTGACGTTGCAGGGAACACCGGCGCCCGCGATCGACCTGCTGCGCACGGCGACTGCCGTCCAACCTGGATCCGCGGAGGCACACCAGTTCCTCGCCGATGCCTACGACAGGGCGGGACGCACGGCGGAAGCGGCCGAGGAGCGCCAGCGCGCCGCCGCGCTGGCGAAGAAACATTGAACCTTTCTTGACATCACGGTAACCGCAGCGTAGATTTCTCGCGACTCTCGGCACTCACCGCAGCTTTTCTTTGCAGTCCGGCCCTGGAGGATGGTAATGCGCACGGTCGCCCTAGGTGTGTGTGTTTTACTGCTGGCGGTTCCCACCTTCGCCCAACGAACCACAGGCTCCATCGTTGGCACAGTCACTGATGAATCCGGCGGCGTCCTGCCGGGCGTCACGGTCATGCTGCAAGGCCCAAACGTCGCCGGTCAGCCTACCAACGTCACCGGCAGCGACGGCGCGTACCGGTTCCCGACCGTGCCGCCGGGTGAATACATCGTCATGTTCACGCTCCAGGGATTCGCGACGGTCAAGCAGGAAAAGATCCCTGTGCCGCTCGGCGCGACGGTGGAAATCAACGCGCAAATGAAAGTCAGCGCGTTGCAGGAAACGGTGACGGTCACCGGCGAATCGCCGGTCGTGAACGTGGCGTCGACGCAGATCGCGACCAACTTGAACCGCGCCTGGGTCGAGAACGCGCCGCAGCGACGGTTCACCTTTTTCGATCTGATCAATCAAGCGGCGGGCGTGAGTCCGGCAACGGCGACGAGCTCGCGGTCGCAGGCGTTCGGCGGAAGCACGAACGAAAACTCGTATCAACTCGACGGCACCGACTTCACCGCGCCGTCCACCGGTGCGGCATGGCCGTGGCCGAACACGGACGCGATTGAAGAAGTGCAGGTGCTGCAGCTCGGCGCGTCGGCCGAGTACGGCAACGTGCAGGGCGCGGTGTTCAACGTCGTGACGCGCCAGGGCAGCAACGCCTTCCATGGCGACGGCAACTTCTATTACATGAACTCGAGCCTGACCGGCCGCAACACCACCGACGCGCAGGACGACGGGTTGCCGTATCACCGCGCCGAGTTCAAGGACACGACCTGGCAGATCGGCGGTCCGGTGAAGAGAGACAAGTTGTGGTTCTTCGGATCCTTTCAATACCAGAAAGACTCCGATTCACAGCCTGGCACCGATCCCGCCTTTCCCGCGAAATCGTCGGCCAAGCGCATCTTCTGGAAGGTCAACTACCAGGTCAATCAGAACAACAAGATTCAGGTGCAGGAGCACGACGATTTCTACGACATCCCGGGCCGTGCGACGTCGCTGACGGCACCGAGCACGATTGGTGTCGAACACGGACACAACCCGTCGCCGGGCGTGATGTGGACCAACGTCCTGTCGAACAAGACGTTCATCGAGGCTCGCTACTCGGGCTTCTACGGCATCGACCACGGCGATCCGCTTCAGTCCGGCCAACCGCGCGTTGCGCGCCGCTTCAAAGATCTCGACAGCGGCCGCATCACCGGCGGCATCTACTCCTGGTACGACGGCAACTCGTGGAAGACCGCCGGCATGGGGAAGGTCTCGCACTACGCCGAGAATTTTCTCGGCGGCAGCCACGACCTGAAGCTGGGCGTTCAGATCGACAGCGGCGGCAGCGACTACGCGATCGGCCTGAACGACTACATCTATACGTACGGTGCGACCATCGCGTACGGCTACACGCAGGTGCCCTACCACCAGGGCGGCCAGAAGAAATCCATCGGCGGGTACGTCGACGACACTTACAAGCTCGGGAAGGCGACGTTGAATCTCGGCGTCAGGTATGACTGGAGTCGCGCCAGTATCAAGTCCTATCCGGTGCTGGACGCACAGGGCAACGAGACCAGTCAAACAAGCCGCGCCATCCCGGACGTTTTCACCTGGAACAGCGTCGCGCCTCGCTTCGGTCTGATCTACCGGATCGACGATGCGGGCAAGTCAGTGGTGAAGGCGCATATTGGCCGGTACTACGGGGGCGTCGTGACGAGCGAGTTCGACAACATATCGCCGTCGATCACGCCGCGGTATCTTTTCAACGGCTTCTACACTCCCGGTGGCGTTCCCCTCGACAAGGAGCTCGTGTCCGACAACACGAACCTCACCGTCGATTCCGGCTACAAGAATCCACACACCGATCAATACATCATCGGATTCGAGCAGGAGCTGCTCACGAACCTCGGTCTGCAGGTCAACTACGTCCACAAGCGGGGTGATGAGTTCGGCGGCTGGCGTGATATCCGCGGGCAGTACCGGCAAGTGCCGTACGTGGACAACGTCGGCAAGGAGACGACAGGGCAAACCTTCCAGGTCTTTCAACTGCTGAGCGATCCGACGAGTCGATTGTTCCAGCTGTCGAACGTGGACGGCATGTTCATGCGCTACAACGGTCTGTCGGTCCAGATGCAGCGGCGCATGGCCAACCGGTGGCAGGCGACCGGATCAATCGTCTACTCGAAGTCGACGGGGCGGCTCGGATCCAGCAAGGTGAGCCCATTCTCGTCGCAGACCGGCACGGCGGGCACGTTTGGCCAGAACCCGAACGACTTCGTCAACACCGAAGGTCTCCTCATCGGTGATCGGCCGCTGATCGCGAAGCTGCAGTTCCTCTACGACGGGCCGTGGGGGATCACGTTTGCGACGAATTACACGCATCAGGACGGCCGCTTCTGGTCGCGGCAGATTCAGATTCGCGGACTCGGATTCCCGAGCCGGCCCACGGTGAACATGGAAGCGAACACGGGAGACCGCCGTGTGCCGGCGTGGAATCTGATAGACGTGCGCGTCGAGAAGGACGTGCCGTTCGGTGGATCGAAGCGCGCGGGCGTGTTCGCCGACTTCCTGAATCTGACGAACACTGATGCGCATCAGAGCATCGGTAGCCGGCTCGGGGACAATTCGAGCTTTGGTCTGCCGACGCAGTACCTGATTCCTCGCCGGATGATGATCGGCGCGAAGCTGAAGTTCTAAGGGCTACCGCACTCCAACTGCCTGAGATTCCTGACGACGTTCACGTCGTCAGGAAATCTCGCGCGGGCGGCCTCGAGCACGTCGCACGCCTCGCGCGTCCTTCCCTCGTTCATCAGCACGAACGCCAGCGCATTCGGCACGGCCGGCTCCGATGAGCCGAGCTTCACCGCCTCTCGCAGCGGCGCCAACGCCTCGTCCGTATGGCCGCTTTGCACGAGCGCGATGCCGAGCGACGCCTGCGCATGTGTCCGCGCCGGATCGAGTCCAATCGCGCGCCGGTAGGCGCCGATCGCGCTGCCGAGATCGCCCGACGCGGCCAGCCGGTTGCCGTCGTCTTCGATTCGCGCCGCCAACAACAGGTTTCGATTCTTGAGAGCGTCAGCCTGGCCGGGCACGAGCTTCAAGACCTCTTCGTACCTTGCGAGCGCCTCGTCGCGGCGTCCCTGGTCGGCGAGGGCGGACGCAAGGTTGTAGAGCGCGATGTCGTTCTCAGGATTGAGCTCGACGGCCCGCGTCCACAGCGTCAGCGAATCGCGCCAGTCGCGCGTCTGCCGATACGACATCCACGCGAGCGCGGCGATGACGATGGCCGCGGCGATGCGCAGCGGCTGCACGAGCGATCGCGGCGCGCGCGCGAGAATGGCGCCGCCGGCGGTAGCGATTGCGATCGACAGCGGGATCGAGGGGAGGTAACTGTATCGATCCGCCGTGGCTTGCAGTCCGCTCGGCAGAAAGCCCGCGGCGGGCAGGAGCAGAAGCAGATAAGACAGCCACGCAATGGCGATGGAGGGACGCTGCCGCCGCCATCGCCACGCGGCCCACGAAATTGCCGCAAGCGCGGCCCCCGCCGCGACGATCTCGGTGACGTTGGCGCGCGGCGCGAGCGCAAGAGGATCGATCGGCGTCAAACCAAAGGGCGCGATCGTCCGCCACAAGTATCTGAACGGCGCCGTCAGCGCAAGCGTCAGCCGTGCCCCGGCGCTCACATCACGCATCGTTCCACCCGATCGTGCGCCTGATTCGACGTACGCCGCCGCCACCGCAAGCGCGATTGACACCCACAGCGCGAACACGCCGGTCGCCGATGGCGGCCCTGAAGGGGCCGCCCTACGAGTACCGCTGTCCATGATCGCCGCTCGCTGGCGTGGCCTTCTCAGGGCCGCCAAGGCATACAGAACGACCGGCAACCCGATGGCGATCGGGCGCGCGAGGAGCGACATCGCGAACAACACGATGGATAAAGCGAGCATCGACCCGCGATCGCCCGCGTTGAAAAACGCGAGCGTGGAGAGCAGCGCGAACAGCAACGCCAGCGCGTACGGCATCGCGCTCGCCCACGCCACCACTTCGACGCGCAGCGGGTGCATGGCGAACAGCAGCGCCGCGAGGAGCGACACGCCGAGATTCCCGGTCAGACGATGGGCGAGCACGCACACGAGCACGGCGCACGCGGCATGAAGGCCGGCGTTCATCGCGTGCGCCGCGCCGGAGGTCAACGTCCACGTTCGATCCACCGCGCCCCATGCCAGCCAGGCGAGCGGCTGATAGTGCTCGATGTAGGTCGTCGTGAACGCCCAGCGAAAGAGTCCGGGCGAGTGAAGCGCGGTGTTCCGGACGAAGACGTCCTGGTCGTCCCAGTTGAGAAACGGAAACGAGAGCGTCTGCAGGAACAGCGCGACGACGGCGACGCCGGTTGCCGTGAGAACAACGCGGCCACGGCCGTCGAAGAGAACGGGGAGCGTGCGCGAGGTCATCGCCCGCCGGCGGACCGCAGCTCCGCCAGTCGTGCGCGCGCCGGCTGGAACCCGAGGTCGGCCGCGCGGCGGAACAACGGCTCCGCATCGGCCGGCTTGCCCAGCCGCTGCAACGCCACGCCGCGGTTGTAGGCGTACTGCGGATCGTTCGGATCCCGTTGCGCCGCTTCCGCAAACGCGCGCTCGGCTTCGTCGAGCCGACCGGCGCCGCCAAGCACCATCCCGAGCGAATTCCAGTACGACGCCGTTGCCGGATCGAGCGCCACTGCTTCGCGCAACAGGCGCGCCGCCTCGTCGACCCGCCCGAGATCGCGGTACAGCTCGCCGAGCCGCACCTTGGCAAGCGCGTCGGTCGGCGCCATGGCGACGACCTTTTCCTGCGCTCGCGCCGCGCCCGCGCGATCGCCGCCGCGGCGAAGGATGTCCGACTCGCGCTCGAGGAGGCGCGGCTCGTTCGGTACCGCCGCCTGACCGCGCCTCGCCGCCGCCAGCGCGCCGGGCAGATCGCCCATCGAGATGTGACTGTCGACGATCGCGACGTACGCGGGCCCGTACGCCGGAAGCTTCTGCGCGGCCTGCTCGTACTCTGCCGCCGCGTCCTTCCAGCGTTTCAGTCCGGTGAGTGCGCGGCCGAGATAGTAATGGACCTCGAAGCTGTCGACCCCGTGCCCGACGAGCGTGCGGAAATGGCTCGCCGCCTCCGGCGCGCGCTGCTCGCGCAGGGCGATCAGCCCCTCGCGCATCTCGGTGTTGAGCGTCTTGTATTCCTCGAGCTTGTCCTTCGGATCGGCGCCCGCGGACTTCGGATCCGCAGGCCCACCCGGGCTGACGTAGCCGAGCGCACCGAGCTTTTCGAGCAGCTCAGGCGGCACGGTGGCGGAGCCGGACGCTGCTCCCCCGGCGGCCCGTTCCGCGCGCAGCTGCCGCTCGAGGCCGGCGCGCATCGCGCGCGCGCGTGTGGCTTCGCGCTCGGCAAGGTTCGTCAGCTCGCCCGGATCGCGATCGAGATCGTAGAGCTCCGCATTCGGCGCGAGGATGTACTTCCAGCGGCCGTCACGGACCGATCGCAAATCGCTCCATCCATAGTGGACCAGCGGGACGAGCGACTCGGCAAAGGAGGACTCGTCGTTGAGCCGTTCGCCGCGCAGCGCGGCCGCCAGGCTGCGTCCCGACGTGGCCGGGACCCGATCGCGCAGTCCCAGCAACTCCATCGTCGTGGGAAACAGATCCACCGATTGGGTGACGGCGTCGATCGCGGTTCCAGCCTTCACGCCCGGCCCGCGGATCACGAGCGGCACGTGCAGCGTCGTCTCGTAGATGAAGTAGCCGTGCACCGCTTCGCCGTGATCGCCGAGACCCTCACCGTGGTCGGAGGTGACGACGACGAGCGTGCGATCGGCGAGGCCGTTGTCTGACAGCGCCGTCAGCAACCGGCCGACCAACTCGTCCGACCAGGCGACCTCCCCGTCGTACGGACGATCGGCATACTCGGTCGCGTAGCGGCCCGGCGGTTCGTACGGATCGTGTGGATCGTAGAGATGAACCCAGGTGAAGAATCGCTCCCCCTTGTGCGCACGAATCCAGTCGATCGCCTCGTTCGTGGCGAGGTCTCCCCGCCTCTGGATCGTATTGAGAAACCGCGCGTCGTCTTCGGCGACGTCGAACCGATCCGAGAACGTGTCGAAGCCACGCTCGAGACCGGACGGTCGCGCGAGCACAATCGAGCTGACGAAGCCTGCGGTCGAAAAGGCCGATCCTTTGAGCGTCTCGGCCATCAACGGCACGTCGGGCCGCAGCGCCGGCGCAACGTTGTCGCGGATACCGTGCTCGGCCGGATAGCGTCCGCTGAAGATGGAGATGTGCGACGGACGCGTGAGCGGAACCTGCACGCTCGCGTGTCGGGCGAGCGCCCCTTCCTTCGCCAGCCGATCGATGTTCGGCGTCGCCACCTTCGTCGCGCCGTAGGCGGCGACATGATCGGCGCGCAGCGTGTCGATGGTAATGAAGAGCAGGTTCCTGGCAGGTTCGGACGAAGCGGTGGTCGGTTGTCGCGTGCAGGCAGCCGTCAGCGCGATCGCGAGGATCGGCGCGGTCGCCGCCGCCATCCGGATCACTCGCCGCCCCGCTCCAACCGCCGGCCGAGCGCGACCTGCTTCGCCGCTTCGCGCTCGCGGCCGGTTCGCGTGTAGACATCGGCGAGCACATAGTGGCCGAGCGGACGCATTTCGGGATCCGGGTCCGCCGCCAGCCCTTTCAGCGCAGCGGCCTCGGCGGCTTTCAGGTCACCGGCATCGAGCAATCCTTTCGCGAGGTAGAGATAGCCGGAGGCGAACGACGGGTTGGCCTCAACAGCCGCGCGAAAGTGATCGACGGCTTCACCCGTCTGGCCCGCTCGGGAGAGCAGCTTCGCCAGATTGAAGTGCGCCTGGTAGACGGCCGGGTTTGCGCTGAGCTCGGCCCGGTATTCCTCCACGGCCTGGGCGTTCTGGTTTCTCTTCTCCAGCAATACGCCGAGGTCGTAATGCGCCATCGTCAGATCGGGTTTCAGCCGCAGCGCTTCGCGCAGATGCTTTTCAGCTTCGTCGATCTTCGACAGCTCAATCTGTGCCTCGGCGAGCTTCAGCAGAAACACGGGCCGATCGACGTTCCGGGTCAGCGCGCTCGTCAGCAACTGCTCGGCGTGCGCGAAGTCGCGCCGCCGCGCCGCAAGATCGGCGAGCTGCCACTCGGCCTTCGTGCTGCGCGCGTTCATCGCGAGCACGCGCTCGAAGCCCGCGCGCGCCGCATCGAGTTGGCCCGCTTGTTTGTAGGCCAGCGCCAGCGCGAACGCCGCGTTCTCGTTGCGATCGTCGAGCGACAGCGCCTTCTGATAGGCCGCGATCGCCAGGTCGCTCCGCTTCGCCTTCGTGTGCAGGTTGCCGAGAATGATGTACGCCTCGACGACTTCGGCATCGGCAGCGAGGACGCGTTGAACCTTGGCGATCGCCTCGTCGATTCTGCCGGCCACCGACTCGCTTCCCGCCAGCTTGAGCAGGTTGTAGAGCGCGATCTTGTCCTTCGGATCGCCGCGCTGACGCGCTTCCAGCGTGCGCGGACTCACGCTGCCGCCGACATAGCCGAGCGCGCGCAGCCGTTCTTCGACGTCGGGATCGACCTCCTGCGGCGCCTGCGGCTTCGCCGCCGTCGTCTTCGCCGTCAACTGCTGCAGCGCGCGATCGAGCGCGTCCGCCAGCCGTGGATTGTCCGCCGAGAGATCGTGCGTCTCGCCCGGATCGGCTTGCGTGTCGTAGAGCTCGCGCCGCGGCGCTGCGATGAAGGTGTAGCGGCCGTCGCGAACCGACGTCAGCTCGCTCCACCCGTAGTGATACCGCGGGTACCAGCTTTCGGACAGCGCGAGGAGATCGAGATGCTCGCCGCGCGCGGCGGGCAGCAGACTCGCGCCCTGGACCGCGGCAGGCGGCGCGATCTGCAGCAGATCGAGAATCGTCGGCATGACGTCGACGATCCGCACCTGATCGGGCACGACGCGCGCAGCTACGCCGGGACCGGCCACGATCAGCGGCACACGCATCGTCGCGTCGTAGACGAAGAACCCGTGCTGCTGCTCCTGATGCTCACCCAGCGACTCGCCATGGTCGCCGACGACGACCACGATCGTGTCGTCGCCGACGCGCGCATCGGTCATCCAGTTGAGGAGCCGCGCGACCTCGAGATCGGCGGTGGCAACCTCCGCGTCGTACGCGCCTGACAGCGTTCGCGGAAACCGCGCCGCGATCGCTTCGGGCGCCTCGTAGGGCGCGTGCGGATCGTAGAGGTGAACCCAGGCGAAGAACGGCTGCGACGAAGGCTGCGGCGCGCGCAGCCATTCGATCGCGCGATCGACGACGTCGCGGCCGGGACGCTGCGCGGCGTCGATGCCGGCCGCCAATTCGTACTTGGAGAGGTCGAACTCGTCGAAGTAGGTATCGAAGCCTTGCGCGATGCCCCAGCGGCGGTCGAGCACGAAGGCGCCGACGAACCCACCAGTTCGATATCCTCTCGCCTTCAGCACCTCGGCCAGCGTCGTCTGGTCGTCGCTCACGTAGAACTGTCCGTTGTCGCGGACGCCGTGAAACGTCGGAAAGGTGCCGGTCAGGAGCGAGGTATGCGCGGGGAGCGTCAGCGGCGCGACCGTCGCCGCATGCGTGAAACGGAGGCCGCGAGCGGCGACGCTGTCAATTGCCGGGGTCTGCGCGGCGCCGTAGCCGTAGCTGCCGAGTCGATCGGCGCGCAGCGTGTCGATCGAGATCAGCAGGACGTTCGGCGCTCGGCCCGCGTGAAACAGTCGAGCGACGCGGTCGCGCTGCATGACCACGCCGGCCAGCACGATCGCCGCCGCGACCGCAACGAACTTTTTGCGCACGAAGCGAATTGTAACAGTCGGCTTGGCAAGCTACGACGAGCTGAGACACAATCCGCTCGTGACGGAACGGCCGCCTCGCCCGCCCCGCGCCGACACGCGCGAAGTCGCCGAGCTCAAGCAGATCAGAGCGTCACAGCCGGAACTGGCGTCCGCCGTGGACATGCAGCTCGCGCTGGTCGACATGCAGCGGCGCGTGCAGGGCCGCGTCCCGCTGCCGTGGATTCAGGTGAACCCCGAGTGGATGCGATCGCAGCAATCAGCCGGCCGGCCGCTCGTGCGCTTTGCCGACATCCCGCTCGAATGGAGCGATTTCCGCCTGACGTTTCGACAGACGGCCGACATCCTCCAGCGCTTCGAGGCGCTCGATCGCGACGACTATCAGAAGATCGTGGCACTGGGCCGCGACGGCAATACGCTGGAGCCGATCGTCAGACAGTGGTACGAGGCGAGCTCGGGTGTCGACGCCACTGCCGATCAGCGACCTCGCGTCCCGGCCGGCGCGCCGGCGAGCATCGAACAGGTGCTCATACTCGCGCTCCGGCCGTTTCTCGCGCGCTGTGCCGAGGCGCTCGCGCAGCGCTCCGAGATCGCGGACTGGTCGCACGGACACTGCCCGTACTGCGGCTGGGAGCCTGACTTCGCGGTGATCACGCCCAACGCGGATCGTCGCCTCATTTGCGGCCGGTGCGTGGCTCAGTGGAATTATGCGGCGCTGACGTGTCCGTTCTGCGCGAACGACGATCGCGCGCTGATCACGTCGTTCGCCACGCGCGACGGCCGATACCGCGTCTACGCCTGCGACGTCTGCCGCCGCTATCTCAAGGCATACGACGCGCGGCACGCGTCGCGTCCGGTCATGGTGGCGGTGGATTCGATCGCAACACTGCCGCTCGACGCGGCAGCGATGCAAAGAGGATATGTTGGATAAGAGAATTGCGGATTGAGGATTGCGGATTGCGGATTTATTGAGGATTGAGTCCGCAATCAATCGGCATTGCG
>DAIUKO010000183.1:6872-14880 GCA_036848175.1 Vicinamibacterales bacterium | reverse complement strand
AACGGCTACGCGTGCGTCTATCAGAACAACCTCTCGTGGTCGTCGCCGACGACGCCGCTGCCGGCGGAGGCGCATCCGCGCGTGGTGTTCGAGCGTCTGTTCGGTGAAGGCGGCAGCGCCGCGGACCGGCGCGCCGCGTTGAAGCGGCGGGCGAGCCTGCTCGATTGGGTGCGCGACGACATCTCTCGTCTGCAGCGGACGCTCGGTCCCGACGATCGGGCGAGAGTCGGCCAGTATCTGGACAGCATCCGCGAGGTCGAGCGCCGCATTCAAAAAGCGGAGTCCGACACCGGCGACGATCGCCTGCCGGACCTGGATCGCCCGGTCGGCGTACCAGCCTCTTATGCCGATCATGCGAAGTTGATGTTCGATCTGCAGGTCCTGGCGCTGCAGGGCGACGTGACGCGCGTCATCACCTTCCAGCTCGCGCGCGAAACGAGCACGCGGACCTATCCTGAGATCGGCGTCGCCGATCCGCACCATCCGCTGACGCATCACGGCAACAATCCCGAAAAGATCGCGCGGGTGGCGAAGATCAACGCGTTCCACGTCTCGCTCTTCGCCTATCTCATCGACAAGCTGAAGTCGACGCCCGATGGCGACGGATCGCTCCTCGATCACTCGATTTACATGTACGGCAGCGGCATGGGCAATCCGAACGTGCACGACCACGTGAACCTGCCGATCATCGTCGCTGGCGGCGGGTCGGGAAAGCTGAAGGGCGGACGCCACATCAAGTACGAGGAGCCGAGACCGCTGGCCGATCTGCACCTGACGCTCCTCGAAAAAGTCGGGGTGCGCATGGACGCGTTCGCCGACAGCCAGGGCAAGATCGACGAGCTGCTGGCTCTGTGACGCGGAGATCACCATGTCTCTGAAATCGATCGGCCGGTGCGCGGCGGCGTTTCTCCTCTCAACGATCGGCGCCTTTGCCGCGACTGCGGAGGCGCCGCTCGCGGATGCCGCGGAGAAGATGGATCGCGCGGCGATTCGCGCGCTCTTGCAGCAGCACGCCGATGTGAACGCCGCGCAGGTCGACGGGATGACGGCGCTGCACTGGGCCGCCTATCAGAACGATTCGGAGACGGTCCAGCTCCTGGTGCGCTCCGGCGCCAACGTCAAGGCCGCGAATCGCTACGGCATTACACCGCTCACGCTCGCGGTGACCAATGGAAACGCCGGGATGGTCGAACTGCTCCTGAAATCAGGAGCGGATCCGAACACGACGCTGCCTGGCGGCGAGACCGCGTTGATGACCGCCGCACGCGTCGGCACGCTCGCCTCCGTCAAGGCGCTGCTCGTTCGCGGCGCGACCGTTGACAGCAAAGACGAACGCCACGGACAGACGGCGTTGATGTGGGCGGCCGCCGAAGGTCACGCCGACGTGGTGCAGATGCTCATCGAAGTCGGCGCCGATTATCACCTGCGCCTGGCGTCGGGGTTCACGCCGCTGCTGTTCGCTGTCAGAGAAGGGCACAGCGACGTGGTTCGAACGCTGCTGAAGGCCGGCGTCGACGTCAACGAGCCAGTGCCTGGGGATGGCCAGCGTCGTCGAGCCATCGGCGGACGGGCGCCGGCGCCGGGCACGAGCCCGCTGCTCCTCGCCGTCCAGAACGCGCACTTCGAGCTGGCGGCGCAGCTCCTCGACGCGGGCGCCGATCCCAACGTCGCCCTGACCAACTACACGCCACTCCACGCGATCACCGCCGTCCGCAAGCCCGGAGTCGGCGACAACGATCCCGCGCCCGAGGGGTCCGGACGCATGAGCAGTCTCGAGCTCGTGAAGAGGCTCGTCGCAGCCGGCGCGAACGTCAACGCGCGGATGACGAAGCGCGCGAACCTCTCCAACACGCGGCTCAACGAAGTCGGCGCGACGCCGTTCCTGCTCGCGTCGCTGACGGCGGACGCCGAGTTGATGAAGACGCTCGCCGCGCTCGGCGCCGATCCGCTGCTGAAAAATGCCGACAACAGCACGCCGCTGATGGTCGCGGCCGGCCTCGCCACGCGCTCGCCGGGGGAGGACGCCGGCACCGAAAGCGAGGTGCTGGAGGCGTGTCAGGTGGCGATCGATCTCGGCAACGACGTCAACGCCGTCGACAACAACGGCGAGACCGCGATGCACGCCGCCGCCTACAAGAACCTTCCCAAGGTCGTGAAGTTCCTCGCCGACAAAGGCGCCAGGATCGATGTCTGGAACAAACCGGACAAATTCGGATGGACGCCGTTGGCGATCGCGGTCGGCTATCGCTTCGGAAATTTCAAGCCATCGCCGGAGACGGAGGCGATGGTGCGTGACGTGATGATCGCCCACGGCGTGACGCCGCCGAAGGTCGTCACCGCCAAGACCCAGCAGATCTACTAGTTCTCTCGAATCGTTCTCTTTCGTGGGTGCGCGTCGTGGCCGCCACGTGAGTCGAACTGTCGCACGCGGATCTCCGACAGCTGCTCGTTCTGGCCGAGAGAATGACTGATATCTTTCTCAGCTACGCGACCGAAGATCGGGCGTCCGCGAAGATGCTCGCTGACGTGCTCGAGCAGCGCGGCTGGTCGGTCTGGTGGGACAGGAAGATCCCGCTCGGGCAGGCCTTTGACAACGTCATCGAGGACGCGATCGCGGCTGCCAGGTGCGTGGTCGTGTTGTGGTCCCACGCGTCCGTCGTCTCTGAATGGGTGCGATCTGAAGCGTCCGAGGGCAAGCGGCGCGGCATTCTCGTGCCGGTGTTGATCGAGGCCGTGGTGACACCGCTGGCGTTTCGGCTGCTGAACGGCGCTGACCTGTCGGGTTGGGAGCCCGGAACGCCTCACGCCGAACTCGACAGACTCACCGAACGGATCGCCGAAATCCTGGCCCAGAGCGGCACGGTCGAGGCGCCGCTCGTTCCTCCCTCTGAGTACGAAGAACCCAGGATTCCGCCGTCACGACCTTGGTTCCGCGACCCGCGAGTCATGGCCAGTCTTTCCATTCTGATTCTGATGATCGTCGGCGGCATCTATTTCACCTACAACCGGACAAGACCGCCAGACGATCGCAGGAAGTCAGCCATCGAGCAAACTGCCACTATTCAAACCACGACGACTGAACCCGCCGCGGCTGAATTGCTGTCGATCCCACCGGTCGTAGCGTTCGAGTCAAAAGACCTGAACATTCATGTCACGTTCATCGCACCGGAACAGGCGGGGATGATGGGTGTGTCGCCTGGCGCGATGGTCTTTCGAATTGAAAGCGGTCCGGCACAGGCCGCCGGCCTGCATGCGATGGACGTCATCACCGCGATCAACGATCGGAAGATCGCGACTGAAGACGACGTGCGGAGCACGTTCAGCACGCTCAAACGCGGCAAGTCGCGGTATTTGATTCGACGGGGCAATCAGACGCTGACGCTCGAGATCGATTGTCAGACGTGCTAGCGGCGATGCACGGACCGGCTCGACACCACCTTTGAGCTTGCCTGCGCTCGCACATCTTGCTACCCTCAAAACCATTCGTGGCTCTGACCGTGCGGGGCCGCCTCATCCTCTCGAGGCTGCACGGTGCCGTTCCTCGCGAGCCGCTACTTCGGCGTTGACGATTTCCTTCCAAGTTCGAATCGTTTTGCCGTCGGCCGTCTGCCCAGGGCCGGCGAGGTGCACTTATGGAGTCAAGTTTCGGCGCTCGCCTGAGGGCGCAGCGCGAGCGGCAGCAGGTCGCGCTCACGACGATCGCGGAACAGACGAAGATCAGGCACTCGCTGCTCGAGGAGCTCGAGCGCGACGATGTGTCGCACTGGCCGACGGGCATCTTTCGCCGTTCCTACATCCGTCACTACGCGCGAGCGATCGGTCTCGAACCGGACGCCGTGGTTCGCGAATTCCTGGCGTTGTATCCCGACAAGGATGAGGAGATGCCGGAGGTCGTGGCCGTGGCGCGAGGCGTCAACGTGGAATCGCTGCGTCAAAAACCGCCGACGAGGCTTCAGTTTCTGCTTCACTCGGCCATCGATGCGCTTCCGGCGCGCTTTCAACCCGGTCACAAGGGCAGTCCTGTTGCCGAAGTCCCGGAGATCGCCCCACCGTTCGCGCTTCCACCGCCATTACCCGAGAAGACGGAAACCGCCGCTCAGGATGAGTCGGTGCGAGTGGATCTGTCGGCGATCGCACGCCTCTGTACTCGGCTCGGCTGCGCGCTGAATGCACACGACGTTCTGCCGCTGTTCGAAGACGCGGCGAGAATCCTCGACGCGGTCGGGCTCACGATGTGGATAACCGATCACAGCTGGCTGACGCCGGTCCTCGCACATGGATACCCGAATGGCGTCGCGAAGCTTCCTCATGTGCCGAGCGACGCCGACAACGCGATCGCGGCGGCATTTCGATCGGCGGAAATGTGCGTGGTCGACGGCAGTGCGGCCGCGACCGGCGCGGTCGTCGTTCCGATCATGACGACCTCCGGGTGCGCCGGCGTTCTCGCACTCGAATTGATGCATCGCCGCGAACAGCATGAATGCGTGCGCGCCGCGGCGACGATCCTGGCGGCGCAGTTGTCCACCCTCGTGTCCTCGTCCTCGCTCATGCGCGCGGCGACCGCCTGAACGACCAAACGACGCGGTCCCTCGTCGGCGTCTGCCGTCGCGTGGTCCTTTCAGGGCCGCCGACGCGTGGATGAAAGCGCCGCTGCTCGACGAGCGTGCGGTCACCCGCTTATTTTGTTTGACACCCCACTGAGCCCGGGCCTATGGTGCGCGCATGGGAACCAGCCTGAATCGCCGCCGGTTTCTCAAGGATGCCGCCGTCGGCGCCGCTGCCGGTGGTGCAGCGCTGCTCGGCCACGCGCCGATCGCCGAAGCACAGTCCCAGCCGCCAACATCACCGCCGCCGCGCGGCACCGCACCACTGCCGTCCGCGAGCGCGCTGGCGGCCGAGACCGAGCCGGTCGCCGTCCACGCCGACGTACTGACCGCCGACGATCCCGGCTCCGACTTCATGGTCGACGTCGTCAAGTCGCTGGGCATCGAGTACATCGCCGCGAATCCGGGATCGAGCTTCAGATCGCTGCACGAGTCGTTCATCAACTACGGCGGCAACAGGAATCCCGAGTGGCTCACCTGCTGCCACGAGGAATCGTCGATCGCGCTCGCTGACGGATATTTCCGGATCGCCGGCAGACCGATGGCGGCGATCGCGCACGGGACCGTCGGCCTGCAGCACGCGGCGATGACCATCTACAACGCGTTTGTCGGCCGCATTCCGGTCTTCATCATTCTCGGAAACGCGCTCGACGCCAACTCGAGACGCCCCGGCGTGGAGTGGAATCACAGTGTCCAGGACGCGACCGCGATGGTTCGCGACTACATCAAGTGGGACGACACGCCGATCTCGCTCCCGCACTTCGCCGAGTCGGCGGTGCGCGCCTACAAGATCGCGATGACGGTGCCGATGGGCCCCGTCGTGCTCGTTGCCGACGGCGATTTGCAGGAAAACCCGATTCCGACTCGATCCAGGCTGCGCGTTCCGAAACTCACGTTGACGAACCCGCCCGCCGGCGATGCGGGCGCCGTCGCCGAGGTCGCGAAGCTTCTGGTTGCCGCGGAGAACCCGGTCATCCTCTGTGGCCGCACGGCACGCACGGCCGAGGGCATGCAGCTGATGGCGCAGCTCGCGGAGACGTTGCAGGCGCCGGTCCAGGGCGGCGGCCGCAGCATGCCGAGCCAGCATCCGTTGAATGGCGGCGGCGCCATCGCCAGCGCCGACGTCATTCTTGCTCTGCAAGTCGACGATCTGTGGGGAACGCTGAACCACTTTCGGGATCAGCAGGAGAAATCCTATCGATCGCTCGTCAAACCGAGCACGAAAGTTGTGAGCATTTCGTCCGGCGATCTCTACTTGAAGAGCAACTATCAGGACTTTCAGCGCTACGCCGAGGTCGACATCGCGATCGCGGCTGACGCGCAGGCGACGCTACCGGCGCTCGTCGACGCGTGCAAGCGGTTGATCACGGCCGACCGCAGACGCGCGCTCGACGAACGGGGCAAGCGGATTGCGGCAGGCAACGCGCAAAGCCTGGAGCGCGCGCGAGCCGACGCGCTCTACGCGTGGGACGCGACGCCGATCAGTCTGCCGCGCGTGTGGGCGGAGATGTGGGCCGCGGTCAAGAACAAGGACTGGGCGCTGGTCAGCGGCAGCGGTTCGCGACTCTGGAACATCGACAAGTTCCATCAGACGCTCGGTGGCGGCGGAGCCGCGGCCGTCGGCTCGGGGCTGCCAACGGCAGTCGGCGCCGCGCTCGCGCACAAGAAGTTCGGACGGCTGTGCGTGGGCCTGCAGAACGACGGCGATCTGATGTACGCGCCGGGGGCGCTGTGGACGGCGGCGCACCATCGGATTCCGATGCTGCTCGTGATGCACAACAACCGCGCCTACCACCAGGAGATCATGCACATCCAGCGCATGGCCAACCGGCGTCAGCGCGGCATCACGAACACGGGGATCGGCACGAAGATCGAGGATCCGAACGTCGACTACGCGACGCTGGCGCGAAGCATGGGTGTCTACGGCGAAGGACCGATCACCGATCCGAAGGATCTCGGACCGGCGCTCCAGCGCGCCGTTGCTCGAGTCGAGCGCGGTGAAACCGCGCTGGTCGACGTCGTGACGCAGCCGAGATAGGTGACTCGATGCGCAGCACGATGATCCTGGCGATCTTGATGACCTCCGCGATCGCCGCCCAGACGCCCGCGGGCGCGCCTGCGCCGAAAGGCGATGCCGCGGCCGGGAAAAAGCTTTTTGCCAGCGACGGCTGCTATCAGTGCCACGGGTATGTCGCGCAGGGTGCGGCCGGCACCGGCCCGCGACTGGCGCCGCGGCCGATTCCGTTCGCGGCCTTTTCGAGATACGTGCGACGCCCGTCGGGCGACATGCCTCCGTACACGACAAAGGTCGTGACGGAACAAGAGCTCGCCGATATGTATGCCTTTCTCTCGTCGGTGCCGCCGCCGCCGTCGCTCGACAGCATCCCGCTGCTGAAATGAGACGCCGCCATTTCCTGCAGTCGCTGCCCGCCCTCGCGTGGGTGCCGCGCGCGCTCGTCGCCCAGAGCGGCCGGACGCCGATTGGCGTGAGAGGGATCAATCACGTCAGCCTCAGCGTCAGCGATCTCAAACGATCGATTGACTTCTACCAGGGGCTGTTCGGCATGCCGCTCCGGCGTGTCAGCGCTGCCAGCGTGCAGCTCCTCATCGGATCCGGTCCGCTGCATCTGGGGATTTCCGAAGCGAGCGCCGCGCCGACGATCGATCATTTCTGTCTCGGCGTCGAGAACTTTGACGTGGATCGCGTCACCAAGACGCTGGCGGAGCACGGCCTGTCGAAGGCGGAAACGCTCGGCCGGATGACGTTCCGCGTCGGCGCGAGCCCTTCCGGCGCCCCGTCGGTTCACATGGGCGATCCGGATGGTACCGACGTCCAGTTGCAGGACATCTCGTACTGCGGCGGGTCGGGCGCGCTCGGCAACGTGTGCGGAGCGCCGATGGCGTCACCGGCGAAGGGACTGATCGCGCTCAAAGGCTACAGTCACCTGACGATCTTCTCGAACGACGCGGCGAAAGCGAACGCTTTTTACCGTGACCTCTTCGGCGTCGGCATCAGGTCGTATCAAGGACCGACGTCGCCGACACTCGCCATCGGTGGAGGCGCAGAATTTCTCATGTTCACCGGTGGTGGCGGCGGTCGCGCCGGTACGCCCCCACGTCCGGCGAGCATCAATCACTTCTGCATGAGTCTCGAAAACTTCAAGCCCGACGAGATTCTGAAGACGCTCGAGAGTTTCGGTCTCAAGCCGCGGGAGAGTCAGACGGGCGCGGCCGGGCCGCTGCGTCACTACATCAGCCTGCGGATGGAGAACCGCGGCGGGGCGAAAGAAGGGACGCCCGAGCTGTACTTCACCGATCCCGACGGTCTGCTTGTTCAGTTGCAGGACATCAAGTACTGCGGCGGCTCGGGATATCTCGGCGACGTCTGTCCGCCGGTCTCGTAA
>DAIUKO010000183.1:0-6772 GCA_036848175.1 Vicinamibacterales bacterium | reverse complement strand
CCGCTGCTGAGCCTGTCACCTTTCCAGGGCTCGCCTCCTCTATAGCAAGAGGAGGACGCATGTGAAGAAACTCATCCTCGCGTCAATTGTCGTTGCAACTGTCGCTTGTGTGGTGTTCCGAGGCTCGATGGGCGCGGCCTACCAACCATCCGACGAAGCGCAAGCGGACCGCGCAGGTGCCAGATCGATCGATCCCATGATTCGGCGACACGCCGACCGGATGCTGGAGGCCGGCCAGCGGATCTTTCGGTTCGACACGTTCGGCGACGAGGCCTTCTGGGGCGACACCCTGAAGCTGCATCGGGCGATCGAAGGGCAGCGATTTGGAGGCGTCGGCCCGGGCGTCAGTCCTGCTACCGCACTGGCCGTCGGGCTCAAGGTTGACGCCGAGGCGCTTTCGCCCGAGACGTTGAGCGCGATTCGCCAGCGCCGCGTGGATCTGAACGATCCAGCCGTCACGATTGCGCTGCTCGATGCAAACGCTGTTGTCGGCGTCACCGCGCATCGCGACAGCACCGGCGGACTCGCGTCGATCGGCATCCAGTGCGCGCTCTGTCATTCCACGGTTGATAACTCGGTCGCGCCCGGTATCGGCCGGCGGCTCGACGGCTGGCCCAATCGCGATTTGAACGTCGGAGCGATCGTGGCGCTCGCGCCGGATCTGAGTGCGGTCGCCGCTCTGCTCCAGACCGACCAGCAGACCGTGCGCACCGTGCTGAACAGCTGGGGGCCTGGCAGATTTGACGCGGAGCTGTTCCTCGACGGGAAAGCGTTTCGTCCGGATGGCAAGAGCGCGGCGACACTGATCCCGGCGGCGTTCGGCCTGGCCGGCGTCAACCTGCATACGTACACGGGCTGGGGTGGAGTGCCACACTGGAATGCGTTCGTGGCGAACCTGGAGATGCACGGCAAGGGAACGTTCGTCGATGCACGACTGGACGACCCGGTCCGCTTTCCAGTCGCGGCCCGCGCAGGCTTCGCGAATGTCCGCAGCGAGACGGACTTGATCACGTCGAAGCTGCCGGCGCTCCAGTTCTATCAGTTGTCGATACCCGCGCCAAAACCGCCGGCGGGCACGTTCGACCGGGCGGCGGCGATGCGCGGCAAAGACGTGTTCAATGGGGCGGCCCGCTGCTCCACGTGTCACGTCCCGCCGATCTTCACGGAGCCCGGCTGGAACATGCACACCGCGCAGGAGATCGGGATCGACGACTTTCAATCCAGCCGCTCGCCGGATCAACGCTACCGGACGACGCCGCTCGGCGGGTTGTTCACGCGGCAGCAGGGCGGCTTCTATCACGACGGCCGCTTCGCCGACCTCCGCGCCGTCGTCGAGCACTACAACACGGTCTTCAACCTCGCGCTGAGCGATCAGGCGAAACGAGACCTCATCGCCTACTTGAAGTCGTTGTAGGGATCGCGGTTCTGGCGGCGACGCCGCACACCGGCGTCGCCGCGATCTGCCGGCGGAAACGATCGCCGCGGGCTCAGCCGTGTTCAGTCGATCCCGATGGTCGGATTCGCTGTCTTGCCAAGGTGGCGACGGCGATGATGAGCTCGGCCGGATCGACCGGTTTCGCCAGGTGCATCTGGAAGCCGGCTTGAAGGGCTTTCATCCGATCTTCAGCGCGCGCGTACGCCGTCAATGCCGCGGCCGGAATATCACGAACGCGCGGGTCGCCCGATTCGCGCACCCGTCGGATCAATTCGAAGCCGTCGCTTTCGACCATGCCGATGTCGGCCAGCAAGACATCGGGCCGGTCGGCGGCCAGCCTCTGATCGACCATCGCGACTGAATCGACGGCGGTGACCGTGGCGCCCGCGGCTTCGAGCGTCTCGGTGACCAGGGCCCGCGCGTCCGCGTCATCGTCGACGGCGAGAATCCGAAGGTCATCGAGGCGCGGAAGAGGTGCACTCGTACCAGCGGCGTCCGGTGCGTGCGCGCGGCGGTCCGACGTCGTGTCCGAATGGACGATCATCAACGGCAGCCGCACGCGAAATGTCGACCCTTGATCCTTGCCTCCACTCGCGACGTGAATCGTTCCGCCGTGCAGCTCGATGAGGTGCCGAACGATCGCCAGACCCAGTCCGATGCCGCCATGCGCGCGCGTCGTGCCGCTGTCAGCCTGGCGAAACCGTTCGAAGATGTGCGGCAGGAAATCCGGTGCGATGCCGATGCCGGTATCGCTCACGACGATCTCCACGTGGGAATTGATTCGCTCCACCCTCATCTGCACGATGCCTTGCTTCGGCGTGAATTTCACGGCATTTGAGAGGAGATTCCAGACCACTTGCAGCAAACGGTCGGGATCGCCGGAGATCGGCCCGGCCCGCGGATCGAGGATGGTCTGCACGCGAATCTGTTTCGCGTCGGCCGCCGGCGTCATTGTCTCCACGGCGTTCTTGACGACCTGGGAGACGTCGACCGGCTGAATGCTCAACCGGATCTTTCCGGAGATGATCCTCGAGACGTCGAGGATGTCCTCGACGATCTGCGTGAGCGCCGAGGCATTGCGTTCCACCGTGACCAGCGCGCGCGATCGTTTGTCAGCCTCGATCATCCCTGATTGCAGAAGCCGCGTGTACCCGAGAATCGCGTTCAGCGGCGTGCGAAGCTCGTGCGAGAGGGTGGCGAGGAATTCGTCTTTGAGCCGGTTCGCGGTCTGGGCGTCGTGATAGGCGCGCGCGTTATCGACGGCCAACGCCGCTCGAAACGCGATGTCCTGCGCAAAACGAAGGTCGTCCTCGGAATACAGGCGGCCGGATTCCGCCGTGGCGAAGGTCAGGGCGCCAAACGTCCGGCCGTGCGCCGTGAGCGGCACGATCATGTACGAGCGCAGACCGAGCGCCCGGATCAGCGCGACACGTTCGGCGTCGCCTTGGGCAGCGGCGACAATCATCTCGTCGGAGAGCTCCTTCATCATCGCGGGATTACCCGTCCGCACCACGTAGATTGGACTGAAGGGAGAATTCGGATCTTCATACCGCGATCGAATGGTGCGGGCGAGATCGATCTTGTCGGGATCGACGTGGGCCACGGCCAGGCGTTCGAGTTTGTGCTCCTCCGTCATGATGTCGACGGCGCACCAATCGGCGATCGACGGGACCGCCAGGTTGACGACCCCCTTGAGCGTGGTGAGGTACTCCAGAGAACCGGCGAGGATGGCGCCTGCCTCCGCGAGGAAGGCGGCATGTTGGCTGGCGCGCTTGCGTTCGCTGATATCGGTGATGGCCGCCAGCACGCACACGCTGCCATCACTCTCGAACGGACTCAGACCGATCTCGACCGGCACTTCGCACCCGTCCTTGCGCAAGGCATGCAGTTCGCGGCCGGCGCCCATCGGCCGACGGCTCAGTTCGGTATAGAAATGCGCTCGATGCCGCGGATGGACGGCGCGGTATCGGTCTGGAACCAGCGCTTCGATCGATTTCTCGAGGAGCTCTTCTCGCGTGTATCCGAAGAGTCGCTCCGCAAGGCCATTCGCGAAGACGATCGCGCCGTGCTCGTCGACGATCAGCATCGCCGTCGGGGCCGCTTCCACCGCCAGGCGGAACCGTTCTTCCGCGCGTTTGCGCGTGCTGATGTCGCGCGCAATCTTCGAGACGCCGACCACGGACCCTTTTTCATCACGGATCGGCGAAATCGTCAGCGACGCCGGAAAACACTCGCCGCCTTTTCTGCAACGAACCGTTTCGAATGCGACGATGCGTTCTCCATGTTTGATTCGCTCCAGGAAGGCGACCTCCTCGGCCTGGCGATCCGGCGGAAGCACGATGGTGATCGAATGGCCGATGGCTTCGTTCGCCGCGTATCCGTACATCTGCTCGGCGGCTCGGTTCCACGCGGTGATCGTTCCGCGCAGATCCATGCCGATGATCGCATCGTCGGTCGATTCGACGATGGCTGCGAGCTCGCGTGCGGCAGCGAGCGAGTCTTCTTTGAGGCGATCGATGCGCCGCTCGGCGCTGGTGCGTTCGATCTCGGCTCGTTTTTGCGCCGAGATGTCGCGACTGATCTTCGAGATCCCGATAATCGCGCGATGGCGGTTTCGAAGTGGCGAGACGGTCAATGAAACGTCGATGCGCACGCCATCTTTGCGAACGCGGATGCTGTCGTAGTGCTGAACGGGTTCGCCTGCGACGATCCGCCGAACGACCTCCTCTTCTTCGGGATGTCGGTCTGCGGGGATGATGAGCCGGTTTGGCTGGCCGATCGCCTCGGCCGCGGAGTATCCGTAGATTCGCTCAGCGGCTGGATTCCACGATGTCAGGATGCCGTTCAGATCGGTGCTGATGATTGCGGCATCAGACCACTCCACGATCGCGGCCAGCCATGCGGCCTCGTCGAATTGCTGATCGGCCACTGTCGTCGGCCGTATTGCACAGCGAATGCCCGGGCCGGCAAGAGTTGCTGTGGCGCCGCACGATGCAGGATGGATGAGGTAAGTCCCCCGGCTCCTCGCGCCGAGGTATCAAAACGCTCAACAATCCTCGTCGCCGCCGCCGCGAATGTCAGGCGACGCGTCGATCATTCGTATCGGCCGAGGTCCGAACGGTCGCGCGAGAACTCAGCTTCACGTCCGCGCGGGGTAACGGTCGTCACTTTGTGGCCATAAGCCTTCCGACGCCGCGTCGGTTGAGTTAGCGCAGGGCTGACGGTCCGGTCTGTTTACGACACCCCGCCAGGTGCGGGCAGCCGGTCGACTGCCAGCGCGGGCTCGTCGGCCAGAGCCGGACGCCGGAGCATTTCGAGCAGCGTGCCAGTCGTCACGAGGATGATTGGTCCGATGACGATGCCGACGAATCCGAACGCGGCCACGCCACCGAGCAGTCCGAAGAAAATCACGAGCCCGCTGACTGACGTTCTGCCGCTCAAGAGGAGCGGGCGGAGAACGTTGTCGGCCATGCTGATGCCGAGCGCGCCGACGAGCAGCATGATCACGCCGCGTCCGATTTCACCCGACATCAGGAGATAGATCGCGGCCGGGACCCACACGAGCGCCGCGCCGACGACCGGCAGCAGCGAACAGAATGCGGTGATCGCACCCCAGAACACCGGGGCGCCCAGGCCGACCAGCCAGAACGCCGCGCCGCCGATGACGCCCTGCACCGCCGCGACGACGAGGCCGGCGCCCACGCTCGCAATCACCAGATCGCGTGTGTCGCGCAGCAGTCGATCGCTGTCGTCTCGCGGGAAGGGCAGACCGTCGCGCAGCAGACGGCTCATCACGTCGCCGTCGCGCAGCATGAAGAAGAGTGCGAACAGCATCGTGAGGACGCTCCCCAGCGTGGCGAAGAAATCGGCGACGATGGCGCCGGCGCGCGGCGCCAGGAACGTGAGCGCGCGGCGCGCTCCTTCAGCCAGAAGATCGGTCGGATCCTCGGGCAGCGCGACCGGGCTTCGTGTCCTGGCGATTTCCCAGAGGCGATCGATCTGATGCGGAACGTTTCGCGACGTGTGTTGGAGGTAGTCGGCCACCTGCGGCGCTTCATGCGCCAGCGCCGAGACCAGCGTGACGGCCGGCGCGACGATGACGATGCCGGCGACGCATGTCGTCACGAGCGCGGCGCGGTTGCGCCCGATCCTCGAGGCCAGCGCCGCCTGCATGCCGTAGAAAAGGATCGCGAACATCACCGCCCAGGTCAGCGCCACCAGAAAAGGATTGAGGATGAGATAGGTGAGATATCCCGCGGTCAACACGAGCGCGTAGAACAGCGGTCGTTGCATCGACGTGCTCCCGATGTCAGTCATGAGCGCCTCCCCAGCAGATGACATGAGCCTAATCGAAGGCGGCTCTCTTCGCCGCGTCGCGTCAAAATCGACTGCGGTCTTCTAAATGATGGCGATTTCGGTGGACAATGCGTCTGGCGAACGTGGCGGCCAGCGCGAGCACGCGTCATCTTCCCTGCGACTTGTCCCTTCGCCCCGTCGTCCGCGCGACCTTTCAGGCAATTTGGACCGCCGCTGGATTTCAGGCTGGAGTCGAACTCGCGCATTGCGACGATGACTTCGTCAATTACACGCGTTTCGCCGAATGTCGTCCGATCATCACTCAGGTGCCCGACATTCAGAAGCGCGATGTGACGGCGACGATCAACGCGTTGATTGCGGCCGGACAACCGAAGCATCTGGTTGTTCGAGCTCGAGGAGATGGAGTGACCGGATCGATCATCTTCGGCGCATCGCTCGAATTGGTCTGGACCTAATCGGTGCTCGGCCAGGCCGGCCGCTATCGGAAACGGTCGCCGGAGCGATCGCTTCGCGCATCGCCTCGATTCGCCACGGCCTGAATGTGGCAATGTTCGCGCGGCGGCGTCGAGTGCAGCCGGATGTCAGGCATCGTCAACGCGTGCAAACCGTTTGCGGTCCGGTGCGGCTTGGTGCGAATACCACGTTGTGCTGACGTCGATGCCGCGCACCGGCGGCACATCATCGCTGGCCGAGTCCGAGTCTAACCCCGACGCCAGCTCGGAACACCTGAGTGCCGATGCCCAAATACTGAGCTCGCTGGCTGCGCCCTATCCATGGATACATCCGCGCCGTCACGAAGAGATTCGCTCGCGATCCGGCCGTCCTGACGATATCAACGCGCACGCTTTCTCCAATGCGCAGAACAGGCTCCTCTTGCCGGCGGCTTCGTCGTCGTCGCACTGCCGGTCGTCCTTGCGGTTCCACACCGACTCGTCCTTGAGGAGTTCATCTGCCCTCAGAAGAATGCGTAAGTCGTCATTTGTGACTGGCTGGTCGCGTCGCTCCAACTCGGCACTCGTT
>DAIUKO010000182.1:14323-14952 GCA_036848175.1 Vicinamibacterales bacterium | reverse complement strand
CTGGCCGATGATCGCGTTCGGCTGGGTGACGAACATGCTGCAGCGCGGCATGGCGTCGTGGAAGCGGATGCTCGAGGTTCTCGATACAGAGCCGGCCATTGCGGATTGCGGATTGCGGATTGCGGATTTATTGGCGATTAGGGGCGATATTGAGTTTCGCGATCTCGTGTTCGGCTTCAACGGGACGCCGGTGCTGAATCATGTCTCCGCGAAGATCGACGCGGGGCAGACGGTTGCGCTCGTCGGCGTCACCGGATCAGGCAAGTCGACGCTGATTTCGCTGCTCGCGCGCCTTCACGATCCGCCGCCGGGCAGCGTGTTCATCGACGGCGTCGACGTGCGCGAGATGCCGCTCGCCGTGCTCCGCGGCGCCATCGGCTTCGTGCCGCAGGAGCCGTTCCTGTTCTCGGACACGCTGGCCGACAACGTTGCCTTCGGGCTCGATGCGCTCACCCTTCGACAAGCTCAGGGTGAGCGAGATGCTGGTGCCGCTCGCGGTGAGCGACAGGATGCGCTCACCCTTCGACAAGCTCAGGGTGAGCGAGATGCTGGTCCCGCTCGCGGTGATCGACAGGATGCGCTCACCCTTCGACAAGCTCAGGGTGAGCGAGATGCTGGTGCCGCTCGCG
>DAIUKO010000182.1:0-14223 GCA_036848175.1 Vicinamibacterales bacterium | reverse complement strand
GTGAGCGACAGGATGAGCGGGATTACGGTAACGGTGGTGGTGAGCCAGTCGAACCGGATCAGCCCGGTTTTGGTCACGCTCGTGGTGAGCCTGTCGAACCACGAGCCCGGATGGACCGCATCGTTGCCGCTGCGGCCGTCGCGCGGCTCGACAAAGACGTCGCCGACTTTCCGAAGGGTTACGAGACGATGGTCGGCGAGCGCGGCATCACGCTTTCTGGCGGCCAGAAGCAGCGGACCGCGCTGGCGCGCGCCATCGTCATCGATCCGCGGATTCTGATTCTCGACGACGCGCTGTCGGCCGTGGATACATACACCGAAGAAGAAATCCTCTCACGGCTGCGCGGCGTGATGCGCGAGCGGACGTCGATCCTCGTCTCGCACCGCGTCTCGACCGTCCGTGACGCCGATCAGATTCTCGTCCTCGATCAGGGCCGCATCGTCGAGCGCGGCACGCATGAAGAACTGATCCGCCGCGACGGCCTTTACGCGGAACTCCACAAGAAGCAACTGCTCGAAGAGGAGCTCGCGGCCTCTTGACCGACCACCATCACGAAGACGAGGTTCTCGGGAAAGCCTACGACGCGCGGTTGATGCGGCGGCTGCTGCAGTACCTGCGGCCGTACTGGCGATCCGTGCTCGTCGCGTTCGCGGCCATCATCATCGGCGCCGGCGTGTCGCTGGCGCAGCCGTACCTGATGAAGGTCGCGATCGATCGCTACATCGCGACGGGGAATCTGACCGGCCTCAATCGTCTCGCCGCGCTCTATTTCACGCTGCTCGTCATCTCGTTCGCCGCGGAATACGTCCAGACCTGGACGATGCAGCTCACCGGGCAGCGGATCATGTTCGATCTGCGGATGGCCATCTACGGTCATCTTCAGCGGCTGGACCTGAAGTACTACGACCGCAATCCGGTGGGACGCCTGATGACGCGCGTCACCTCGGACGTCGACGTCCTCAACGATCTCTTCACGTCCGGCGTCGTCACCGTGTTCAGCGACGTGCTGCCGCTCGTCGGCATCATGGTGATGATGGTGTGGATGAACTGGCGGCTGGCGATCGTCGCGTTTCTGGTCCTGCCGTTGATCGTGCTGGTGGCGCAGTGGTTCCGCCGCAACGTCCGCGACACCTATCGCGTGGTCCGCGGCTGGATCGCGCGCATCAACGCGTTCCTGCAGGAAAACATCACCGGCATGATGACGGTGCAGCTGTTCCGGCGCGAGGCGTTGAACTTCGCGCGCTTCGACGAGATCGATCGCAAGCACCGCGACGCCAACGTCGACTCGATCTTCTACTACGCCGTCTTCTATCCGGCGATCGAAGCGATCAGCGCGCTCGCGGCCGCGTTGATCATCTGGTACGGCGGACTCAGCGTGATGGCGGGGACGCTGACGATCGGATCGCTGGTCGCGTTTCTCCAGTACTCACAGCGGTTCTTCCGGCCGATCAGCGACCTGTCGGAGAAGTTCAACATCCTGCAGGCGGCGATGGCCTCGTCCGAGCGCATCTTCAAGGTCCTCGACGAGCCGGTGACGATCGAGCCGCCGGTCCAGCCGATCGTCCGTCCCGCACCGGCGGGAGGTCATATCAGGTTCGAGAATGTGTGGTTCGCCTACAACGGCCAGACGGCCGGGGCGCCCGGATTGGACAACGCCCCCGACTGGGTTCTGCGCGACATCAGCTTCGACGTCCGGCCCGGCGAGCGCGTCGGCATCGTCGGCGCGACGGGGTCGGGCAAGACGACGCTGATCAACCTGCTCCTGCGCTTCTACGACGTGCAGCGGGGACGAATCACCGTCGACGGCGTCGACATCCGACAGCTGGACCTCGCCGATCTCCGCGGCCTGTTCAGCCTTGTGCTGCAGGACGTCCATCTGTTCTCGGGAACCATCGCCGACAACATTCGCCTGGGCAGCACGACGATCGACGACGAGCGGTTACGACGCGCCGCGCAGGCGGTGCACGCTGAACCGTTCATCGCGCGGCTGCCGGAAGGCTATGGCAGCGCCGTCGCCGAACGGGGATCGACGTTGTCGGTGGGACAGAAACAGCTGCTCTCGTTCGCGCGCGCGCTCGCGTTCGACCCGCGCGTGCTGATTCTCGACGAGGCGACGTCGAGCATCGACACGGAAACCGAAATCATCATCCGCGATGCGCTGCACGTGCTGATGGCCGGGCGCACGACGATCGCCATCGCGCATCGCCTTTCGACGATCCAGGACATGGACAAGATCCTGGTACTGCACAAGGGGCGGCTGCGAGAGGCAGGCACGCATCAGGAGTTGCTCGCCAAGCGAGGGATCTACTTCAAACTATTCGAGCTTCAGTACAAGAGCCCCGTCATTGCGGATTGAGGATTGCGGATTGCGGATTTATTGAGGATTTGGCGGATTGGCGGATTGGCGATTCGATCGGGGTTTCTCGGTCGTTCTGCGCCCGTGGGCGATCGCGTCGTCGAACGTCGAGGTTGGGTGATCGGATTGGCGATTCGATCGGGGTTTCTCGGCCGTTCTGCGTCGGTGGGTGATCGCGTCGTCGAACGTCGAGGTTGGGTGATCGGATTGGCGATTCGATCGGGGTTTCTCGGCCGTTCTGCGTCGGTGGGTGCCCGTGTCGTCGAACGTCGAGGTTGGGTGATGCCCTTGACGAACAGTCCGAGTTCCAATCAACGATGAGCAATAAAAATCACCAATGACCAATCACCAATAAATCCGCAATCCGCAATCCTCAATCCGCAATGCTTAGTTCTGTGTAGACTGCGGCAGCGGCCGCGACGGGAGCGGCGGCCTTTCTTCCCGCCTGAACATCCGATCGAAGAAGGTCGGCGTGGTCGCGCGCGGATTCCATCCGAGGCGCAGCACGTTCAGGTGAATCGGCCGGCGCCCGAACTGCAAGGCCTCGTTGCAGCTCCACATGTACACGTCGATCTGCCGTCCTTGAACGGCCGGCCCTGTGTCGAGGACCGTGTAGATGCCGTTGTACTTCGTCGGCAGCGAATCGACCTCGATGACCGAACCCACCGGCAGGAGCTCCGGGTCGGCGGCGACGATGCCGCTCTGGACCGCGACGCCGGATGCGGTATCGAGGCCTTTGCAGTACGCCGTGGCGCTGAACGCCAGCCGCGCGCCCGGCGCCGGCAGCGCGGTGGTCTCGCGCAGGATCGCATGGCGCGCCGCGTACTTCGAGTCGAGCGCGGTCACTTCGTGGAACGATACGAACGCGACCGCGGCAACCGCCGTGACGAACGTCTTCCGCCAGAACGATCCTGAAATAATCATCTCGTGGCGTATCTCCTCGAGCTATGGCGGGCCGCTCCGTCCGCGTGGTCGCGGCCCGACGATCCTCTCGAAGGGCATCGCACCCGAGCGACGCCTTCGGCAGATACGGTCTCAATGCTGATGGTGCGTGATCATGTCATGGATTCTGCGACGACTTGTCACGAATGCCAGCGCGAGCGGATACGCGATCGCGGCGAGCAGCAACGCCGCAATTGTCGAACCTACGCAGTACGGCACGAACAAAGGTTTCAGGATCGTGATCAATCGTTGCCAGAAATCGACGTGGTACACCGACAGCTCGAAGAGTGCACCGATTTGCGCACTGAAACCCGGCGGCGCCTTGTGTCCGGTGATGGCCGCGCCGGCCATCGTCACGAAAGCGTAGTACGGGGCGATCACCCATGGCAAGTTCGAATACACACCCAGAAGTACCGCCACACGGTTGAGGTTGAGCAGAAACGCGAAAAGGATCCCGAGCACCGTGTGCAATCCCAGGAAGGGCGAGAAGCCGAAGAAGACGCCGAGCGCGAAGGCCGCAGCGGTGCGTTCCGGCGTGTCGGCGATGTGCAGCAGTTGGTCGAGCCATCGGCGGATCAGCGCCTTGGTGAGATGAATCATGCGCGCCCGAAATGGCGATAGCCGCCGCGCGGCAGCGGCTCGTCGGCGCGGCCGCCGCAGAGCACGATCGCGCGATCGTCGGTGCAGACGCCGATGCGGGTCAGCGGCACGCCGCCGTGCCGGATCGCCGCAGCCAGTCGGCTCCGCGTTCGCGGCCTGACGGCGACGAGCAGTTCGTAGTCGTCGCCGCCGGTGATCGCTTCGACGATCGGATCGTCACCACCGGTTCCCAGCACCTCGCGCGCGCACGGTTCGATTGGCAGCGCGCCGACGTCGATCCGCGCGCCGACACCGCTCGCCTCGGCCATCTGGTACACGGCATCGCTCAGTCCGTCACTCAGATCCATGCACGCACTGGCCGCGCGATTCCGCGACAGCATCAGCCCGAGCCGGACGCGAGGCTCAGGGCGCAAGTACCGTGTGATGCAGCTCTCGACTCCTGCGCTCTCCACGAGATTCCTTTTCAGCATCGCCAACCCGGCGGCAGCCGTTCCGATCGTACCACTCACGTACAGGTGATCGCCCGGACGAGCACCGTTGCGCTTGAGTACCTGTCGAGCTTTGACGCTGCCGGTGACGATGACGTCGATCATCAGCGGTCCAGGCGATCGTGTGAGATTCCCGCCGATCACCTGGAGGCGATGACTTGCCGCGAGCGAGGCGATGCCGGCAATGAGCCCATCGAAGTCCGCGATCGGCAGGGCAGGCGGCAGCGCGAGGGAGAGCAGCGCGAGGCGGGGTTGCGCGCCCATCGCCGCCAGGTCGCTGAGGTTGACGGCGAGCGCGCGATGGCCGATGGCTTCCGGCGGCGCGAACGTGCGATCGAAGTGAATGCCTTCGACGAGCGCATCGACGCTCAACACCTCGACGCGATTTCGATCCGGCTCGACCACCGCCGCATCGTCGCCGATGCCGACGAGCACCCAGGCCGGTGGTGGGGGCAGGCGGGCCCGGATGCGAGCGATCAGGTCGCGCTCGCTCCAGCCGCCGACCTCATTTGGCGTAGTCAACGGCGCGGGTTTCGCGGATGACCGTGACTTTGATCTGTCCCGGATATTCGAGCTCGTTCTCGATGCGGCGGGCGATGTCCTTGGAGAGCCAGATCGCCTCCTCGTCGGTGATCTTCTCGCTCTCCACCATGATGCGGATCTCGCGGCCGGCCTGCAGCGCGAAGGACTTCGAGACGCCCTTGAACGAGTCGGCGATGCCTTCGAGCTTCTCGAGGCGCTTCACGTACGACTCGAGGATGTCGCGTCGTGCGCCGGGACGCGCCGCCGAGATCGCGTCGGCCGCCTGCACGATCATCGCTTCGAGCGACGGCCAGTCGATGTCCATGTGGTGCGCCGCCATCGCCATGACGACCGCTTCGTTCTCGCCGTGCTTGCGCAGGAAGTCGATGCCGAGTTGGAGGTGCGTCCCTTCCATCTCGCGGTCGATCGCCTTGCCGATGTCGTGGAGGAACGCCGCGCGAATCGCGCAGTGCGCGTCGAGGCCGACCTCCTTCGCCATGATGCCGGCCAGGCGTGCGACTTCAGCGGAATGCGACAGCACGTTTTGTCCATAGCTGGTGCGGAACTTCAGCCGCCCCATGAGACGCAGGATCTCGGGATGCAGATCGTGCAGGCCGAGCTCGAATGCGACCGCCGCGCCTTCCTTGCGCACTTCTTCCTCGGTCTCCTCTTTGACCTTCTGCACGACCTCTTCGATGCGCGCCGGATGGATGCGCCCGTCGGCGATCAGCCGCTCGATCGCTTTCTTGGCAACTTCGCGGCGATACGGATCGAAGCCTGAGAGGATGATGGCGCCCGGCGTGTCGTCGACGATGAGATCGACGCCGGTGGCGAGCTCCAGCGCGCGGATGTTGCGTCCTTCACGCCCGATGATGCGGCCCTTCAGATCGTCGCTCGGCAGATCGACGACCGATACCGTCGTTTCGATGGCGTGCTCGGCGCCGCAGCGCTGAATCGCTTCGGTGATGTACTGCTTGGCCTTGTCGACCGCCGTTTCGCGCGCTTCGGCGTCGAGACGCTTGAGGAGGTTCGCCGCGTCGTGGCGAGCCTCGCTCTCCATCTGCTTGACCAGCAGCTCTTTCGCTTCGTCGGCGGTCAGGCCGGCGACGCGCTCGAGCTCGCGCTGCTGCGTCGTCACCAGGTGCTCGTACTTTGCCGCTGCCGCGGTCGCCGACTTCTCGCGATCGGTGACGGCGCGTTCGCGCGTGTTCAGTTCTTTTTCGAGCCGTTCGATGGCGCCCTGACGTTCGGTGAGCGCCGTTTCGCGGCGCGTGAGCGTCTGCTCGAGAGTGGCGGTCTGCTGACGCTCCTGCCGCGCCTGCTTCTCGGCCGCCATCAGGATCTCGTGCGCCTTCTCCTTGGCCTCGAGCTGCGCTTCTTTCTTCCGCGTCTCCGCGTCGCGCTCCGCGTCCTTGGTGATGCGAAGCGCCTGTTCCTCCGCGCGGCCGACGGTCTCAGCGGCGATGCGTTTGCGGTTCGCGACCCAAACGGCGTACACGGCCGCCGCCGCCACCACGGTGACGATGAGGTTGATCAGCAGTCCCAAGCTCGGCAACACGCCAGACGTCCTTGTCCGCCGTCGGGGTCAGGACCCCTTGTCGGCCATGAGCCAGCAACTTTCGCCGCGTTACGAGGGAGGGATATTAGCGGTCGGGCCGTCCAGCGGACGGCCCGCTTCACATGTCGAACAGACGCGCCATGAAAGGCCCCGCTTTGCCGTGTGGGGAGGTCGATGAACCTGCGATAGCAGGTGGAACCGCTCAAAAAAGCCGCGTTTCAGGCTTCCTCGCTACAGAGGCATGCACACCACGCGGCGTCGCGACTCACTTGGGTGATACGTTGGCTCAAACGAGCCTGCCGCCATCACGCGCAAAGCAGGGAACTCAAGTTCCGCAACGGATCTTAGTCTCCGATGCGAGCGCGGTCAAGACGAGGGCGTGCAGAAATGGTCACTCCATTCGAAGCGCAGTGACGGGATCGACGCGAGCGGCGCGCCGCGCCGGCCAGTAGCTCGCCAGCGCCGCGACGGCGACGAGCCCCAGGCCGACGATCGCGAATGTCACGACGTCGAACGGCGGGGCCTCGAAGAGCAGCGCGCGCATCGCTCGACTGAGCGGGACCGCGGCAATCAGGCCGATCGACATTCCCACAATTGCCAGGGCGACCGCTTTGCCGACGACCATCCGGACAACGTCCACCGGCTGCGCACCGAGCGCCATGCGCACGCCGATCTCCGCTGCGCGCTCGGAGACGAAGTACGAAAGAACGCCGAAGACGCCGATGGTCGCCAGTGCGAGCGCGAGGGCCGCGAAGGCGCCGAGGAGAACGGTCCGAAACCTCGGTTGCGACACGACGTCGGACGCGAGCTCGGCCATCGTCTGGACGTTGATGAGCGGCATGGTTGCGTCTGCGGCGTTCACGCGCTCGCGCGCGATCGATGTCAGGTTCGCCACCGGCAGACTCCCGCGCAGGACGATGGTCGGGCCACGCGCCCACGTCGTCATGAATCCCGGATCGAGCTGCGCGAACGGCAGGTCGACTTCGGGCCGCGTTTCCTCGGCAGGTCCCATGTGTTTGACGTCGCCGGCGACACCGACGACGACGCGCCACGGATCCTGCGACGACGGCCCTCCGAATCGCAGCCGCTTGCCGATCGCATTCTGCCCGGGCCAGTACTTTCGCGCGAACGTCTCGTTGACGATCGCGACGAGCGGCATCCCTTCGCGATCGTCCGCGGTGAAGGCACGACCGCGCTTCAGGGGAATGCCGAGCGCCGCGAAGTAGTCGCCCGCGATGCCGCGCAGACCTCCGACAGGACCCTCTCCGTCCGGTGGGACAACGAAACCGTCCACCGTGAAGCCGTTCTCGAGATTCTGTCCGCTGAAGGGCAGGTGCGTCGTCGCGCCGGCGTTGCGAACAGCTGGCGCGGCCGCCAGGTCGGCGAGCAGCCGCGATTGGAACGATCGCATCTCGGCGGCGCCGGGGTAGCGGGCGGCGGGCATCACGAGCCCGAACGTGAGTTGACCGTCGGCATCGAAGCCCGGATCGACGTGCGTCAGCCGCATGAAGCTGCGAATCGCGAGCCCGGCGCCGACCAACAGGACCATCGACAGCGCGAGTTGACCGACGACGAGGCCCGCTCTGAGCCGCTGCCGGCCGCGGCTCGCGCCCGAAGTCCGCGCGCCTGATTTGAGCGCGTCGCCGACGTTGGTGCGAGCGCCGTGCATCGCGGGGGCGAGACCGAAGACGAGCGCGGTCAGCAGCGCGATGAGGCTCGTCACGCTGAGAACCGTCCCGTCGATCGTCGCGTCGGCGAGCCGCGGAATGTCGGCCGGTTTGAGCGACGCGACCAGCGCGAGCGCCCAGGACGCCACGACGATGGCGGCGATCGCGCCGGCCGCGTACAGCACGGCCGTCTCCGTGAACAGATGACGCACGAGTCGTGCGTTGCCGGCGCCGAGCGCCGCCCGGATCGCGAGCTCGCGTTGGCGGCCGGTCGCGCGCGCGAGCAGCAGGTTGGTGACGTTGCCGCAGGCGATCAGCACGACGAAGCCGACGGCGCCGAGCAGCACGAGGAGCGCGGTGCGCACGTCGCCAATCACCTGATCGCGCAGCGGCAGCACACGCGCGCCGAGCGCGCGGTTCGTGTCCGGGTACTGCGATGCGAGGCGATCCGCGATCGCGGTCATCTCAGCCTGGGCCTGCGACTGCGCCACGCCGGCCTTCAGTCGCGCGATCACCCTGAGATAGTGCGTGTTGCGGTTGACCGGCAGTCCGTCCGGCGGGGAAACGAGCGAGAGCGGCGCCCACAATTGATAGCGGTCGGTCGGATAGCTGAACGACCGGGGCATGACGCCGGCGATCGCGTACGGCCGGCCGTTGATCGTCACGGTGCGTCCGACGACGGTGCGATCGCCGCCGTAGCGGCGCTGCCAGAGGCCTTCGCTCAAGAGGATTGCGTGGTCTCGCCCGGGCGTGAATTCGTCCGCGACGAAGAGACGGCCGACAACCGGCCGAACGCCGAGCGCTCTGAAGAAATCCTGCGTCACGAGTTGTCCGATCGCGAGCTCGGGCGCGGTGTCGTCTCCGCTGAAGGAGAAGCCGGTGCCGACGTGGGCGGCGAGCGCGTCGAACGAGCGCGCCTCGCGCTGCCAGTCGGTGAAATCGAGCGGTGATACGCGCATCTGGCCGGCGCTGCGCTGCGTGTTCTGACTGAACACGAACACCAGCCGGTTTGGATCGGCAAACGGCAACGGCCGCAAGAGCACGGCGTTGACGACGCTGAACATCGCAGTGTTGGCGCCGATGCCAAGCGCGAGCGTGAGAATGGCGGTGAGCGTGAAGGCAGGCGTGCGAATCAGTGTCCGCAGCGCGAGACGCAGGTCCTGGGCCATGGCCGTTGGACGAACGGAGAGTGCGGGCGGTTAGCGCGATCGGCCGCCGAGCGAACCTACGACGCCATCAGGATGCGATCGAGCAGACGCTCGAGCTCGCCGGCGCGCTGGGCGATCTCGCCGCTGCAATCGCGGTTGGCGTCGCGGCAGCGGAACAGCTCGTCGGCGATGTTCAACGCGGCGAGGACCGCGAGGCGAAGCGTGTCTCCGGTCGGCGTCGATTCGGCGGCGGCGCGAATCTTCTCGTCGACGTAGAGCGCAAGTCGCGCGACGTACTCCTGATCCAGCGTGCTGCGGATCGGGTACTTTTGCCCGGCGATTTCGACCGGAATCACTCGGCCCTCCGCCATGAGGACTATAAGCTCAGCGCTTCGAGCTGCTCCAGCATGTCGGTAACGCGCGTGCGGATGACGTCCCGCTCTTCCTTCAGCGCCGACAGCTCGGCGGCAACACCGTCGCTGGCCGCCAGCCGTCCGCGCAGCGCGTCGAGCTCGCGCGACAAGCGCTGGTTCTCGTCGGCGGCGCGCGACTGATCGGCCTTGAGACGATCGACCAGACTCACGAGAAGCTTCACCTTTTCCTCGAGCCGATCGATAGGCTCGAGATCAATGCTGCGGGTCGCGGTTTTCGCCATGACTGTCACCGTTGCACGGCGCCGTGATCGCGCACGAGCGCCGAAAGAATCGTGTCGAAGCTCTGTTGGACTTCCGCATCGGTCAGCGTGCGATCGTCGGCCTGGAACGTCAACCGCACGGAGACGCTGACCGATCCGCCGGGAACGCCCTTGCCTTGATAGCGATCGAAGAAGCTGATCGCGACGAGCGGCGCCGCGAGCGCGCGCGCGGCGGATTGAATGGTGCCACGAATGATCGCCGCAGGCAAGGTTTCCGCCACGACGATCGACAGGTCGCGGACGACAGACGGATGCCGCGGCAGCGGACGCGTCGCATCGCTTCCCGCAGCGCGCGAGAATGCGAGCAGATCGAGGTGCAGTTCGCCGACGAACACGCGATCCTTTGCGGGCAGTCCGCGCGCGTCGGCGATCGCCGGCTGCAGCTGGCCGATCAGTCCCGCGCGCTGGCCGCGCGCCGCGCCGTCGGCGACGACCAGCGCGGCCATCTGACCCGGAACCAGATACGACTCGGATGCCGGCTCGACGTCGATCGGCACCTCGAGCACCTCGCACAGCCGCTCGGCGACTCCCTTGACGTCGAAGAAGTCGACGTCGCGGCTGCCGCCCGACCAGTGATCGCTGCCGGCATTTCCAGTCCACGCGAAGCCCACGCCGCGAGTCTCGCCGTCGACGGCGAAGCGCGCGCCGATCTCGAAGAGCCGGACGTCGCGCCGTCCATGCCGGCGATTGTGGGCCACCGCATCGACGAGTCCTGGCAGCAGCGACGGCCGCAGCGTGTCGAACTTCGCGGACAGCGGATTGGCGACGGCGATCGGCGTCTGGCCTGCCGTCGCGAAGGGCTCCGCCGCCTTCGCTTCGATGAAGCCGAACGTCACCGCTTCGGAGAGTCCCGCCGCCGTGAGCGCGTGCCGTACGAGTCGATCGCGCCGGATCCGCGGATCCGGCGGCGGCGGCGCCGTCGTCACCGCCGGGAACGTCGCCTCGAGCCGATCGAATCCATAGTGCCGGCCGACTTCCTCGATGAGATCGGCTTCGCGCAGCAAGTCGACGCGGAAGGTGGGAGCGATCGCATCCCACCCGTCGGCGGTCGGCGTGACCTCGAGGCCGAGGCGTTTGAGAATGCGCACGACTTCAGCGTCGGGAACCGCCACGCCGAAGAGCAGCGTCAGCCGGTCGCGGCGCAGGTGCAGCGCTCTCGGCGCGCGCGGCTGCGGATAGACATCGATCACCGGACCGATCGCCGTCCCGGCGCCGATCCGTTCCATCAGCGCGATCGCGCGCTGAAGCGCGATGACCTGCGCGCCGATGTCGGCGCCGCGCTCGAAGCGCGACGAGGCCTCCGTCTTGAGGCCGAGCCGCTTGCTCGTCCGCCGAACCGACGTCGGCTTGAAGTAGGCGCTCTCATAGACGACCGCCTTCGTCGACGACGAGACCTCCGACGCCGCGCCGCCCATGACGCCGGCCACGGCTTGCGCGCGATCGCGATCGGCGATCACGAGCATGTCGGAGTCGAGCTTGCGATCGACGCCGTCCAGCGTCCTGATCATCTCGCCCGGTTTGGCGCGGCGCACGCGGATTTCCGGTCCGGCCAGTTTCGCGAGGTCGAACGCATGCAGCGGCTGTCCGATCTCCAGGTTCACGTAGTTGGTGACGTCGACGATGGTGCTGATCGGCCGGATGCCAGCCGCGTGCAGCCGTGTCGTCATCCACGCCGGCGAAGATCCAATCGTCACCTCGGCCACGGCAGCCGCGTAACGCGGACAGAGGTCGGCGTCTTCAATCGTCACCTTCACACGATCGTGGGAACCCGTCGTGATCGGCTTCAGCGGGATCTTCGCGCCCGGGTCGGTGGACGGCAGCGTGATCGGCTTGTCGTAGACGGTCGCCACTTCGCGCGCGAGCCCGATGACGCTCAGACAGTCCGGTCGGTTCGCGGTGATCTCGAAATCGATGACCGCGTCGCCGTCATCCAGCTTCTCGATCGACGCGACTTCGAATCCGCGGAGGCCGACCTTCTCCGCGATCTCTTCGACCGGCGCCGACACATCGACGAACTCACGAAGCCACGAAAGAACGAGTCGCATGCGTCAGTAAGGAAACTGTTCGAGAAAGCGCAGGTCGTTCTCGTAGAACAACCGGATGTCTTCGACCTGATAGCGGAGGATCGCGACGCGCTCGATGCCGATGCCCCACGCGAATCCGGTGTAGCGCTCGGCGTCGTAGCCGACCGCTTCGAACACCGCCGGGTGCACCATCCCGCAGCCCCCCATTTCGATCCAGCCCGTCTTCTTGCACATCGCGCAGCCGGCGCCGTCGCACTGCCAGCAGCTCAGATCGATCTCGGCGCTCGGCTCGGTGTAGGGAAAGAAACTGGGCCGGAAGCGCACGCGCGCCTTCTCTGAGAACATCTGACGCGCGAACGCGAGCAGCGTCCCCTTGAGATCGGCGAGCGAGATCCCGTCACCGACCACGAGCGCCTCGATCTGCGAGAACGCGGGCGAGTGCGTCAGGTCGAGGTTGTCGCGGCGGTAGACGCGTCCGGGGGCGACGATGCGGATCGGCGGCTGGTGCGCCTGCATGTAGCGGATCTGCATCGACGAGGTGTGCGTGCGCAGGAGCGTCCGCCGATCGTCCGGCGCTCCTGATTCACCCTGCAATGGCGTCGCGAGGTAGAGCGTGTCCTGCATGTCGCGCGCTGGATGCTCGGCCGGCATGTTCAGCGCGTCGAAGCAGTGCCACTCGTCTTCGGCTTCCGGCCCTTCGACGACCGTGAATCCCATGCGCGTGAAGATCTCCTCGAGCTCGTCGCGCACGACGGTCAACGGATGCCGATGGCCGAGCGCCGGCACACGGCCGGGAAGCGTGATGTCGACGGCGCCGGCGGGCCGCGCGACGAACCGGCCGCTGGCCTGATGCTCGGTCCAGCGCGCTTCGACCGCCTGTTTGAGCTCGTTCGCGTAGCGGCCGATGCTCTTTTTCTGATCGGCCGGCGCGCCGGCAATCAGCTGCATCCACGAGGCGACGACGCTGTTCTTGCGGCCGAGATACCGATCGCGGACCGACTGCGCGTCGCGCGCAGACGCCGCCGCACCGAGCTCATGCTCGAACTGCGCGACCAATTGCGCGACGGACTCGGGGCTGGGAAGAAGGTCTGGCATGGTCGTTAGTCGTTGGTCATTGGTCGTCGGCCGTTAGTCTAGCCGCGACCAACGACCTACGACTAACGACCAACGACCAACGACGCGTCAGGCGCGAGCCGTGGTCTTCGCGGCGCTCTTCGCCTGTTTGGCGAGGCTCGCAAATGCAGCCGGACTGGAGACCGCGAGCTCCGAGAGACTCTTGCGGTCGAGCGTGACACCGGCGTTCTTGAGTCCGTTGATCAACTGCCCGTAGGTGAGGCCGTTCTCACGCGCGGCGGCGTTGATGCGCACGACCCACAACCGCCGGAAATCGCGCTTTTTGCGTCGGCGGCCGACGAACGCGTACTTCAGCGCGGTGTCGACCGACTCTTTCGCAGCGCGGTACAGCTTGCTCTTGTTGGCGTAATAACCCTTCGCGAGTCCAAGCAGTTTCTTGCGCTTGGCGCGCCGGACGGTTCCTCTTTTTACACGAGGCATCGCTTATCTCCACGAGTCCGGCTGTAACCGGACGGCGATCAATCCCGAGAATCCTGATTCCCGCGAATCCCAAATCCCAAGTCGCGAATCCCAAATCCCAAATCGCGACTCCCGAATCCCGAATCCCGACTCCCGAATCCCGACCAGGACTCACTTATACGGCAGCATCCGCGCGAGCTTTGGCACGTCGACGTCGGCCACCGTGGTCGTGCCGCGCAGCGCGCGCTTCCGCTTCGTCGTCTTGCTGCTCAGGATGTGCTGCTTGAACGCCTTGCTCCGCAGAAACTTGCCGCGCTTGGTTCGCTTGAAGCGCTTGGCCGCGCCGCGGTGCGTTTTCAGTTTGATCTTCTTCGCCATCAGACTGGTGTGTCCTTTGTGACCTTCGTGTCCTTTGTGTCCTTTGTGTCTTTCGTGCTCTTCGCTTTGCCGCCGCCACCGCTCGGCGGCCGGCGACTCAGGATCGTGTGCATCTGGTTGCCTTCCATCCGCGGCATCGTCTCGGCGATCGCCACGTCGCGCAGATCGTCCACGAGCCGTTCGAGGATGCGCCGGCCGATCTCCGGGTGCGCCATTTCACGGCCGCGGAAGAAGATCGTCGCCTTGACCTTGTCGCCATCCTCGAGGAAGCGCTCGATGTGCTTCTTCTTGAACTGGTAGTCGTGCTCGTCGA
>DAIUKO010000181.1:3513-14997 GCA_036848175.1 Vicinamibacterales bacterium | reverse complement strand
AGAGGGCGCGAATCATCGACGCATCCTAAATCCGAACGGCAACAATCCCAAAACCGCGCGCGTCTGGTATAAACGCCTGCGATGACCCGTCCGTCCACGTTCGAGGTCTCACCAAGAACTACGGATCGTTCACAGCCGTCAAGGGAATCGACTTCGACATTCATCCGGGCGAAGTGTTCGGCCTGCTCGGCCCGAACGGCGCGGGCAACGTCGAAATCACAATGGTCCTGCGATCGGGACTGACCTGCGCCGCCTCCGCGTCGGGCCAGCGCGGCGACCAGGCCGGCGCGCACGCTCGTCGATCTCGTGCGCTGGATCGGTCAGCTCGGCGTCGAGCTGTCCGACGTGCACTTGAAGCGCCCCTCGCTCGACGTACACCGTCAACTGCTTTCTCAGAAACAGATTCTCGGCAGCGAGTGGGCATGAGATCCGTCACCGCAAACCGAAAAAGGTCGTATCCGATTCGCCCGACCGAGACGACCAGATCGCCGCTGCAACCACGAAGCCGACGCGAAAACCAGGACTACCGCGCGTCCAACCGCCTATCGAGATTATGCTCTGCGGATGCTGCAGAGCCGCGTGCCTCGTGTGCTCGGTGTGGTGTGCCTGCTCTGGCTGTCGGCGTCCTGTGTGACTACGCCGACGTCGACGCCGCTGCCGGCCTCGAACGACACAATCGATCGCGACCTGCTCGAGGTCACGGTGCCGCAGCTGCGCAAGCTCTACGCGGACAAGAAATACACCGTCACGCAGGTCGTGCAGTGGTATCTGGCGCGGATCGATCGCTACAACGGCGTATACGGTGCCATCGAACAGCTCTTTCGAACCGAGGCGCTCGCCGAAGCGGCGCGCCAGGACGCCGACACGAGTGGGACCCACGGGCCGCTGTGGGGCGTGCCGATTGTGATCAAGGCAAACACCTCTATCAAGGGTCATGTGACGACAGCCGGATGGGAAGGGTTCGCGAAGAAAGGCCACGAGCTGATCGCGCCAACGGACGCGACGATCGTCACGAAGTTCAAGACTGCGGGCGCGATCATTCTCGGAACGGCGAACATGCCGGACCTCGCGAACAGCGACACGAATCGCAGCACCTCGTTCGGCCGGACCGGCAACGCGTATGACGTGCGGTTCTCGCCAGGTGGATCGTCGGGCGGAATCGTGACCGCGATTGCCGCGAACCTGGCCGTGCTCGGCAACGGCACCGACACGGGCAACTCGATCCGTATGCCCGCCGCGACCAGTGCACTGGTTGGCGTGTTCCCGACGCGCGGTCTCGTGAGCATCGCTGGCATAGCGCCGCTCGATTGGCTGCTCGACAACACTGGACCCATTGCGCGCAGTGCGGTTGACGCGGCGATCGCGCTCGCCGTGATGGCCGGTGAAGATCCGCTCGATGCCCGCAAGGTCGGCATTCCCGTCGCCGCGCAGAAGGGACCCTACGAGGCTGGACTGAAGGCTGATGCCCTCAAGGGCAAACGATTTGCCGTGCCGGCGTTCGTCCTCGCCGGCGAAGGTGTTCCGTTTCACGGCATCCCGTACAGCGTGAGGGAACCAGCGTTCGAGAAGGTTCGAACCGCGGCGAATACGCCGTTGAAGCCGGAGACTCGCGCGATGTTCATGAAGGCCGTCGACGCGCTGCGCAGCGCCGGCGCGAAGATCGTGATCGATGACGCGATTCTGCCGGCCGCCTTTGCAAAGACCGCAAGCCACGTGTCGACCTACGCATATGTGCAAGACGGCACCGACGAGTTCTTGGCGAGCTTCGGTCCGAGCGAATATCACTCGGCGGCCGAGTACCTCAAGTCGGTTGGCGGTCCGCTGTTTCCGTCATCGATTGGAGCTGAAAACGAGTTCCGAAAGCCTGGAGGCCTCGAAATCCGCCAGCGCGCGTTCAAGACCGACGCCGATGCTGAACGGATGTATTACGCGCCTCGCCGGGCGACGCTCGCGGCCTACCTCGAGCCGATCGATCGACTGCACCTTGATGGCTACGTCTATCCTGCTATCCAGATGCCGCCACCCGACGAAACGATGGCGCAGGACGGCGGCCTCAGCAAAGGTCCGCATTCGGCTACCAGCTGGGTGAATATGCTGGGCGTTCCAGCCGTCGTGGTGCCTGCCGGGTTCTATGACAGCGGATTGCCGTTCGGCATCGAATTCTCAGGACGCCCGTGGACGGATGGCGATCTGCTGGCGATTGCGTATGCGTGGGAACAGGCAGCGCATTCGCGCAAGCCGCCGACGCTTGTCGAGAAAGGGTTATTGCCCGTGACGCCGGCGCGCGAGCCTGCTCGATGATTTACAGCCGCTCTCTCGGCAGATCGTCTGCGAGGGTCAGTTCCCATCGAACTCAACCACCCGAGACTCCGGCAGCCCCAGACTCCACGGGCAATCGCGCAACGATCCGTCCTCCCTCGCTGTTAGCACTCAAGAGAAGACCCTGCAATTCCGGATGGCCAGCGGGATCGCTCTGTCCTCCCTCACGATGACAACCAAAACCGCTCCGCTTCCGTCATAGGCCGCGTGCGACGTATCGCCGCGTCTTTCATCGCTCTGTTTGTTGTTGCCGGATCTGTTCACGCACAGAGATCCGCTCAGCGCATCGAAGAAGCCTCTTTCATGACGATTGGCGGTATTGAGCAGTGGGTCACCATACGCGGCGACGATCGCGGAAATCCAGTACTGCTGCTCCTGCATGGCGGGCCTGGCGACGTCCAGTCGCCTTTCGTCTCGACGTACGCACCGTACGAGAAGGACTTTGTTCTCGTGCAATGGGACCAGCGTGGTGCAGGGCGAACGTTCGCCAAGAACGGCGCGGCCGGCGTCTCGCTCGAGAAACTCATCGCCGACGGGATCGACCTCGCTGAACAGCTGCACACGCGGTTTCCCCTGGCGCGGCTGATCCTGTTCGGACATTCCTGGGGCAGCATCATCGCGACCGGCATCGCGCAGCAGCGGCCGGAATTGTTCGCCGCCTACGTGGGAACGGGCCAGGTCTCCTCCTGGGCCGACACGGTGCAGTTCCAGTTCGACTTTCTCAGGCAACGCTACAAGGACAAGGGCGACACGGCTGCGCTCGCCGCTCTCGATGCCATCGGCAAGCCGGACCCGAAGAATCTCAAACAGTACTTCGGCTTCTCGCGCCCGATCCGTCAGAACATGAATGCCTCGGACACGGCCTGGCTCACCGGCCTGAGGACGATTTACAGCGCCAACGGCGAGAGCGAGGAGATGGTGAAGGCGATCGGCGACGGCATGAGCGCGTCGGGCTCGGCCTTGAATGGAGCCTCGGTGGACCTTTCCACCACCGCGACCAGGTTCAAGCTCCCCTACTACGTCATTCAGGGGCGGCACGATCTGTTTGCGCCGACGCAGCTCGTCGAGGCGTATTTCAACAAGGTCTCGGCTCCGAAGAAGCGCCTGATCATCATCGAAGACGCCGGCCACTTCGCACTGGCTACGCACCAGGCCGAGGTGATCGCAGCGCTGAAGGCCGTGATCAGCAAGCAGGCACTTGGGCCTCATGACGAAGAGGCAACGAATTCTTCGGCGCAACGGTCAGCGGTAAGGGCAAACCAGCCGTGGCGCACAATTCGATCGCGTCAAGCTGACCTCTCAGGCGTGCGTCGTTGACCGCGGTTCACACTAAGCACATGAACGCGCCCACCTGGTGCAAATCCTCGATCTTTTTGCGGAGGATAGTTGGCGTCGTGTTTGTGCGCACACGCGAGGCTCACGCGGCCAATGCGCGCCGCGTGGAACGTGGTGCAGATCCGCACGGATGTGGGAGGCGGACCTGAAGGTCCGCCTCTCACGTGGGTCTTTGGGCTGTTCCTCGAGAAAGATCGGCTCGTTAACGCAGGCGCGTGAGGATGAACAGGACGTGATCGGATGACGGATCGCCGGGATGGAAGGGTGAAAATCCGATGGTCAGGAGCCGGCCTCCCAACGCGACGTTCAAGGGAATCTGATCACCATCGTTCAGGAACGTGATGGTCACCACCCCAGCGGCGTACGTCCACGTGACATTGGTGTTCTCTGATTGACTGCAGTCCAAGCCGGTCATAGCCCCGGTGCCCGGAGTCAGCATGCTCCCTTCGCATCCGGTGAAGGACGTCGATCCCGTCCCGTCGACGTTCAGCGTGAGAGTGCCTCTCAACGCCGAGGTCTCGATCGTCGCGTTGTGTGGTGGAGTCCCGGCGTGGAAGCCGGTCATCCCGGTTTCGAGAACAAGCGCCGTGTAAGTGCCGGCGACGTCGGCCGCGGTGATGTTCCCCTCCAGCTTGGCGAGCCGATCCTGCAGATTTGCGACCTGACTCGCAAGCTCTCGGTAATTGGGAGGTGGCCCGCCAGGACCCTGCGCGTAGGCGGGAAGCGACATGATTGCGCAGGCGAGGGCCAACGCAGCTACACGAAATTTCATCTGGGTATCCTCTCGAATGGCGATGTGAATAATCGGCCGCGGGTATGTGAGGCTGGCCGCGACGGGAACCCGGGCAGGTGAGCAATTTGAATGCCGGCATGTCAACTTCGAGCGCATGTGCGAGTCGACGTTCAAATCAGCGTCGAGGCGCATCAATCTCGATCGCGTCGGTTCACGGTCAACCGCAGTCGTATGACAGCGTCGGCACGCAATGATGTTTGCGAGGTCGCCGCCTGTCCCACGGGCGCGGGTAGCGCTGGACGAGAGTGGCGGAGCATCCGACAAAGAATCCGCTCTCTGAGGTGGAAGAAGAATTTTGTCTGAGTCCAGCCAAATTTCCCAGGCTAAGGCTGTCAGGCTGGTTAGCAAAAGAACGTACGGCTAGTCGGTGCGTCGAGATGGCTGTCACGAACACCCTGATCTTCAAAGGCGAGCGGATTCGCCGCCCGAGCTGTTCGACGCCAACCGAAACCCCCTCCGGTAGCGCAGCACTTTAGTTAGTAGCGACGTAGGTTCGGTCGGCCGGCGAGCCGTTTCCCTCCAGTTCCCCGCGTTCATCAGGTAGACATCGATCCCCAAGTCCGAGGTGTTCCATGGCGCGCCTGTTGGCCGTCGTCGCCGTCATCGCGTTATCGCTCGGCGTTGCCGGTCCACAGGCATCTGAGGACACGCCGCCGCAAACCTGCGGGGACGCCGGAAGGCTACTTCCGGCAGACCCACAGATTCTCGCGTATCAGAAGGACAAGCTGAAGCTCGCGCGCGCCCGGCATCAGGCCGCCATCGAGGGTGCTGCCGCTGCCCTGCCGATTCTCGACGAGCTCGCGAAGGACAGTACCTACGAGGACATCCTGAGCGAGACGTTGGCGCTGCGCACCGAGCTCTCGCAACGGGCGATCGAAGAGCGCGACGCCAGGAGGTCGTGGCGATCGCACATCAGCGAAGCCGCCGCCAATCCGTGGATCGCGCAGCTCGGCGCGGTGCTCCTCTCCCTGATCGGCACCTGGTTCGGCCTCAAGTGGATCCGCGACGGCTGGCGCTGGATCGAATCGCATCTTCTCAAGGGTTGGCGGCAGCGGCCGTGGATGTTCGCCGGCGTTCGAGGCGACGATGCACTCGGCGCGCGCGATCCGATTCTCGACGCGATCCGCCGCGTGCCTAACGAAGTGCGGCAACCGGTGTGGACGCCGACGCGCCTGCTCCTCTACCCGGGAACGTTCGGCTGGGAAGTGTGGGAGGACTTCGGCGTCTCCGAGAGCGAGCGCCCGAAGCCGGTTCACGAAGAGCTGTTTCACGTCGACCAATGGGATCGAGGGAACGACAAGGCCCTGGCCGACGCGTTTCAAAACCTCCAATTCAACTTCGGCGCCGTCGGCCTCGGTACGGTGATGAAGTTCTGGAGCGGCGTCGTCGATTGGTGGCAATCGGGCCAGCCGTCGCTGTCGGCGACGTGCCAGGAGGTCGATCCCGGTCAGGGCACGGCCAAGACGGTGGTGATTCGTCTGAACGCGACCGGCCCGGAGAACGGAACCGTGTCGGTCCTCGCGTCGACGCCGCGCGTGGACGGCATCGATTCGGTCGCGCTCAGCGCGGAACGCGCGGCGTACAAGCTCCTCTTCCGAATGAAGAAGGATCAGGATACGGCCGCGCAGATCGACGGCCACGCCGCGTTCCGGCAGGGCGTCGCCACCGTCAGCCGCTGTGTGCGGTCGGTGGTCGACACGCAGCCCGATCGAGAGCGCCGCGACACGGATCTCAAGAAGGCGATCGGCAATCTGGAGTTCGTGCGCGAGACCTTCACTGGAGATCCGCAGCACACGGTCTACCTCCTCGAATCGCTTCGCATCCTCGGCATCTGCTACGCGCTCGTCGGCCGCGACGCGGCGGCGCGGCGCCTGTTCGAGGAGCTCGAGGATCTCGCGGAGCAGCGCGCGGAGATCGAATGCCGGAAAGCCGGGGCCGAGAAGAACCAGCACGAGAAAGGCGCGGCGCGCGCCCGCGAGAACCGCGCGCGGCAGCTCGCGACCGAAGCGCGCTACAACCAGGCGATCCTGTACTGGAAGAGCCTGTTCGGATCGAACGGCCAGCTGGGGGCGGCCTCCGCCATGGCCGACAAGATGTTCGCGGACGTCGCCCGCGAACACACGCTGAAGTACGCGGCCGGCGTCTGGCAACTGGCGCAGCTCGGCAGCCTGAGCCGCCGCGAGTGGCTCTCCTTCGATCGCGACGACGTGCAGCGGCGGCTCACGGAGGCCGTCGATCTCCGGACTCGGCTCGACGAATCCGCGAGCAAGGCGTCGGGCTCCGCGCGGCGGCAGTACACGCTGCTCGGCGCACACGCGCGCCGCTACCTCGCCGTCGCACAGCTCCGGTTCGTGGCGACGTTCGATCTGCCGGCCCGCGGCCCGTTCACCGGGAACGGGCACCTGCTCACGCCGTGCATTCGCGAGCGGGTTCAGTCGGCGTTCGACTGCCTCACCAAGTCGGAGCAGATTGGCGCGTTGTGCCCGCACGCGATGGTCGCGCGCGCCTACGGACTGCTCCTGCTCTCCAAATGGTTCGACGCGGAAGAAGCGGCGGCCAAGGTGATCGCGATCGACGCGGCCGATCAGTTCGCGCGATACGTCGCCGCCGAAGCGGCGCTTCAGCGGAGAGATGTCGCGTCAGCGCGAAAGTACGTCGAGGGCGTGCAGCCGTCGACGGTGATCGATCCGGCGCTGTGCGACCTGCTCGGACAATTACACGCCGCCTGACAGGCTCATGGCCGTTGATACGGAATGATGTTCTGCCATTCGCTCGGATCGGAGCGCGCGACCACGGCGACGACCGGATCGGTGTCGCTGACGTTGAACACTTCGTGCGGAATGCCGGGCTCGATGAAGATGAAGTCGCCGGCAGTGTTCTCGACGGTCTGCTTCAGGCCGTCGCCGTACTCGTGGCGGACGCGGCCCTCGAGAATGTAGAGCATCACCTCGAAGCCGACGTGGATGTGCGCGTAGGCGACGCCGCCGGGCGGAATCGTCGCCACGTTCATCGACAGCTGCTTCGCCCCGACGTTCTTCCCCGACAGGCCGATCTGGTAGTGGATGCCGTTCCAGTCGCGGCAGTTCCTGCCGGCACGGATCACGAAGATGCCGTCGTGGCCTTCGACGGCCGCGCGAAGATCGGGATCACTCATTGGATCCTCCTTCCCTCTCTCATCGTCCGCCGGCGACGTCGATGAACGTCGCGGTCGAATACGACGCTTCGTCCGACAGCAGCCACAGGATCGCGCGCGCGACTTCAATCGCCTCGCCCCCGCGCCGCATCGGGAGCGTCGGCGCCAGTCGATCGACGCGGCCCGGCTCGCCGCCGCTGGCGTGAATGTCGCTGTAGATGATGCCAGCGCGGACGCCGTTGACGCGAATGCCTTCGGCCGCGACCTCGCGTGCCAGGCCGATCGTCAGCGCGTCGAGCGCGGCCTTCGACGCCGCGTAGTCGACGTATTCGCCCGGCGCGCCGAGCTGCGCCGCCCGCGACGAGACGTTGACGATCGCGCCGCCGGCGCCGCCGCCCGCCGTCGACATCCGCCGCACCGCTTCGCGCGCGCAGATGAACGCGCCGGTCACGTTGGTCGCGAACACGCGCGCGATCCGCGCCGCGTCGAGGCGATCGACGCGCGTCTGCTGTTCGAGAATCCCCGCGTTGTTGACCAGCGCGCGCAGCGGACCGAGTCCGCGATCGACAGTCTCGAACAGCCTCACGACGTCGGCCTCGATCGCGACGTCGGCCTGCACCGCGATCGCGCGACGCCCCGCCTGGTTGATGTCCGCGACGAGCGCCTCCGCCGCGGATCGGTTGCGGAGGTAGTTGACGCAGACGTCGTATCCGCGCTCGGCCGCGAGCCTGGCGGTCGCAGCGCCGATGCCGCGGCTCCCGCCAGTGACCAGGACGACCGGCTGCCCGCCGCTCACCTGATCTGGCGAACGAGATACAGCAGCAGGATCGCGCCGACCGTCGCCACGACGATCGACCCGATGAAGCTGTACGCGTGAAGTCCGAGCAGGCCGAACACCGCACCGCCGAGCAGCGATCCGACGATGCCGAGCAGCAGATCGCCGAGAACGCCGAACCCGCGGCCGCGCATGATCTTTCCCGCGAGCCAGCCGGCGAGGATCCCGATCAGGATTTGCGCGATCAGACCCATTGCCGGTTACCGTTTGGCGATGACGCGCCAGGTCTTGCCCTTGACGTCTTCGGTGACATACAGCGATCCGTCCGGCGCGAGCGCGAGGCCGCCCGGGCGCGACGCGGCATCGCGCGGGTTCATGATCGGCGACTTGCCCATGAATCCATCCGCGAAGACTTCGCGCGTGCCTGGCTTGCCGCCGGAGAACGGCACGAATGTGATGTTGTAGCCGGCCATCGGCAGCGGCGCGCGGTTCCACGATCCGTGGAACGCGATGAACGCGCCGCCGCGATACTTCGCCGGGAACTGCATGCCGGTATAGAAGAGCACGTCGTTCGGCGCCCAGTGACCGGGAAACGCGACCGTCGGCGGCGCAAACCCGCCGCACCGATCCGTTTTCTTCCCGTCGCCGCCGTACTCGGGATTCGTCACCAGCTTGCCTTCTGCGTTGTTGTAGAAGCAGTACGGCCAGCCGAAGTTCGCTCCTTCAGTGGCGTGCACGAGATATTCCGCCGGCCATTCCGCGTTCTGTTCCGCCGTGAACTTGCCCGGCCACAGCGTGTCGAGGCTGTCGCGATTGTGCATCACGGCCCAGAGCGAATTGTCGTACCACGTGAGGCCCACCATCTGACGCATGCCGGTGACGTAGCGCTTGCCGTCTTCCTGCTTCTGCCCCAGCTTGTTCTCGTCGAAGCGCCAGATGCCGCCGTGCTTCTCGAGCAGCGGACACGGATCCTGACCCGGAACGTTGGCCCGTCGATCGGGCTGCTGGCAGGCATTGGACGGCGCGCCGACATTGACGTACATCCCGCCGCGGCCGTCGAACGCAATCCCCTTGTCCTCGTGCTGGCGAAGACCGGGCAAGCCCTCGACGACCGTCTCGGCCGGAGCCGTCGGCTTCAATTCGCCGGCCGCCATCTTCCAGCGCAGCACGCTGTTCGGCGTGGCCACGTAGAGATAGCCGTTGCGCAGCGCGATGCCGGTGGCAGCGGTATCGCCGAATTTTTCGCGTTTGTCGAACTTGCCGTCGCCGTCGCTGTCGTGCAGCGCGATCACACCACCCCCGCGGCCGTTCAACGAGACGAAGAGATCGCCGTTGGGCGCGGCGACCAGGTGGCGAGCCTCACCCAGATTCTCGGCGACGACGGCCGCGCAGAATCCCTCCGGCAGCGTGATCCCGCCGTTGTCGGGATCACAGGCCGGCGCCGCCGCACGGCCGGCAGGACCCAGTGTGACGAGCGTGGCGACAGCGATGAACGATGCGATGGAAATCGACAGCCAACGGTTCATTGAGTGTTCCTCATCGACACGTGAAGTTCGCGGCCTCGTCCGTGCTGCCGCTCCCCTTGTACGTCGAATGCTGCGGGTAGGGACAGAGCGGACGCGTGCGCGCGGTGGCGCCCTGACTCATCTTCGACGCGATGATCCGCTCCGGGGCCTTGCCGTTTTCCACCCAGTCGACGATCGCCGACGTCCAGTCGACGTTGTCTGGGCCCGCGCCACCGGAGCAGTGGAGCACGCCGGGCATCATGAAGAGGCGGTTGTAGTCGCGCACGCTCGCATCGCGCGCCTGCACCTGTTCGTAGTACTTCACCGTCGCCAGCGCCGACAAGCCGGCGTCCGCCCACCCGTGCGCCATGATCAGCCTGTGCCCCTTCGCCTTGAACGCGTCGAGATTCGGATCCGTCGCGTTCAGGTACGACGCGGTCAACTCCGTGTCCTTCTTCCACGTCGACAGATCGTAGTGGGAGTAATCGAACGACGGATCGTTGAACACGAAGTATTTGAAGAATTCCGTGCCGAAGGCGAAGCGCAGGCTCGGTTGATTGTTGAGCCCCGGGATCGGCGTGCCGCCCGAGATCCACAGCGCCCATCCGGCCCCGTCGGCCTCGCCGCCGAGCGGCTGGCCCGAAAAAATCTCGCCGTCCTTGTTCTTCGTCGGCGCGTAGATTTTCTTCAGCGCCGCCTTCTGCGCGTCCGGGAGCGGCAGCGAGTTGATATCCAGCGTGCACTGCCGCGGATCCTCGAGCACGCCGTCCTTCACGCCGTCCTTCGCATCGCACGCCTCGAGCACCTTCGCGCCCACCATCTTCATGGTCTCGGCCGGCAGCACCGAGGTCATCGGACTCTTCGGATCCGGGAACAGCGTCTGGATGTCCTTCATGAACTGCGCGGCGATGCCGGTGAAGTCCATCGCCGGCGCGATCGAGACGATGCCGTCGAAGTCGTCGGGATAGCGCTGCGCTTCCATCATCCCCTGACGGCCGCCGTTCGAGCAGCCGGAGAAATAGGATCGCCTGGCGTCGGCGCCGTAGTGGCTCCTTACGATCGCTTTACCCACTTCCGCGACGCGATGCACGGCAACGTGGCCGAAGTTCGCGCGTCGCTCGACGTTGTTCAGCGCCCACGTCGCGTCGGTCGCGCCGCCGGTATGGCCGGTGTCGGTGCCGATCGTGGCGAATCCGTCGTTGACGCTGCCGATGGCCATGTTCTGCACGCTGCCGACGAATCCGCCGCCCCCGCCCATCATGAATTTCTGATTCCACGTCTCGGGCAGCAGCATCGAGAACTTGATTTCGGTGCCGATGACGCCGTCCACCTTGCAGTGGCCGGCGCGGATCGCGCCGCTCGACGCCGCCGCGACCGGCGCGGCCGCGGTGATCTTGACGTCGGGCAGCTTCAGCGTGGTGAGTTGCGCGCAGGACATCTGCGGATTGTCCGCAGCGGCTTCAACCGGCCTGACGGCCGGCGCGACGGCGAACGCGAGAGCGCATGCGGCGATGACGCCGCCGACGAAGCGGTGAATTGGCATGGGTCATCTTATCCGTAAGGACCGTGTCGGGATTTGGGATTTGGGATTCGGGACTTGATCCTCTTTCCGTCACTCGCTTCT
>DAIUKO010000181.1:0-3413 GCA_036848175.1 Vicinamibacterales bacterium | reverse complement strand
TCGGGATTTGGGATTTGGGATTCGGGACTTGATCCTCTTTCCGTCACTCGCTTCTGAGCGCCTCGAGCGGCGTGACGGCCGAGATCCTGCGCGCAGGCAGCCAGCACGCCGTCATCGCGGCCAACGCGATGGCGACGACGGCCGTCGCATAGCTGACCGCATCGCGCGGCGTCACGCCGAACAGCTGACTCTGAAGCAGCCGCGCCGCGAGCGCCGCACCGGCCACGCCGAGCGTGAGGCCAATCGCGGCCAGCACGGCGCCTTCGCGGATGACGAGCGCCATCACCTGACCAGGGCGTGCCCCGAGCGCGATCCTGACGCCGAACTCGTAGCGCCGCCGGGTGGTGGCGTAGGCGATCACGCCGTAGACGCCAACCGCGGCGAGCGCGAGCGCGACGATCGCAAAGGCGGCCGCGAGAATCGTCGCGAAGCGCTGCGCCGCGCGAGCGCCGGCGACGTACTCGTCGAGCGGCCGCATGTCGTACGCCGGCAGCTGCGGATCGAGCTTCGCGATGATCTGACGGACCGTTGACGCCAGCGCCGCCGCATCGCCGCCGGTCTTGACGACGTACGCCATCGGATTGCGTTGAATCTGGCGCTCCGCGAAGTAGACCTGATCGGTCAGGTCCTCGAGCAGGCTGCGATGCCGCACGTGATGCACGACGCCGACAACCGTGGCCCAGAACACCGGATGTCCTGTCGAGAAGGGATCCGCGGCGATGCGCTTGCCAATCGCGCTCTCGCCGGGCCACGCGCGTCGTGCGAGCTGATCATCCACAATCGCGACCGGCGCGATGCGCGTGTCGTCGTCTTCGGTGAAGAAGCGCCCTTCGACGAGCCGCGCGCCGACGGTCTCGAAGAGTCCCGGCGTCACCGCGCGATGATCCGAGAAAACCGCGGTGGCTTCGTCCTGGCCCGGCTTCGAGATGTACGGACCGCCCCAGTTCGGCAGATTGTCGTACGGCAGATGGCTGACGCTGCCGACGCCGCGCACGCCCGCGACAGCCGTGAGCTCCGACTGCAGACGGCGTCCGAACTCGTTGAACGTCTCCGGCGTCCGATACCGCTGGCCGGGCAGCGCGATGCGGAACGAGAGCATGCCCTCCGATCGGAATCCTGGATCGACGCGTTCAATCTGGACGAAGGTGCGCACCATCAGCGCCGCGCTGACCAGCAGCACGACCGACAATGCAATCTGACACACGACTTACCTTGATTTCAACGGCGACTGAGCCGATAGTGTGTGCCGTCGCGAGGACATCATGAGCAAAGCCGCACACGTCGCGTGTCTCGTCGTCATGGTCGCGGGATTCTCAACGGTCATCGGCGGTCAGGATCGCGCAGGATCCTCACGTCTGCCGTCGACGGCGAACGGCGAATGGCCTCATTACACGGCCGATGTTCGCGGCACTCGCTACTCGCCGCTCGGTCAAATCGACGCGTCGAACTTCAACAAGCTCGAGGTCGCGTGGCGGTTCAAGACCGACATGCTCGGCCCTCGTCCCGAATACAAGCTCGAAGGCACGCCCTTGATGATCAACGGCGTCCTCTACACCACTGGAGGGACGCGCCGGTCGGTGATCGCGCTCGACGGCAAGACCGGCGAGCTGATGTGGGCGCACAGTCTGCGCGAAGGACGGCGCGCGGGCATCGCGCCGCGGCAGCTGTCGGGCCGCGGCGTGTCGTACTGGACCGACGGCCGCGGCGACGATCGCGTCCTGTATGTCACGACCGGCTACCGGCTGGTGGCGCTCAACGCGCATACCGGCTCGGTGATCAACGCGTTCGGCAAGAACGGCATCGTCGATCTGAAAGAAGGCGCGGTGTTCGGCACCGGCCAGCAGATCGATCTGGAGAGCGGCGAAATCGGCGTTCATTCGACGCCGACGATCGTCAAGGACGTCGCGATCATCGGATCGTCGTTCCGCGAAGGCGCGACGGTCAGCACGCACAACAACACCAAGGGTCTGGTTCGCGCGTTCGACGTGCGGACGGGCAAACTGTTGTGGACGTTCAAGACGATTCCATTCCCCGGCGAGTTCGGCAACGAGACGTGGGAGCGCGATTCGTGGGCGATCAACGGCAACGTCGGCGTCTGGTCGCAGATCACCGTCGATGAAGAGCTCGGCCTGGTCTATCTGCCGGTCGAGACGCCGACGTCGGATTTCTACGGCGGCCACCGGCCGGGCAACAACCTGTTTGCCGAAAGCATTGTCTGCGTCGATCTGAAAACGGGTCAGCGGAAGTGGCACTTCCAGATCGTCCACCACCCGATCTGGAACTACGACATGTCGTCGGCGCCGATTCTCGCCGACATCACCGTCAACGGACGTGCGATCAAAGCGGTCGCCGTCCCGGGCAAGCAGGGGTTCCTCTTCGTGTTCGATCGCGTCAGCGGCCAGCCGGTGTGGCCGATTGAAGAGCGGCCCGTCCCGCAGTCCGACGTGCCGGGCGAAAAGACGAGCCCGACGCAGCCGTTCCCGACCAAGCCGCCGGCGTACGCGCGGAATTATTTGAGAGTGCCCGACGACCTCATCGACTTCACGCCTGAACTGCGTGCGCAGGCGCTCAAGAATCTCGAGCGCTACAAGGTCGGTCCGTGGATGTACAACCCGGCGGTGGTCGGTAACGTCAATGGAATCCTCGGCGCGATCAACATGGGCAATGCCGTCGGCGGCACGAACTGGCCCGGCGTCTCCTACGATCCGGAGACGCACACCGTCTTCGCGCAGGCGAACAACACCGGTCTCACGGCGACGTCGGTCGTCGAGCCGCCGAAAGGATTCTCAGACATCCGGTATGTGTCGGGTGTCGCGGGACGGCCGTTTCAGGAAGTGCTCGGACCGGGCGACTGCTGCGCCGCGGATTCACCACGCGCGCAGGCGATGACGCCGCCGGCTCCACCTCCAGCCGCGCCCGCCGGCGGCACGCCGGCGACAGCACCGCCTGCGGTAGGCGGTGGCGGCGCAGGCGGCGGTTTGACCGTCGATGGCCTGCCGCTGCTCAAGCCGCCGTACGGCGTGCTGTCCGCCGTCAATCTCGATCGCGGCGAGATCGCGTGGCAGGTGCCGCACGGCGACACGCCGGACAACGTCCGCAATCATCCGGCGCTCAAGGGCCTCAACATTCCGAAGACGGGCCAGGTCGGGACGGGCGGCGTCGGCCTCATGGTGACGAAGACGATCGTCGTCATGGGCGATCCGCAGGTGACGACGACGCCCGAGCATCCGCGCGGCGCGATGCTGCGCGCGTACGACAAGGCGACCGGCAAGGAAGTCGGCGCGATCTGGCTGGCGGCGCCGCAAAGCGGATCGCCGATGACCTACATGCTCGACGGCAAGCAGTACATCGTCGTGGCGATCAGCGGCGGCAATTACTCCGGCGAGTACGTCGCGTTCAGATTGCCAGGCTAG
>DAIUKO010000180.1:9355-15056 GCA_036848175.1 Vicinamibacterales bacterium | reverse complement strand
CGCTCGCCGCTGATGCAGCCGACGATCGAGCTCGCCAAGTCGAGCAACACGCTCAACAAGCTCACCTTCGTGCTCCTCTACGCGACCGATTTCGCGGATCGACTGGAGAAGGAAATCATCCCGGCGCTCAAGGCGGGATTCGTCGTGCTCTCCGATCGCTACATCTTCACCGCGCTCGCGCGCGCCGGCGTTCGCGGCGTCGATCGCCAGTGGCTGCGCAATGTCTACGGCTTTGCCATCGCTCCGCACCTCGTCTTCTACCTCAACGTCGACGTCAAGACGCTGATCGGACGCGTGCTCGAGTCGCGCGGCATGGATTTCTGGGAGTCAGGCATGGACCTGAAGCTTGGCGATGAAATCTACGACAGCTTCCGCGCCTACCAGGTGAAGCTGCTGCGTGAATACCAGTCGATGGCCGACGAGTTCAATTTCCGCGTCGTCGATGCGCGCCGCCCGATCGATCGCATTCAGGACGAGCTGCGGCGGCAGGTGGCGGCGTTCCTCGAACCGGCGGAAAGACCGAGCGAGCCGGCGCTGATCCGCTAGGTAGATCAGTCCACGCGAATCGCGGCAATCGGATCGACGCGCGCAGCGCGCCGCGCCGGCACATAACACGCGAGCGCGCTCACCGCGATGACGGTGAGCGTCAGGGTCCCGAACGTCGTCGGATCGGTCGGCTCTACGCCAAACAACATCGTCGACAGATATCGCGTCACGACGAAAGCGGTCGCGACGCCACAGACGACGCCGATCCACGCCGTCTTCAGGCCTTCCCTCATGACCAGTGCCAGGACGGATGGCACGCCGGCGCCGAGCGCCATGCGGATCCCAATCTCGCTCGTACGCTGCGCGACCGAAAAGCTGACAAGACCGTACAGACCGATCGACGCCAGGACGATCGCGACAAATGCGAAGCCAGACAACAGAGTCAGTGTGAATCGGCGCGGCGCCAGCGTGTCGCGAAGCAGTCCATCGAGTGTCTCGATGCCGGCAAACGAGACGCGAGGATTGACCGACCAGATCGCGCGTTGCACGGATGGCGCCGCAGAGGCGGCGTCTGCGGTCGTGCGCGCCACGATCGTCATCGATCCGAACGGCACTTGCCGGTGCGGAACGTAGTACGCCGGCTGCGTCCGGTCGTGAAGACCTCCCTGCCGGACGTCCCCGACAATGCCGACGACTTCCCGCGTTGTCGCCGGCGAGAAGCTGAGGCGCGACGTAATCCGCTTGCCGAGCGCGCTCTCGCCCGGCCAGATGCGACGCGCCATCGTTTCGTTGACGACGATGACTTGCGGCGATGACGGCGAATCCTGCTCGGTGAACAGGCGGCCGGCGACGAGGCGCATGCCGATCGTCTGGAAATAGCCTGGCGTGACGAACGTGACGAGCGCCGTCGGCTCGTCGCCCGGTGCAGGTGTCGGCCGTCCGCTGACCGTAAATGGGGGATCCATCTCGGATCCTTCGTGCGAAAGTGGAAGCGCCGACGCCGCACCGACCGAGAGGACGCCAGGCTCGCGCGCGATGCGCTCGTCGGCCTCGGCGAAGAACTGCGCGCGGCGCTCCGGCTGCGGGTAGTCGGTCCAGACGTGCGTGGTCAAGGCGACGCGCCGATCGACGCGATACCCGAGGTCGACGCCGAGCAACGCCGTGAAACTTCGGACAAGCAGACCGTTGCCGACGAGCAGCACGACGGCGAGCGCGGTCTGACCGACGACGAGCGCGGATCGAACACGCGCGCCCGCGCCCGTTGTCGATCGACCGGCGGCACGGAGCGGCTGCTCGAGCGATCGCGTCCAGAACTGCACTGCCGGCGCGATGCCGCAGAGGAGCGCCGTCGCCGAGGCGATCGCGACGGCGAAGGCAAGGACCTGAGCGTTCAGTCCAATTTCGTCCAGCCGCGGAATGTCTGCGGGCGCAAGTTTGACGAGCGCGCCGACGGCCCAATAGGACACGACGATGCCGACGGTGGCGGCGCAGAGCGTCAGCACCACGCTCTCGGTCAGCGTCAGCCGAAGCAGATCGACGCGGCCGGCGCCGAGCGCGGTGCGGACGGCCATCTCCGGCTGCCGTGCAGCGGCACGCGCCAGGAGGAGATTCGCGGCGTTCGCGCAGGCAATCAGCAGCACGCAACCAACGGCGCCGAGAATCAGCAGCAGAATCGGCCGCACCGATCCGGTGACGCGCTCGAACACCGGGTCGACCGTGATGCCGACGTCTTTGTTGGTGCGCGGCAATGCGATCGCGATTCGGTCCGCGATTCCCGCCAACTCGTCACGCGCCTGCTCGATCGTCACACCCGGCTTCAAGCGCGCGATCACGCGGTAGTACGTCTGCATGCGCGCGCGGCGCTCGCTCTCGCCGAACACCTTCGGTATCCAGATGTGCTTGCGCGACGGGTAGTCGACGTGCGCCGGCATCACGCCAACGACGACGAAGGGCTGGTTGTCGAGCGTGATGGTGCGGCCGACGACAGCCGGTTCGCCGCCGAAGCGCGTGCGCCACAGCGCATGGCTCAGGATGACCACGCGATCGCGCCCGGGGATGTGCTCTTCCGGCAGAAACGTCCGGCCAAGCGCCGGTTGGACGCCGAGCGTTTCGAAGAAGCGCTCGGACACGCGCCACGTGTCGAGGCCAATTGGATCGCCGCTGTTGGTGAGGTCGACGCCGTACGGCTCGGCGGCGGCGAGGTCCACGAGGCGGCTTGCCTCGCGCCAATCGAGAAAGTTGGCCGGCGCCGGTGCGTCTTCGATGCCTTTGGACTTGCTCCACTGCCAGACGGTCAGCAACCGGTCCGCGTCGCGGTACGGCAGCGGGCGAAGCAGCACGCCGTCGACAACGCTGAAGATGGTGGTCGTGGCGCCGATGCCGAGCGCCAGCGTGATCACGACGATGATGCTGAACCCGGGCTCGTGGATCAGCCGCCGGATCGCAATCTTCACATCGCGCATCAACGTCTCCCCTGGCTGTGGACGTGACGGGCGCGCACAACCTCCCGCGTCAGACGATCGCGGTTTCCAGCGAATAGACCGCCGGGAGCCAGTTGAAGATCGTGTCCCAGCGATCGCCGCCGTCGCGGCTCGCCAGAATCTGGCCGCCCTGCGTGCCGACGTAGACGCCCGGCGACTGGTGGCCGTCCGCGGTCATCGCCATGCGCAGCACTTGCGGAAATGCGTCGGACTGCGGGAGGCCGTTGGTGAGCAGTTCCCAGGACTGACCGCGGTTGCGGCTGCGATAAATCCCGAATCGCCCTTCCGGCGTCATGCGCGCGGAGGAGCCTTCCTCCGGCACGACGAAGACCGTATCGCCCGCGGTGGGCAGGACGGCGAATGGGAATCCAAACCGCGACGGCAGCCCGGCGGAAATGTCGATCCAGGAGTCGCCGGCGTCATCGCTGCGATACACGCCGCAGTGATTCTGCTGATAGATGACGTCGGCGTTCTGCGGATGCATCTCCATGTGATGCACGCACTGCCCCACCTCGGGAAACTTCTCAGGGAGGAAATCCGCCAGCAGACCCTTGTTGCTCGGCGTCCACGATCGGCCTTCGTCGTCGGATCGAAAGACGCCGGCCGCCGAGACGCCGACGGTGAGCCGCGACGGGCGCGTCGAATCGAAGATCATCGAATGCACCATCAGCCCGCCGCCGCCGGGAAACCACTTGGCGCGCGTCGGATGATCGGTCAGCGATTCGATCTCGCGCCACTCGCCGCCGTGATCGTCGCTGACGAACAGCGCGCCGGGATCGACGCCCGCATAGAGCCGGCCCGGCTTGCGCGGATCGGCTTTGACGAACCAGATGCGATCGACGGTATGGCCGCGGCCTTCCGCGAACCGGATCGGCCCCGGCGCATCGCGCCACGTGTCGCCGCCGTCGTCCGAGAGTTGAAGTGCAGGTCCCCACCACGAGCTCTTGCCGGCGATCGCGAGCCGGCCGCCGCCGAGATGCGCGACGTGATTGACTTCACAGCCCTTCAGGAACGGACCCTTGAGCGTCCACGAACGACGAGACGCATCGGACTCGGCGACGAAGGCGCCCTTGCGCGTACCGATCAGCAACAGTGTCTTCATGTGTCAACCCGGCGTAACATTCTATCTATGTCCGCAACCAGCCGGCCTCGCCGGGCTCGGCGGTTACGCGGCCAGATTTAACACGCCCGAAAAACACGGGCTGGATCCGAACGTTATCGTCACCCTGTGTTGGAGATTGCCGTTCCTACCCGCCCCTCGTCTTCCGCCACGGCGCCTTCGGCCGCGGGGTCGGCGTCAGCCGCGGCGAAGATCGAAGTCACCGATCTGAACTTTTACTACGGATCGCGGCGCGTCCTCGAGCACATCGCGCTCAAGATCCGGCCGCACGAGGTCACGGCGCTGATTGGGCCGTCGGGGTGCGGCAAATCGACGTTTCTCCGCTCGCTCAACCGCATGAACGACATCGTCCCGGGCGCGCGCGTCGAGGGCTCGATCTGCATCGACGGCAAAGACATCTATGCGGCGTCGGTGGACGTCGTCGATCTCCGGCGCCGCGTCGGCATGGTGTTCCAGAAATCGAACCCGTTCCCGAAATCGATCTTCGACAACGTGGCCTACGGCCTGCGAATCAACGGGCTGACCGGATCGCGCGAGGAGTTGAACGGCCGCGTCGAGTCGAGCTTGAAGGCGGCCGCGTTGTGGGACGAGGTGAGCGATCGTCTGCACACCTCGGCGCTGGCGCTCTCCGGCGGGCAGCAGCAGCGTCTGTGTATCGCGCGGGCGCTGGCCGTCGAACCCGAGATCGTGTTGATGGACGAGCCGGCATCGGCGCTCGATCCGATCGCGACGCAGCGCATCGAGGAACTGATCTACCAGTTGAAGAGCCGTTACACGATTGTCATCGTGACGCACAACATGCAACAGGCGGCGCGCGTGTCGGACGTGACGGCCTTCTTCTGGCTCGGCAAGTTGATTGAGATGGAACGCACGAACAAGATCTTCACCAACCCGTCCGAGAAGCTGACCGAAGATTATGTGACGGGACGGTTCGGGTAATGGCGAGTACCGAACGCGTCCGGCATTTTCAGGAGGAGCTCGAACATCTCAAGGCGCGGCTGCTCGAAATGGGTGGGCTCGCGGAAGAACAGGTGCGTCTTGCCGTCCAGGGTCTGGTTGCCGGCGATCGCAGCGGCATCGAACGCGTGCTGATCGGCGACCAGCCAGTCAATGCGCTGCACATCGAGATCGATCAGCGCTGCTTCACGCTGCTGGCGCTCTATCAGCCGATGGCCGTGGATCTTCGCGCGATCGTCTCGGCTGTGAAGATCAACACCGACCTCGAGCGCGTCGGCGACCTGGCGATCAACATCGCCGAGGCGGCGCTTCGCTACACGGTCCACCCGCCGGTCAAGCGGCTGATCGACATCCCCAAGATGGCGATGATCGCGCAGAGCATGCTGCGCGACGCGCTCGACGCATTCGTCCGCCGCGACACGGCGCTCGCGCAGCGCGTGCTCAATGAAGACGACGAGCTCGACGCGCTCAAGACGCAGATCTTCCGCGAGCTGCTGACCTACATGCTTCAGGATCCCGCGACGATCGAGCCGGCGCTCGATCTGATCCTGATCTCGCGGCACCTGGAACGCATCGGCGACCACGCCACCAACATCGCCGAAGACGTGATCTTCATGGTCTCCGCCCGCGACGTCCGCCATCACGCCGGCGACCAGTC
>DAIUKO010000180.1:0-9255 GCA_036848175.1 Vicinamibacterales bacterium | reverse complement strand
CGGTCTGACCGCAAGTCTGACCCGAGTCTGACTTACCGGTCAGGTTTTTGGCCGGTGCGGCCAATTCGTGCTTGGCAGAGGCTCATGGGTCGCGCGATAATCGGTTGCTCACCAGACAGTTGCACATGGTTTGTCCTCGTTGCGGCCAGTCTACGTCTCTCAGTGCGGGACGCTGCTCGTCTTGTGGTGCGGCGTTCGCCCAAATGGTCGCGACAGTGGTCCTTCCTGTCGACACGACCGGGCTGCCGCCAGGTGCGACCTTCGGCGAGGCGGGCATCGGCACGTCGGAACAGACCGCCGACCCGTTCGGAGGGACGACCTCGCTCGGCACCTCCGCACCGACCGGCGGTGACACGCTTTCGATTCCAACCGTCGGCCCTCTGAGGGTCGGTCAGGCCTTCGGTCCGCGATACCACATCATCAAGCTCCTTGGCGCCGGCGGTATGGGGGCGGTCTATCAGGCGTGGGACGCGGAGCTGAGCGTCGCCGTCGCCGTGAAGGTGATCCGCACCGATAAGCGCCGCGGCAGCGTGTCGGTCGAAGCCGAGAAGCGCTTCAAGAACGAACTGCTGCTCGCGCGCCAGGTGACGCACAAGAACGTCGTCCGCATTCACGACCTCGGCGAAATCGACGGCGTGAAGTACATCACGATGTCGTACGTCCAGGGCGACGACCTCGGAACGGTCCTGCGCCGCGAGGGCAAGTTCCCGGTCGCACGCGCGCTGCACCTGGCGCGGCAGATTGCCGCCGGCCTCGAGGCCGCGCACGAAGCGGGCGTCGTGCATCGCGACCTGAAGCCGCCCAACATCATGGTCGGCGCCGACGACCACGCGCTGATCATGGATTTCGGGATTTCGGCGTCGCGCGACGAAACCGAGAGCGGCCTGGTCGTCGGCACGCTCGAATACATGGCGCCCGAGCAGAGCAAGGGCGAGGCGGTCGACGCACGGGCGGACATCTACGCGTTCGGCTTGATCCTCTACGAGATGCTGACGGGTCCGCGCGGGACGCCGTCGGCGAGCGCGCAGGCGCGAATCGATGCGATGAAGCAACGCGTCACCGACGGACTGCCTTCGGTCCGCACGCTCGACCCGTCGATTCCCGAGGCGCTCGAGGCATTCGTCGGCAAGTGCCTCGAATCCGATCCCAACGCGCGGTTCGCGACGACTTCCGAAATGTACGCGGCGCTGGCGCGGCTCGACGACGCCGGCGTGCTGATTCCCGAGCCGGCGCGCATCAGCAAGCGCGTCCTCGCGGCCAGCATCGCGCTCGTCGTCCTGCTGCTCGGCGGCATGTACTTCGCCGGCCGCCGCGCGGCGCCTGTCGCGGTGCAGCATGAGCCGGTCTCTGTCGTCATCGCCGACTTCACCAATACGACCGGCGACCCGGCCTTCGACGGCACATTGGAGCCGATGCTGAAGATTGCGCTGGAAGGCGCCGGCTTCATCAGCGCGTACGACCGCAACGGCATCAGCCGAAACCTTGGCGTGAAACCGCCGCAGAACCTCGATGAGCGGGCCGCCCAGGAGCTCGCCGTCAAGCAGGGACTCGGCGTCGTGCTCTCCGGATCGGTGGAACGTCAGGGCAGCCGGTTCGGCGTGTCCGTGAAAGCGATTCAGGCGGTGACCGGCAACGTGATCGCATCGGCGCGCGAGAGGGCGTCAGACAAGGATCGAGTACTCGCGGTGGCGACCAACCTGGCGGCGTCAGTACGCGAGGCGCTCGGCGACGACACCTCGGAAGCCGATCGGCGGTTCACGATGGAGACGCTGTCCGCCACGTCGCTCGAGGTGGTGCGCGATTACGCGAACGCGGCCAACGCCATGTCCAACAGCCGATCGGAGGAAGCGTTTGGACATTTTGCGAGCGCCGCCAGGAAGGACCCGAACTTCGGGCTCGCGTATGCCGGCATGGCGATTTCGTCGAACAATCTCGGCAGGCAACAGGATGCCGCGAGGTACATCAAAGAAGCGGTCAGCCATCTCGACGGCATGACCGAGCGCGAGCGGTACAGGACGCGCGGGCTCTTCTACTACATCACGGGCGATTACGAGCCGTGCGTGAAGGAATTCAGCGACCTGATTGCACGCTATGCGGCGGACGCGTCAGCGCGCAACAACCTCGCCCTCTGCCTCACCCACATGCGTGACATGCCGAAGGCGGTCGAAGAGATGCGGCAGGTGGTCAAGATTCTGCCGAAGCGTGCGCTGTACCGCGAGAACCTCGCGCAATACGCTGCGTACAACGGCGATTTCCAGGCGGCCGAGCAGGAGGCGCGAGCGATGGACTCGCAGACCGAGTTCGGTCTGCTGGCCATCGCCTTTGCGCAAATGGGACAGGGACAGGTCGGGCAGGCACAGGAGACGTTTCAGACGCTCGGAAAGATTGACGCGCTGGGCGCGTCGTACATGGCATCGGGTTTGGGCGATCTGGCGCTGTATGAAGGACGCCTGGCGGATGCTGCGCGGGTGTTTGCCGACGGTGCGGCGGCGGACCTCGCCTCGAAGGATCCGGATCGGGCGGCCAACAAATTCGCGGCGCTTGCTTACACGCAACTGCTGCGACAGCAGAAGACCGCGGCGATCGCCGCCGCGGACAAAGCACTCGCACACAGCAACGCGGCCAAGATCCGGTTCCTTGCGGCGCGAATCTTCCTCGAGGCCGGCTCAATCGAGAAGGCGCGAACGCTGGCCGCAAGCCTTGCGAAGGAGCTTCAGGCCGAGCCGCAGGCGTACGCGAAAATCCTCGACGGTGAAACGGCACTCCACAACGGCGACGCGCGTCAGGCGATCAAGTCGTTCTCCGACGCCAATGCTGTTCTCGATACGTGGATCGGTCACTTCGATCTCGGGCGCGCCTACCTCGCGGCGGGCGCATTCACCCAGGCCGATTCCGAGTTCGATCGCTGCTTGAAGCGGCGCGGTGAAGCGCTGGCGCTCTTCATCGACGAGGAACCGACGTTCGGCTACTTCCCGCCGGTCTTTTACTATCAGGGTCGTGTGCGTGAGGGATTGAAGAACGCGCGGTTCGCCGAATCGTATCGCGCGTATCTCGATATCCGCGGGAAGTCCACTGAGGATCCGCTCCTGCCTGAAGTCCGCCGGCGCGCAGCTGCCCGATAACGGCCGCACCCTACTCTCGCCCCGCCGCGTGGGCAAGCATCAACGGATTCTCAGGCGCGAATCGAGCACCGTCTCTGGAGCGTCCATCTCAATCGCTGCGCACGAACGCGCAGCGATTGAGTGGAGAATCCGTCATTGTCACCGGACGAAGGTAAAGTCATCCACGGTATAGCTATTGCCGTGGTCATTGAACGTGCACTTTGCAATGCCTGGTGAAGTCACTTGAAGCAAGAGGTTCGGGGGAAATCCCGTACCTGCGGTCACGAAGTTCGCGCCTGGAGTGCTGGCGCTTCCCAGAAGGTTGTTGGCGCCGTCGAAGCACGTCAGCGTGATCACCGTGTTGCCTGTTATGTATCCGCTCGCCCTGGTCACCGGGCTCGTGAAGGTCGCCGTCATGAGTCCTGCGAAGGAGAGGTCAAAATCAAAAATCACGGCGGTCCCTGACCTGGGTGGGAATGCAGGATTGAGAGAGACGCCCGCAGTCAAGATGGTGGCACCTGTGAAGGTCACGCCTTGGCTGATGTACTGGTTCGTCACCACTGTGAAGTCGGGAAAGCCCTCGAAATTCAAAACCACCGGCGAGGGCGTCGTCACAGTTGCGAAGTTCGAGATGCCGCTCGTAGTCCCGTCATCGAATACCGCCCTGACGAAGTACGCCAACTGCGTGCCGGACGGCGCCTCGAAGTCGAAGAATGAGGTCGGCGGTACGGGACCACAGACGTCGCCATCACACTCCGGCAGAACCGTCGCGAATTCCGTCGCCGGGAGCTCACTAGGTGCCGCAAACGGCCCGGTGTAGCTAAAGCGATAGATGCGATAGGCGGTAGGCTTGCCGAAGTGCGGCGCGTCCCATTTCAGCAACACGGGCAGGCTGCCGCCCTCGGGCGCGCACACACCGGAGGTAGTCAAGCAGGCAACCAATCCGCTCGGCGGATCCGGGGCCCCTCCCGTGACAGCCCTTGCCGTGGGCTCGTCGATCTCGATAAACGGTTCATCGACGGCGCCGACGTCCGTATCGCCGCCTCCGCGACCGATGTCCCCGCGGCCAATGTCGCCACGGCCGATATCGCCGCGCCCGATGTCGCCGCGCCCGATGTCGCCACGTCCGATGTCACCGCGCCCGATGTCCCCGCGCCCGATGTCGCCCCGCCCGATGTCACCGCGCCCGATGTCCCCGCGGCCGATATCGCCACGACCGACGTCCAGTGAGAGCGGACCGACAGCTATCCTGTTGAGCGAGTCTCGATAGTACCCGCCGACACTTCGCCTTCCGCCGATCTCCTGCAAGCGGATGAGACCCCATTCGCCGGTTGCCCCGGCGAGCGTTTCGAAGGTTCCGTTGAAATCGATGTCCTGAGAACCGGAAGGAGTCGCAGGAGGAAGGACCACCCCCGCGGAGTCGAACACTCCGTCGGCATTCCAATCGACCGGGCCCGTGATACTGACAGCGTTCAGGCGGACCATCCCGCCGAGTCCGTCAGCCGCGTTCAAGTCGTTCAGCTCGGTCGGCGACAAGTCCGAGCCATCGCAATGCTTCGTCGCCGCTTTGACCAAAAACTTGACGTTGCTCGAGCGTTTGGGCGCATAAAAGCCGAAACGGTACTGTCCCGTCCCCTGATTGGCCTGATCATCGAGCCCGACCTCCGGGAGCTCAGGGGTTGCATCTGCCGCATAACCGAGCCGAGCGACGGCGTCATCCTTTTGAAGGCCATGCAGCTGGTACATGTAATTCATGACGCTGAAGTGCTGCGGCCGGCAATTCGCAAGCCGCTCACTCGTGATCGGGTTTCGTCCGCCGTGCGTGAGCAGAAAATTGTGTCCCCACTCGTGCATGATCGTGGAGGCCTGCATGAAGGAGGTCCCTACCGGCCTGCCCTGCTCATCGTCGAATCCGCCGAGGGTCAGCAAGAGATCGCCGCCGGGGTAGTCCGCGATTCCCGAGTACGTCCGCGGCTTGTGGAAGTCGGCGGTGTTCGCGGCAGATCTGGCGATGCACGCGGGGTCGGCCTGTGGCGGAAACAGTTCGATGCCCTGGGCGTTTTTCTTCAGACAGGGGTCTTGCGGAATGCCGATGGCATGCGCCGCAAGGATGTAGCGGAACATGTCCTTCCGGGTGTGATCGAATCCGAGGATCTCGTCTCTCATAAACCGGAAACCGGTCTTCCATCCGATGGTGCCGGGATACAGCGGATATTGGCCTGGGATCGGACCGGTACATTCGACCGGAGGTTTGGTGCGGTTGTTCGGATCATCGGTCGGGTCCGGACACGCTTTGGTTTCCGAAAGGGACTTTCCGCCCCGCGCCTGGTTCGCCGGGACGATGTAGGGATTCGCCGGGTTGGTCTGATACCTGGGATCGGGCCCGACATCGAAATGGACGTGAATGTCCTTCGAATTGAACTCGTCGCCCACCTTCGTCAGCGCGTCGAGAGTCGGCAAGTGCGAGTGCGCCGGTTTGGGCTTGTCGCCGTAGATGACTTGCCCACCCGTTTCGAGGTAGCCGATCTCCGCAAATAAGTCGGCGTGCTTCGGATCAGCACCCATGTCGCCGAGATTCGGCAGCGCCCCGCCATTTGGATCGAGGAGTGGATTTGTCGAGGTCGTCTGCTCCCATCGATCCAGAAGACCGTCACCGTCGGTGTCCTGGACCGTCGTGAGGAAGATCGCCGCGCTGAACGACACGCAGTCCGGTATCAGGCCGAACCGATCCACCGTCATGGCCATCGACTCACCGTAGGGCCCGACTTGCAAGGACGGCGTCGGCAAGTTGAACGTCGGATTGTCCCACCTCGGGCCGAGGCTTCCGGTGTAGGGATTTACGAACGGCAGCCCGCCGATGGTCACTTTCTCGGAGCGAAACGGCCCGCCATCGCCGACGATGTGCGTCATTTTGGCGATTGGATTCGTGGACGCGTCGTAAAAACCGACGAATGACTGGTCCATCCTCGCGAGGGCGCGCTTCGTGAACGCGCCGTCGTACAGGACGATCGCGGAAAACGGTTTCGTCGTGTCCCGATAGACGACGACCAGGCTGGCGCCGATCGCGCGTGGGCCGATGATGTCGCCCCGCTCGCGACCGCCTTCGTCGTCGTCGCCGAACAGTGGTCCCATATCGGGCACCACAATCGTGTGCGGCTTGTTAAGGTCCTGCTTTTTCGTGACTGGATCGATCGGGAGAAATCGGAGAACGTCGGCGCGATACGTGACGAGGTTGCGGCCGGTGATTGCGAGCGGCCAACACGGCGCCGGATCGATCGGATTGACCAGTCGTTTGAAGAAGGTCCCGGAACCCGGATCCGGAGAACCGGCAAGCGTATACGGACCGAGATCGTTGTCGTCGAATCTCGCGTGCTCGATTCCCGAGCCCTCGGCGCGTTCCGCGGTCTGCACGTACAGAAACGCGGCGAGGATGTCGGCCGTCGCCGGCACATTATCGCGACTGCCCGGCAGGTTTAAGGGAGGAATGAACGTGGTTGCCCACCCTTGACTGCCTTTCCGCCAGAGGCTCGCACCTCGAACGACGTAGTCTCCAGTGACGAAGTAGTTCTTGAAGAACTTGAGCGGCTGCGGCGGCTGGGGCTGCGCTTGCCCTTGCTGCAGGGCGAGCACGACGAAAGCCAGACAAGCGAGCGAGCGAAAAAGAGGCCTCATGATCTTCTCTCCAACAACGCGACGCACAAACGAGGAGCTGAACGGACACGGGTCCGATAAAAAGCCTCGTAGCGCCGGAAGCAAAATGAATTAGGCCTTGGAAGTAAGGGCTCTTTCGGGTTAGACGAATCCTGGAGACAAAACTCCCCAGTTCGTCAGGGTCTGCGCGTTTCTGGCCGAAAGAGTCTGTTTGAGAGCGGCAAATTATGGCTCGTCAGGCCGTCAGCCGCAAGCCCTTTCTCCATAAAGCTGCGGCGATACAATCCAAAGATGGCCGACTATTACGATTCACGCGATCTCGCCCGTTTTCCCGAAATCGGCGGCAATGCGCCCGACCTGGCCAAAAAGTTTTTCGACTGGTACGGCGCCGTTTTCGCCGACGGCGCGCTCTCGGCGCGCGAGAAGTCGCTGATCGCGCTTGCCGTCGCGCACGCGGTTCAGTGTCCGTACTGTATCGATGCCTACAGTAAGGATGCGCTCGAGAAGGGATCGGATCTCGACCAGATGACAGAGGCCGTTCACGTCGCGGCAGCCATCCGCGGCGGCGCCTCGCTCGTGCACGGCATCCAAATGCGCAACCAGGCCACCGCAGTAGGAATGTGATTCCACTCGCTGTCAGCACGGAGCGGCGCGCGCAACTCGCTGCCCTTCCGCTTCGCCGTGAGTTTCACGAGGCGGCGGCAGCCGCGGGGCATTGGCCGCTGACGCCGGCGACGATCGGCACCCTGCAGATCAACGTCGGCAAGCTGTGCAACCAGACGTGCCGCCATTGCCATGTCGACGCGGGTCCCGATCGCCGCGAGATCATGACCCGCGAGACGATGGCGCTCTGCCTCGACGCACTGGCGCGAACCGACATCACCACGGTTGACATCACGGGCGGCGCACCGGAGCTGAACCCGAATTTCCGCTGGCTGGTCGAGAGCGCGACGGCGCTCGGCCGGCACGTCATCGATCGCTGCAATCTCACGGTGCTGACGACCGCGGGCCAGGCTGACCTGCCGCAGTTCTTCGCCAGGCATCGGGTCGAAGTGGTGGCATCGCTGCCGCATTACCGCGCGACGAGCACCGACGCGCAGCGTGGCCCGGGCGTCTACGAAAAGTCGATCGCCGCGCTCGAGCGATTGAACGCCGCCGGCTACGGCGACGGCCAATCCGGGCTGCGGTTGGTGCTGGTCACCAATCCGGTCGGCGCGTTTCTCCCGCCCGCGCAGGCGTCGCTCGAGACGGACTGGAAACGCGAATTGTTCCGGCTCCACGGCGTTCGCTTCGACGCCTTGTACTGCATCACCAACATGCCGATCAGCCGGTACCTCGAATGGCTGGCGGACTCGGGAAACCTCGAGCAGTACATGCAGCGTCTCGTCGATGCATTCAATCCGGCAACCGTTGCCGGGGTGATGTGCCGCTCGACGATTTCAGTGGGCTGGGACGGGCGGCTCTACGACTGCGACTTCAACCAGATGCTCGATCTCGGCGTCGAACGCCACGCGCCACGGCACATTCGCGACTTCGATGCCGACGCGCTCATCCGCCGCCGCATCATCGTCGGCCGCCATTGTTTCGGCTGTACCGCGGGAGCGGGATCGAGCTGCGGTGGCAGTATAGAATGACCTCGCCACCGCCGCTGTGCGTCTTCTGCCGGCGTCATCCGGCCGACGAGGCCTGGCGGCCCTTCTGCAGCGAGCGGTGCAAACTGCAAGACCTGGCCCGGTGGGCCGACGGCGCGTACAAGGTCGCCGGCGAACCGGTGAGCGAGCCGGACGACGGTGAAAGTGAGAAGTCTGACGTATGAAGTCTGATGCGTCCACGAACACGACGGTTCAATCGTCTGCTCAACCTTCAGCACCCGCTGCAGTCCAAACGGCCGACGCCAAAGTTCATGCTGCCATCGCCGATACGCTGACCATCACCGACAACCGTACGGGGAAGAAGTACGACCTGCCGATTCAGGACGGGACGATCCGCGCGATGGATCTCCGGCAGATCAAGACTGGCCCGGACGACTTCGGCCTGATGACGTACGACCCGGCGTTCATGAACACGGCGAACTGCCGCAGCGCGATCACCTACATCGACGGCGACAAGGGCGTCCTGCTCTATCGCGGCTACCCGATCGAACAGCTCGCCGAGGAAAGCGACTACCTCGAGACGGCGTACTTGATTCTCTTCGGCGAGCTCCCGACCGCGTCGCAGATACAGGCATGGACGCGCGACATCACCCATCACACGATGCTCCACGAGAACATCAAGAAGCTGATGGAGGGATTCCAGTACGACGCCCACCCGATGGCGATCTTCCTGAGCATCGTCGGCGCGATGTCGGGCTTCTATCCCGACGCCAAGAACATCTTCGACAAAGGCGCCCGCATGCGTCAGACGCACCGGTTGATCGCCAAGGTGCCGAGCATTGCGGCGTGGGCGTACCGCCACAGCATCGGCCGTCCGTACGTCTACCCGGACAACGACCTGAGCTTCACCG
>DAIUKO010000179.1:10643-15127 GCA_036848175.1 Vicinamibacterales bacterium | reverse complement strand
GTGATGATCGGCTGATCGTTCGGGTTGTTCTTCCGGAACGACGGCGCCGACGGCATGCCTGCCGGGAGCAGCGGCATCACCGCGGCGATGGCCGTCTGCACGTCGACGGTGGCGCTGTCGATGTCGCGATCGAGATCGAACTGCAGCGTGACGTTCGTGCTGCCCGATCCGCTGCGCGACGTCATCGAGTCGAGGCCCGCGATCGTCGTGAACTGGCGCTCGAGCGGGCTCGCCACCGACGAGGCCATCGTCCCCGGATCGCCGCCGGGCAGGCTGGCGTTCACGTTCAGCGTCGGATAGTCGACCTGCGGGAGATCGCTGACCGGCAGCGCGCGATACGCGATCACGCCGAACATGCCGATCGCCAGCATCAGCAGACTGGTCGCGATCGGGCGGCGGATGAAAATCTCTGAGAGGTTCATCGCGTCATTGACCGCGTCGTCCGCCGCTACCGCCGCCGCCGCTGCCGCCGCGACTCCCGCGCCCGCGTCCGCCGCCGCCGGCCGGTGCGTTGAGATCGGTGGTCACGCGCGCCCCGGGCTCGAGACGCAGTTGTCCCTCGGTGACGACGGTCTCACCGGTCTGCAGTCCCTTGTCGATCACGACATCGTCGTTGACGCGCTGCGCCGTCGTGATCGGACGCTGCTCGACGGTCGAATCCGGCTTGACGACGAACACATATTGACCATCCTGTCCGGTCTGAACCGCCTGCGACGGAACGACGATGGCGTGCGGCAGCGTGGCGAGACGCAGGGTCACGCGCGCGAACTGACCGGGCCAGAGCCGGCGATCGGGATTGGGCACGGTTGCCTTCAGCTTGATCGTGTCGGTGCTCATGTCGACGGCGTTGTCGACGAAGGTGAGCGTGCCGGTCGCCGGCTGCGCATCGGCGTCCTGCGGCACGGCGATCACCGACAGCCGACCGTCGCTCATGTGCTTCTTGATCGTTGGCAGGTGAACCGCCGGGACGGTGAAGGTGACGAACACGGGCTGCACGCGCGCAATCGTCATCAGCTCGGTCTGGTTTGCGGTGACGAGCCCGCCGACCTTCACGGCGACGCTCCCGGTGCGTCCGTCGATCGCCGAACGAATCACCGTGTAGGCGAGCGAGAGGCGCGCGTTCTCGACGGCGGCCTCCTGCGCGACGAGCTGCGCCTTGGCGCTCTCCACCGCCGCGCGATCCGCTTTCACGATCGCCGACGTCGCGTCGGCCTGCGCGCGCGACTGATCGGCCTGATCCTTCGAGACGATGCCCCGCGTATTGAGCTGCGCCTGACGCTCGGAGGAAAGCTGTTGATACTCCGCGTTGGCGGCGTCGCGGCTGAGCTGTGCTTCGGCTTGCGCAAGCAGCGCCTTGTCGCGCGTGAGATTCGCGTCGGCCTGCGCCAGCGCCGCCTCGAACGGCCGTCGATCGAGTGTGAAGAGCGATTGCCCCTGCCGGACGAAGTCGCCTTCCTGAAACGAGATATCCGTCAGCTGGCCGGTGACCTGCGACCGAACCGAGATCGTGGCGTAGGCTTCGACGTTGCCAATCGCTGCGATGTCGACCGGGACGTCCTTCTCGGCGACTTTGGCCGTGACGACGGGTGCGGGTGCGCCGTCGCCGCCGCGCCCGCGCCCGCCACGTCCGCCGCGGCCGCCGCCTCCGGTGCTCGTCTCCGCCGACGTACCACTCGTGCACGCGCCAGTCGCGAGGGCGTTCGCGAGACATAAAAAAACAATCAACAATCGTGTCGGCACAACTCAGCTCCAGGGACGGACGTAGTACAACCAAACATACAGGGTGTTTCACGGCGGCATTTACCCGCAGTACGTCATTTGATGTCTCTTTATAGAGCCCTTATCGATCGTGCGAGCTGGACCGAGGTGCTCAGCACCGCCTCGGGGGCCGAGGCAGTTGCCGCGCTCGAACGTGGCGACGTCCTGTTCTTCGCGAACCTCCGCTTCGTCATCGATGCGAGCGAAGCGGTGTTGTTCACGCCGTCCCTCCTCGGCAGCTCGAAGAACGCGAGCTTCGATCCGGCAACCGGACGCGTCGGCGGTACGACCGCGACCGGTGCGGACCTCGGCGCGCTGCAGTCATTGATGCGGCGGTTCAGCGATGCTGCGATGGCGCTCGTCACCGGCGTGTGCTTGTTGTACGGATCGCGGATCGAACGGCGGCGCGCCAGCTTCCGGCCCGCCGAGATCGCCGGGCGCAAGACGACGTGGCGCAAGGACGACACGCGGCTGCACGTGGACAGTTTTCCGGCGACGCCGGCGGCCGGCAAACGCATCCTCCGCGTCTTCACGAACGTGAACCCGGAAGGCCGCGCGCGATCGTGGCGCATCGGCGGCGACTTCGAGGCCGTTGCCGCGCGCTTCGCCCCGCAGCTGCGCATGCCGCTGCCCGGCAGCGGCCAGCTGCTGCGTCTGCTGAGAATCACCAAGACGACTCGCTCAGCCTACGATGCGCTGATGCTGCAGCTGCACGATCGCATGAAGGCCGACGAGGATTTTCAGACGCGGACGCCGCAGACTGCGGTTGATTTTCCGGCGGGATCGACGTGGATGGCGTTCACCGATCAGGTGAGTCACGCCGCGATGGCGGGGCAATATCAGCTCGAACAGACCTTTCTTCTGCCGGTCGACGCGATGGGCGAGCCGCAGCGCTCGCCCCTTCGTGTGCTCGAACGAATCAAGGGACGAACGCTAACGTAGAATCGTCGCTTTGACGTCGATCGTCACCTGGCGATCGCCAACCGGATCGGCCGACTGCGCGACGGTGATCGATTTCCCGTTCTCCAGAATCACGGCGAGGTTCTCGCGGATCTGGGTGCGGCGCAGCGAGCCGGCGCCGGGTGTTTCAGCCGGTTGTCCCGAGACGCTTCCCGGCAGGTCGTACTGCAGATTGACGTTGACGCGGATTTTGCCGTCGGCGATGAGCTCCGGGCTCACGTCCACGTTCAGCGGCACATCGCCGATGCCGCTGTAGTTGGCCGTCGAGCGGATGTACCCGCCCATGTTGTCTGCCGTGACAACGCTCACCGTTTTTTTCAACGCTGTCGAGCCGTCCTTCTGATCGGTGATCGTGACGTCGATTTTCACGTTGACCGGTTGCCCCTGACGCCGCGGCGTCGGTGCCGCCGCCGGGGCGGGTGTGCCGGGCGCCTGCTGTTCCGCGGCAGGCGTCGCGGGCCGCGGTGTCCCTCCTCGCTGTGGACCCTGCTGCCCCTGCGCAAAGGCTGATGCCACCATCGCCGTCAAACAGATGCTCAACACGAGAACACGGGCTCTCATCGCTCTCTCCTTTGTGTGTCATCAATCTCTGGTGCGGCGAGCGGCTCGACGTCGATCGGCTCGATCGCCTCGAGCGGCGCCACGCGAATCGAGTCGGCCGGCGGCAGCGCGCTGACGCGGATCGATTCGACGTCGAGCGGCGCCGGCACCAGGGCAGCGATCTCCGACGGCGTGCTCTGCGTGCGCGTTCGGTTCGCATCGAGGCCGTACGCGGCGTCCGGCTTTGACCGGACCCGTGTGACCGGCGTCGTGTCCGGCCGAACCGACGCCGTCGTGGATGCCGGCTGCTGTTTCACCGCCGCCGCGACGGGCGGTTGGGGCGCCGGGCTTTCGACTCTGTGATCGCGGCCGTAGAACGATCGACCGATGACGATCAACAAGATGATGGCCGCGGCGGCCGCCGGCGACAGGATCCAGGCGAGCCGCCATCCACGCGACGACGATTCACGCTCGCCGATGCGCGCGAGGACTCGAGCTTTGAGATCGGCGCCCGGCACGCCATCGGTCATCTGCCGCGCCGCAGCGTCTATGGCCGGATCGATCCGCGTGCCGTGTTCCTCGTCGTCAGGCCACATCGCCATACCCGCGCTCACGCAACCGCTTCTTGATCGCCTTGCGCGCTTCCGAGACGCGCCATTTGATCGTGCCGGTCGGCGCCTCGAGCATCGCGCCGATTTCCTCGTAACTGTACGCGCCCGACTGCGCGAGCAGCAGCGCGTCGCGCAGCTTCGGCGACAGCGCGCGAATCGACTGCTGAATCTCCCGTCGCAGTTGTTCGTCCGCGACCGCCTGCTCCGGCGACGGACCGATCGCCGCGACCTGTTCGATCAGCGACACCCCCGGATGCTCGATGCTCTCCACACGGTCGCCGGCGCCGCCCGGGTCGACCATCCGGCGGAACATGCGGATGAGACTTCGCCGCCGATTGATCGCCTGATGCCACGTAATCGTCAGAAGCCATGTCTTGAAGCTCGCGTCGCCGCGAAAACTGTCCAGGCGGCGGTAGGCGGCGAGAAAGGCCTCCTGCGCCGCATCTTCCGCGTCGGCGTGCGACCCCAGCGCCGCCAGCGCCGCCCGGTACACCGCGACCCGGTGCCGATCGATCAGCTCGCCAAACGCGGCAGGATCGCCCTGCCGGGCTCGAGCGACCAGGTCGGCATCTGTCACACAAACTGTAGACATCGGCGGCGGCGCGCCGGTTGGGT
>DAIUKO010000179.1:7825-10543 GCA_036848175.1 Vicinamibacterales bacterium | reverse complement strand
TCTTGGCCGCTTTGATAATCGCCTCCATGTGAGCGAGGTATTTCTCGAAGGCTTTTCGGCCGGCGGGCGTGATGCGGAACTCGGTTCGTGGAATGCGTCCGTCGAACGATTTGTCGCAGGCGATGTATTCGGCGTCTTCGAGCTTACGGGCGTGGACGCTGAGGTTGCCGTCGGTCGTGCGCAGCAAGCGCTTCAGATCGTTGAAGGTGAGGCGATCGTTCACGGCCAGCGCGCTGACGATGCCGAGCCGGAGGCGCTCGTGAATGAGGCGATCGAGATCGAGCGGTCCGCGCTTCGGCGCCGCGAGCTCGGCCTTCGGGCTGCGAACTTCAGACTTGAGATTCCGTACTTCAGACCTCAGACTTCGAGCTTCAGACTTTCTACCCACCGTATCTCCTCGCGATGATCAGCCCGAATGCGATGTGCAGGCCGCCGAACCCGGCAGCCATCAACCAGTGTCCCCACGGCGCCGGGGCAGCGAAGGCGATGACGCCGAGCGCCATGAAGCACAGCCCCATGATCGGCACGATGCGGACCGAGAAGGCGCCGCCGGTGGTGACCGCCGTGCCATAGAGCAGCAGCCAGCAGCCGGGCAGATGCGCCATCAGCCCCATCATCACGAAGACCGGCGTGAGCACCATCCCGGCGACGAGCGGCGGTGCGTAGGCCAGCCCGAACCGCAGCGCCGGCAGTCCCGATAGCGGCACGCCTGATGTCTTCGACTTCCACGCCGTCGACGCGATCGCGATCACGACGGCGACAACCGCGTCGATCAGCCAGACCGCGACCCATCGCGTGGTGTTGTCGGGCGGGCCCGAGATGAACGCGGTCACGCACGCGCTGATGCCCATCCCCACGCCGCCCCATCCCGGCACCGCCGTGAACGCACCGGCGCGCTCCATCGTCTCGCGGATGAAGCGCAGATCGTCGATGACGTGCGCGTGGATCGGCTCCGGCCGGCCGGCCATCGAGAACTTTATAGCACAGAGAGCGGGCTATTGGGCGCGGAGAAGCAGAACCGGGATCTTCACCATATGCCGGACCTTGTCGGCGGTGGCGCCGCGGATGATGTCGGACAGGAACCGGTGCCCGTGCGTCGACATCGCGATCAGATCGACGCGCTGCTCCTCGGCGGTCTTGATCAATTCGGTCGCCGGATCGCCCATCGCGAGCTTGGTCTCGACGGTGAACCCGCGGGCGGCGAGGTCGCCGCGGATCGTTTCGAGGTAGGCGCGATCCGATTTCATCTCCTCGGACTCGCGCAGCTTCAGTTGATCGAAATTCCTGGCCGCCCAGCCGTCGGCGACGTGGACGAGGAGCAGTTCGGCGCCCGTGAGCTTGGCGAGCTCCGAGACGTGCGTGAGGATGGTCCGGTCGGCCCCGGAATTCTCGACCGCGACGAGGATGCGCTTGTACACGGGCTCACGCCGCCAGCTGATAGAGCATGTACACGTTCAGCGCAGCGATGATAACCGCAATCGCCCACGCCAGCGCCTTCACCCAGCCGGGGTTCACGAACGGTCCCATTTTGTGCGGATCGCTCGTGAACATGACGAGAGGAAAGACCGCGAACGGCAGCTGCAGACTGAGGATGACCTGGCTCAGGATGATCAGCGGACCGGCGCCGCGGTCGCCGTACATCGCGATGACGATGACCGCCGGCACGATCGCGATGAGCCGGGTGATCAGCCGCCGCAGCCACGGACGCAGGCGCAGGTTGATGAAGCCCTCCATGACGATCTGGCCGGCCAGGGTGCCGGTGAGCGTCGCGTTCTGCCCGGAGCAGAGCAGCGCCACCGCGAACAGCACGCTCGCCATCGTCGTGCCGAGCAGCGGCGAGAGCAGCAGGTAGGCGTCGCCGATCTCGGCGACGTCCTGATGGCCGGTGCCGTGAAACGCGGCCGCCGCCATGATCAGGATGGCGGCATTGATGAAGAGCGCCGTCATCAGCGCGAACGACGAATCGATGGTCGCGTAGCGGATCGCCTCGCGTCGCGACGGGATGTCGTCGCCGTACTTGCGGGTCTGGATGATCGACGAGTGGAGATATAGATTGTGCGGCATCACCGTCGCGCCGAGGATCCCGATCGCAATGTAGAGCATGTTCGGGTTGCGGAGAATCTCGGGCGCCGGGATGAAGCCGGCGGCGACGGCGGCAATCGAGGGCTTCGCCAGCCACAACTCGATCGCGAAGGATCCGGCGATGGCGATGATCAGCGCGACCACGAGGGCTTCGACGTAGCGGAAGCCGCGGTGCTGCATGTAAAGGACGATCAGCACGTCGAGCGCGGTCAGCGAGACGCCCCAGATGAGCGGCAGGTGGAACAGGAGGTTCAGCGCGATGGCCGCGCCGATCACTTCGGCGAGGTCGCAGGCGGCGATCGCGATTTCACACAGAACCCACAGGACGATCGTGACCGGCTTCGAATAGCTGTCGCGGCACGCCTGGGCCAGATCGCGTCCGCTGGCGATGCCGAGGCGTGCGGAGAGCGCCTGCAGCAGAATCGCCATCAGGTTCGACAGCATGATGACGCTGAGGAGCGTGTAGCCGTAGCGCGCGCCGCCGGCAAGGTCGGTCGCCCAATTGCCAGGGTCCATGTAGCCGACGGCGACGAGGTAGCCGGGCCCCGCGAAGGCGAACATCTTGCGCCAGAATCCGGCGCCTTCCGGGATTGCGATCGACCCGTGAACCTCGGGGAGACTGGGGCTGCCCGAAGG
>DAIUKO010000179.1:0-7725 GCA_036848175.1 Vicinamibacterales bacterium | reverse complement strand
CTTCCGGGATTGCGATCGACCCGTGAACCTCGGGGAGACTGGGGCTGCCCGAAGGAAGCCGCCAGCCGCGCGCCGGAGTGACTTGGTTTTCCATGCCCATCGTGTAGATTTTGACCGCTCAAAATCATAGCACGGTCTGACCGCGGTCTGACCCTGGTCTGACCGTGGTCTGACCGTGGTCTGACCGCTAGTCGGCCAATCGGTAGTCCTTGAAGCGGTCGCGGAGGGCGGACTTCTTGAATTTGCCCGCGGAGGTCCGCGGGATGGCGTCGATGAACTCGAAGGCGTCGGGCAGCCAGAATTTCGGGAACTGCGGCGCGAGAAACGATCGCAGATCGGACGGCGACGCCGTGGCGCCCGGCTTCAACACGACCGCCGCCAGCGGCCGTTCGTCCCACTTCGGATGCATCACCGGAATGACCGCCGCTTCGGCGACGCACGGATGGCCCATCAACGCGCATTCGAGCGCCACCGAACTGATCCACTCACCGCCGGATTTGATCAAATCCTTCGAGCGGTCCTGCACCTGGATGGTGCCGGTCGAATCGATCGTCACGATGTCGCCGGTGCGAAACCACCCGTCGTCGGTGAACCGATCGGCGGCATCGGGGTTGTGGTAGTACGCGCGCGCGATCCACGGGCCACGGACCTCGAGCTCGCCCATCGTCTGGCCGTCCCACGGCACGAGGCCGTCTTCGTTGCGCGCGCGAATCTCGACGAACGGCAGCGGCCGTCCCTGCTTGGCGCGGTAGCGAAAGTTCTCCTCGTCGCCGGCGCCGTCGAGCGCGAGCGGCACGTGCGAGAGCGTCCCGAGCGGGCTCATCTCGGTCATGCCCCAGCCCTGGACGATCTTGATCCCGTAGCGGCGATCGAATGCTTCGATCAGCGACTGCGGCACCGCCGATCCGCCGACGAACATCCGCGTGATGCTCGAGATGTCGTACTGACCCGGATTCGCGTCGAGGATTTGCAGAACAGCGAACCAGATCGTCGGCACACCGGCGCTGATCGTCACACGCTCGCGCTGAAACAGATCCAGGAGGCTGAGCGGATCGAGATGCGGACCCGGCATCGCCATCTTCGCGCCCGACATCACGCACGCGAACGGCAGGCCCCAGGCGTTCGCGTGAAACATCGGCACGACCGGCGTGACGACGTCGCGTTCGGTCAACGCGATGCTGTCGGCGAGGCAGATCGCGAGCGTGTGGAGCACGAGCGCGCGATGCGAATAGAGGACGCCTTTGGGATTGCCGGTCGTTCCGGTCGTATAGCACATCGCCGCGGCGGTCTGCTCGTCCGGATCCATGAGATCGCTGGCCGGCGTCGTCTGCGCGAGCAGCATCTCGTAATCCAGATAATCATCGGGCGGCGCCTTCGACGCGCCGACGACGATCGTGATTGGCACGTCGACCTGTCGCCGGACCTGCTCCCACAGCGGCAGCAGGCTCTCGTCGACGAGCACGGCACGGTCTTCCGCGTGGTTGACGATATAGGCGAGCTCGTCGGGATGGAGTCGCAGGTTCAACGTGTGGAGCACGCCGCCGGCGAGCGGGATGCCAAAGTACGCCTCGAGATGCTGCGAGTGATTCCAGCCGAGGGTGGCGACGCGATCGCCCGGGCGGATGCCGAGGCCGCACAGCGCGCGCGCGAGCCGCCGCGCCCGAACCGCGAACTCGCCGTAGGTGGTGCGGTGGAGCGATTTGTCAGCCAGCCGCGTGACGACCTCGCGGCCGCTGTGCAACGTCTCGGCGCGACGAAAGATCGTCGACAGCGTCAACGGGTAGTCCATCATCAGCCCGGTTGCCACCTGTGGAACCCCTTGCTCAGATCGCAGCAGTGCTCGTCCCTTTCGGGGCCCGCTGCAGATATTGGTTCGCGGCGTCGTCGTTGGTGACGCGCATGTTGGCACCGTCGTATTCGAGCTTCTTGCCCGCGCGCAGCGAGACGACGCCGAGCAGCATCACCTCGGTCAGCTTCGCGGCGTACTCGAACGGGCTCGATGCCTGCGTCTTGCCCTTGGCCGCCTCGACCCAGTTCATCTCGTGACCCTGATTCGGAATCCGCGGCAGTTTCTGCGGCGGCTTGCCGACAGACTCGTGCAGCGATTTCGGCAGCAGACGAGGCTTCTCGCCGTAGGTGTCGTGGAGCAGCTTGCCCTTGCTGCCGACGAGCAGCGCCCCGCCGCCCTTGTTGAACTCCTCGTCGCCCATCTCCGGCGGCTTCGGCGGCAGGAACCCGCCGTCGTACCACGTCAGTTTTACCGGCGGCTTCTCGCCGCGCGCCGGGAACTCGTAGAACGTCATCGTCGCGTGCGGGAAGCAGACGCCGTTGAACGGCGTCGACACGGTTTCGATCGTCGTCGGATATCCGAGATCGAGCGCCCACATCGAGTGATCGATGAGATGCGCGCCCATGTCGCCGATGGCGCCGACGCCCCAATCGACCCAGCCGCGCCAGTTGAACGGGTGATAGATCGGGTGATAGTCGACGTGCGGCGCGGGACCGAGGAACAGATTCCACGCGAGCTTCTTCGGCACCGAATAGCCGTTCCCGTACAGCGCGCTGGCGATCCGCGCCGTGACGCCCGGTCCATTCCAGCGCAGCTTGTCGAGCGACGTCTTCGACGGCTCCGGGCGCGGCATTCCCTGCGGCCAGTAGCCGAGCGGACGATTGGTCCAGATGTGGACCTCGCGGACGTCGCCGATCGCGCCGGACCAGACGTACTCGATCGCGGTCCGCGCTTCGTCGTAGGAATGACCCTGGTTGCCCATCTGCGTCGCGAGCTTGGTCTCGGTGGCGCGGCGCGACAGCGCGCGCGCTTCGGCGATCGACCACGTCAACGGTTTCTGCACGTAGACGTGTTTGCCGACGTCCATCGCGGCCAGCGCGATCGGCGCGTGGAGATGGTCGGGCGTCGCGACGACCACCGCGTCGATGTCCTTCTGCTTGTCGAGCATCTCGCGGTAGTCGACGTAGCGCCTGGCCCGCGGCAGATGCTCGTCCTTCAGGCGCGTCATCAACTGGACCTGCGCCGTCGTCCTGACGCGCTCCTGTTCGGTGAGCGGCCGCTTCTGCAGCGGCGGCTCCTCGCCGCGCGCGGAGGCGGGCGGCCTGAACTCGATCATGTTCTCGTCGAGGCGCTTCTGCTGCGTCTTGATGTCCCGGTCCAGCGACTCGAACCCTTTGTTCGCGTACTCCCAGTCCACGTCGCACATGGCGACGATGTTCTGGCTGGCGAGGTTGATCATGTTGCTGCGGCCCATCCCGCCGACGCCGCAGAACGCGACGTTCAGGGTGTCACTCGGGGCCTCGAATCCTCGGCCGAGGACGTGGCGCGGCACGATCGCGAAACCGGCGCTCGCGAGACCGACATCGGTGACGAATTTCCGCCGCGACGGATTCTCAGGTTTCATGATGTTGTCCTTGTTGGCGGCCCTGAACGGACCGCCCTACTTCAGTTCACGCACGCGAATGTTTCGGAACGCGAGATCGCCCTCGTGATCGCCCTGCATGGCGATGTGCCCGCGCTTTGCCTTGCCGTAGTTGGGATAGGCGTTGAACTTGCTCGCCTTGACCTTGGCGTCCCAGTCCGGACTTCCGAGCTCGTACTCGAGCAGCTTGAATCCGTTGAGCCAGTGCTCGACGTGATTGCCGTTGACGATGATCCGCGTGCTGTTCCATTCGCCGACCGGCTTGAGGTGGCCGGGCGGCGACGGATAGATCGCGTACGCGGCGCCGGCGCACGTCAGCCGCGTCTTGTTGTCGGCGCCCTTCTCGTCGTCGAGCAATTGGTACTCGGGCGCGCTCCAGTAAATGTGATCGTATTCTTCGGTGCCGCGATAGAAGATGCCGGCGTTGCCGGCCGCGCCGATCTTCCAGTCCATCGAGAGCTCGAAGTTGGCGAACTCCTCCTTCGAGACGATGTCGGCGACGCGCTCGTGCTTGGTGAGCGTGCCGTTCTCGATGACCCATCCTTTCGGCACGGCGTCGGACTTGTAGCCGCGGAACGCGTCGAGCGATTTCCCGTCGAACAGGACCTTCCATTCGGACTTCGGCTGGGCGTAGGGCGCCGCAGTCCCGAAGAGCGTCAAGCACACAATCAAGCCGGTTCGGATGGTTCTCAACATTGTTTATGTGTCTCATTCATGGGCCGCGCGAACCACCGCCTTCCCGGGATCGCGGCCGAGGATTACCGCCAGAAGATAACATCCCGCGACGAGAATCAGGAGAAATCTGTAGCCGGCCAGCAGTGACAGGTATTCGGCGATGCCGCCCATCATCGCCCCGAGCAGGTTCGCGCCGAAGTCCGCCGCGGCCGATGCCGAATCGCGAAAACTCCGGCTGAACAGCAGCCCGGCGACGAAGACGGGGCTGAAGACCAGCGCGCCGTAGAAGATCGACTCGGCGGCGCGGCTCGAAAACGAGACGCGGCCGACAGGGAGCAGATAGTTGATCGCGATCAACCCCAGCAGCGTCGCCGCAACCGGTCCGGTGCGGCGAATCTCGACGCGCGAAGCCACCACCGCGCTGGCCAGCGCCATGACCAGCACCGACGCAATCGCCAGCGAAGCCGAGGACCACGTCGATCCCCACAGCAGTGCAAACTGCACGATCGATTTCGTCTCGAGCAGCATGAAGCCGGCGCCGAGGAAGAAGAAGTGCAGGGTCCGTCCGATGTCGCGGGTTTCTCTCGCGCCGGACCCGACCGCTCCGACCGCAATCGACGAGACGACGAGCACGATGCCGAGCGCGGCGAGATAGTGGCGCGGCAGCTCCGGCGCGCGCATGTAGAGGAAGGGCCAGTCGTCGGTCGCGGGAATGATGCTGGCGTCGCGATGCAGCGGCTGCGGCGGGCTGGCGTCGTGCGCCTGCCCGTAGGCCAGCACGCGCGCCGGCGGCGGCGGCAGAACGATCGCGTCGTCGAGCCGTGGGCCGGCGAGCATCACCGCGAGATACGCGCGCTCCTGATGCACGTGCACGCGCGGCTCCTGCCCGAACACCAGCGCCACGCTGTTGGCCAGGCGATCGACGAGCCACTTCTCGCGGAAATAGTTGTAGAGCACCATCAGCCCGCGCGGCTTCAGGCGATCGCGCACCGCCCGGAACGATTCCTCCGTGAACATGTAGCTCTCCAGCCGGACGCCGGAGAAGCTCGATTGCACCGTCAGCGAATCGATCAGCGCGAACACGACCAGGTCGTACTGCTTGGTCGTGGTCGCGAGAAAATGCCGCGCGTCGTCGACGATCGGCGTCACGCGCGGGTCGTCGTACGGACGGTCGGGATGCCGCTCCTGGCCGAGGCGCAGGATCACCGGATCGATCTCGACGGCGTCGACGCGCTTCGCGCCATGGCGCAGCGCCGCGGCCACGTCGGTCCCCGATCCCGCGCCGAGAATCAGGACGTCGTCGAAGGTGTCGCCGAACGCGGTGTACGGCCACTGATAGAAGTATTCCTTGCGATCGACCGGCGCCATCGACTGATGAAAGATGTTGTTCACTTCGACGACGGTGTCGTCGCGATCCTGAGAGACGGTGATCTTGTAATAAGGCGACCAGAGGCTGCCGCGCTCCATCCGCTGTACGAGGAGGAGCGCGACCGCCAGTAACAAGATGTTCACGATCGCGATGGAACGCCGGCTCTCGAACAGAAACGGGACGGCGGCGGCGAACGCGACGGCGAACCACACGACCGGCGGCACCTGCAGCCACGACATCAACGCGAACGCGCCGACGCCGGCGAGGGAGCCGAGCAGATTGATCGCGTAGGCTCGTAATGCGGCGGGACGGCCTGAAGGCGGTCCCCGACGCCTGTGATCTTGTAGGGAAGGCCCTTCAGGGCGTCCCTCCCGCTCCAACTCTCTGGCCATGCGCTGCGCGACGGTGACGAACAGCAACGCCACGACCACGAACATCAGCGGCAGCAGCATCGTGCTCTCGACGGCCACGACCTTGTCCGATGTTCCGCTCGAGAAATAGATCGTCGTCGCGCTCGGCACCGCGACTTCGAGCCGAAGTACATCGACCGCGGCGACGACGATGAGCAGCAGCAGAGGAAACCCGAGAAAGAGATTGCGGCGAGCGCCGGCGAGGAGACACCCGATGCCGCAGCCGAGAAACGCGGCGAGCAGGATGAAGTTTGAGAAGTAGGAGAGGAGTCGGATGTACGCCGGCATCCACCGAATCAGCGCGACTTCGAGGAAGAGTACGAGAAAGGAAGACAGGAACAGGGTCATCATTGCGGATTGAGGATTGCGGATTGAGGATTTATTGAAGATTGGCGATGAAATCCGCAATAAATCCGCAATCCGCAATCCTCAATCCGCAATGGCCCGATTCATTTCGTGGTCCAGCCGATCACAAAGTACGTCGCCGGCGTCTGGCCCACGTTGGTCACGTTGTGCATCTCGTTCGACGCCTGGAAGATGATGCCGCCGGGTCCGACCTTCCGCGTTGCGCCGCTCTGAAACGTCTCCAGCGTGCCCTCTTTGACGATCAGCAGCTCCTCGTGCTGATGCTGATGCGGCGCATGCGGCGATTTGCCCGGCTGCAGCGTCGAGATGTGGATTTCGAGCTCCTCGAGCGTCGGCGTCGGCGTCCGCATGACCTGACGCACGGCGCCCCACTCGTTCGGCTTGGTGTCGGCCGTCGTCCATTCGTAGACGGTCGATTTCTGCACCTGTTTCTGCGCGACCAGGGTCGCAATCGAGCTCAGCGCCGCGGTGGCCGCGACCAGCGCCGCAAGTGTCACCTTACTCATAACGAACACCCAGCTTCTTCAATGCGGCATCGGGGCAGCCGTTCCACTCGTCGAGAAACACGTTGCCCTGATACTGCAGATCCTCGATGCCCATCTTCGTCGTCCAGAACCCGCTGGCGGTCAGATCGCGGAAGCTGCTGAAGAAGGTAATCGCCTGGTGCAGTCCCGGGTCCTGATTCGTCGTGTAGGCGATCTCGTCGAGGATCGCGCGGCGCTGCGCGTCGGTGAGCGCCGTGAAGCGTTTGTTGTAGCGATCCTCGCAGAGACGATCGACGAGCGCGAGGCCGCCGCGCATCGCGACCTGGCGCGACGGCGTGTCGACCATCATGAAGTCCATGAACTCGGGCACGCCGGCTTCGGTGGCGCTGCCCGATCGTGCGTCCTTCGGAATGATCAGATCCACGAGAAGGCCGACGGTGGCGTACTCGTGCGCGGTGAAGAATTTCGGCTTGAAGGCCTTTGCGGTGCCGGCGGCGGCGGCGCGTGCCTCCTGCGCGGCATGATGCGCCTGCTCGGCTTCCGCCGGCGTCCACACCATCGCCGCCGCAACCGGCGCCGACGCAAAGACCTGAAGAGCGGCTCGACGACTGATCTGTTTCATATCGAATCCCGAATCCCGAATCCCTAATCCCGACCCCCTACAGAGTTCCCTGATTCCGCTGCTGAGCGATGTACTCGGAGGTGCGCATCGCGAGCGCGAGGATCGTCCATGTGCAGTTCTTGTGCGCATTCGACACGAAGGGGCCGCCGTCAGCGACAAACAGATTCTTCACGTCGTGCGCCTGACAGTTCGCGTTGAGTACCGACGTCTGCGGATTCGATCCCATGCGCGTCGTGCCGACCTCGTGAATGATCCGGCCGACCGGCAGCAGTCCGTGCAGCTCCTGGCGGGTCGGCATCGATGAGAGCGGCGTGCCGCCCATCTCGTGGATGATCTCGCGGAAGGTCTCCTGCATGTGCTTCGCCTG
>DAIUKO010000178.1:0-15135 GCA_036848175.1 Vicinamibacterales bacterium | reverse complement strand
CGCAGCCCGACGGACCAGACGATCGTCAACTCGCAGTACCTGCCGGACGGCACGCTCGACCCGACGCGGTTGACGCCGCGCAACGCTGGTTTCGGCGCCGCGACCAGCGCGCAGCCGCTGCGGAATCTGCAGCTGCAGATTCGCTTCCAGTTCTGAGAAACACGGAGGACACAGAGGACACGAAGAACACAAAGGAAAAAGAAAAATTCTCTTTGTGTCCTTTGTGTGCTTTGTGTCCTTTGTGCTTTCTCAGCGAATCGAACCAGCTAGTTGATCAATTGAGCAATCGGCCGTCCCGATCCGCCGGGGATCGGGACGTCCAGCCATCGCGCCATGGTGGCGCACACGTCTTCGAGCCGCGCCGGGGCCATCTTGGCCGCCGGCGCGGTTCCCGTCTCAGGCCCGATCGCCAGCATTTCGTCGACGCCTTCTGCGAGGAACAGATAGAGCGTCTTCCCGCGATACGCGGGATTCTTTTCGGCGTTGACCCACACGTAGTACGACAACTGCTCGACATCGATGAACGATCCCGCGGGATCCTGGACGACCGGGAGGTGATCGGTCGGACGGGCCTGCGAGAACATGATCATGCTGCTGAACGGCTTCAGCTTGTCGCGCACGCCGTAGCGCGTCACCAGCATGCGCGGCTGCGCGCGGCGGAGCGCCTGCGCGGCCGCCCACTCGACGAACGTGTTGTTGACGATCATCGTGCCGTTGCCGGTCAGCAGCACGTCGCGCACGAATGCGACGAGTACATCGTCGGCACGGAGCATCGCGCCGGGGGCAGGGGTGATGCGGAGGCTGCGTGCGTAGGCCGCGAACGCCTGCGGGCTTTCGACGCCGCTTTGAATCTTGGCGTTGAGCGTGCGCGTCAGATCATCGCGATAGCTGCGCAGACGGTCGTAGCTCAGGCCGGTCAGCGCGTCGCTCGGTTTGCTGTCGCAGAGCGCGTGAAGCGCGTCGTGCGCTTCGATGATCCATGCCGCGTTCAACAGCGGCGGGACGGCGCCGCGACTCCGTGGAGCGCCAAACACCGTGGCGAGAAATTCTCCGGCATCAGTCGCGCCTCCGAGGTCGAGCGGCACGCGCGCGCCGGTGCGCTTGAACCGGTTCCACATCCTGTCCCGCTGCACCGCGATCTCGCGGCCGTAGATCTGGACGATCAGCCGGCGCGGCGCATCGGCAGGATAGAGCTGCGCCTCGAGCGCCGGATCGATTCTCTGGAAGAACCCGTCCACTTCGGTGCGCCACGCCACGAAGAGTCCGCGTTTGCGCAGCACCGCCTGCGCCTCGTCCTGGAATCGCGCCGGATTGCGCTCGCCGATCCGACTGGCTCCGGCATCCGCTTCGATGCGCGCAATTCCCGCGGCCGACTGGTCCAACTCGCTGGAGGGTATCCGCGACAGCACGTCCAGCAACGCGCGCTGGTACTGTTGCTCGGGCGGAAAGAGCAGCGGCCACTTTTGAAGCTCGACGAGGATGAACGCGCTGACCGTCGCGGGCAGACGAGCGAGGAGCTCGCTGTGCGTTCGCGCCAGGGCAGCGGCGTCGCCGGTCAGTTCCGCGTTGAACTGCATCAGACCAGCTCGATGAGCGGCTTGCCTTCGCACTCCGGCATCTTGAAGCCGAGAATTTGCGCCACCGTCGGCGCGACGTCCATCGTGCGGATCGGGCGCTCGGTGCCGGTGCCGGTCGGCACGCCGGCGCCGAGCGCCACCAGCCACACGCGGCGGCACGACTCGTCGCCGCTGCGATGGTTGGCGAAGCCGTTGCCGGCGACGTCGCTGTCGCGTCCCATCTCCGGCACGACCAGCAGCGTGGTGCGATCGCGGTACGAGGGCAGCGACTGCGCGTGCTGCCACAATTCGTGCACGAGTCGATCGGTCCGCCGGATCGCATCGAGATAGAGCGAGTAGGCGCCGTAGTGGGCGATGTCGATGTCCCAGAAATTCACGAGCAGCAGCGACGGCGCGAAGCGGTTCATGATCTCTTTGGTCATGAAGAACGTCAGCTCGTCGCCGCTCGTCGGGGCCGCCGGATCGTTGAAGTAGTCGAGCAGCGATTTCGCCAGGCTCGCCCTCAGCTCGGCGCTGAGCGCGCGCCCGGATTCGTACACCTTCCAGCCGAATCCTTCATACCCTTCGTCGAGCGCCAGCATCATCCGCTCGGCGAGCGCCTGTCGATCCTCGACGCCAGGACCCGCATTGGTGCTCACCGCCGATTTGATCGTCTTGATCAGCAGCTGCTTCGGCAGCACGACGTTGGCCGAATACGGATCGCCGAACTGCCGCAGCTTGCTGCCGCCCATCAGGCCGAAGCTCTTGTTGGTGGCGATCACCCAGGCTTCGTCCGGCGGCAGGCCGCGCTCTTTTCGAAACAGCTCGAAGATCGTCGGCGTGACCGGCGGCTCGCTGCCGTACGCGTCGACGTTCTGACGGCTGCCGGTGACGAGCGCGCCCGTGGAGTTGAAATGTCCGGTCAGTCCTTCATGCCGCGCCGCCGGAAACACGATCCCCTGCGGCACGAGCTCGGACGACAGATGCGGAATGTTGACCCAGCCTTCCGGCGCGAGCGTGTCCTCGTAGCGGACGCCGCCGCCGAAGGTCACGACGATGGCGCGTCGTTCGGGTTTTTTCGAGGCCGGTCGTTGGGCGAACAGATTCCGGGGGAGCCACCAGTCGGCCATGCAGGCCGCCATGATGCGGAGCGCATCTCGCCGCCGCCATCCAAATCGCGGGTCGTCCACCCGGCGTTCTCCCTCGCGAATGATATCAAGGTGCCGCGCAGCCGGCGATGGCTCGTCGCGCGAATGGTTTTCGCTCCACGATGCCGCCGCCTTCGCGGATGACCAGCAGCTGATCCGCATCGACTCCAGCCATCGTCTCCGTCGCGCCGCTCGGCCACACGACGTCGATGCGCTCCGTACGCGTCTGTCCGCCGAGACCCACGTGGATCCGCAAATCGTTCTGCGAGCAGAAGCTGCCGCCGCTCCGGACCTCGTCGATCAATCGCCGCCCCGCGACATGGACCGTCACGCGCGCGCCGATCGCGCTGCGGTTCGACTTCGTGCCGACGAGCTGCATGACCAGCGCATGACCCGGCGGCGAGGCACAGTTCCGCAGCAACGCCGGTGAATCGTGCATGTTGTTCACGACGATGTCCTGCTGGCCGGTGTTGAACAAATCGCCGAACGCGGCGCCGCGCGCCGCGCTTTTGGCGACCACACCGGCTCCGGCGCGCACCGAGACGTCCTCGAATCGGCCGTTGCCAAGGTTCCGGTAGAGCAGCTTCGGCTGTTGATACGAGTACCGCCCGCCGATCCGATCCGCTTCCGGATAGACATGGCCGTTGACGATGAAGATGTCCGGCCACGAGTCGAGATCGACGTCGATGAACCCCGTCCCCCAGCCGAGATATCGAGTGTTCGTACCAAGTCCACCGGCGACCGTCGTGTCGTCGAATGTCCCGTCGCCGTGATTCCGATACAGCGACGTCGTGTCGTCGTCGAAGTTCGTCTTGACGATGTCGAGCCAGCCGTCGCGGTCGTAGTCGGCGGCGCTCACGCCCATGCCGGCCTGCGCTCGGCCATCGGCCGTGAGCGCGACGCCGGCCTGCACGCCGACGTCCTTGAATGCGCCGTGGCCATCGTTGTGGAAGAGGAACGAGGCATTCGAATCGTTCGCGACGTAGACGTCGGGCCAGCGGTCGTTGTCGTAGTCGAGGACGAGCGGCGTGAATCCGAAGGCCGGTCGAACTTTCAGAAGCCCGGCTTGTTCAGACACGTCGGTGAAGGTGCCGTCCTCGTTGCCGCGGAAGAGCATGTTGTGCGATCCGTCGAGACCGTGCGGTCCGCACATGACGCCGAGACCTTTCCAGTTGCAGTTGCCGCGGCTGCCGGGCGGGTATCGCATCGCATCGGCGTACGCGACATACGCGGAGACGAAGAGGTCCAGTCGGCCGTCGCGGTTGAAGTCGAGAAACGCGCATCCGGTATTCCAGCGCGGGCTCGGACGCGAGAGTCCGCTCCGACGGGTGACATCGCTGAAGCTGCCGTCGCCGTTGTTGCGATAAAGAATTTGATCGCCGTAATAGGTGACGAACAGATCGACGTGGCCGTCGTTGTCGTAGTCGCCGGCGCAGACGCCTTGTCCCCAGCCGCGGCCGGTGAGGCCCGATTTGTCGGTGACGTCGGTGAAGGTGCCGTCGCCCTTATTGTTTCGATACAGATGACTGAGCGGCGCGTCCGCCGCCGGCGTTTTTGCATCTGAACCGTTGACGAGAAAGATGTCCGGCCATCCGTCGTCGTCGTAGTCGAGAATCGCGACCCCTCCGCCGGTTGTTTCGAGAATGTATGGCTTGGTGCGATCGCCGCCGATGATCGTCCGCGCGGTGACTCCGGCAGACGCGGCGATGTCTCGAAAATCGATGGCGGTGTCGGCGCCCGCGATGTTTTTGTGAAACGGCGAGACGGCGGTGATGAGGAGCGAGCCGCCGAGAGAGAAAATGACGAGCTTCCGATTCACTGGCGTGGATCTGTCCGCGTGCAATCGCGCGTTCGCGTCGAGGATAGGCTTGCAAATCGATCGGGGTCAAGCTAGCCTCACTTTTTTGTATTCGATTGCACGCTGACAAATCGTGCGATCGTTGGCGCGGTCAGTCGAGAGGGAGGACGCGATGCGCATCCAGCCAGGACCTGGCATGGGCTGTTTGTTGGCGCTCACCTTGACGGCAGTACTTTCCACGTCAGCACGTGCCCAGGTCGACACGGGCACTCTTTCCGGAACCATCAAAGACGAATCGGGCGGCGTGCTGCCGGGCGCGACGGTGACGATCACGCACGAAGGCCAGGCGCTCACGCTCACCACGGTGACGCGTCAGGATGGCACGTACATCTTCACGCCCATCCGCACCGGCGACTACTCGATCGAAGTCGACTTCCCCGGGTTCAGGAAAGGGATCCGGCGCGGACTCGCCGTCGGCATCGGCGAGAACGTCCGCATCGACTTCACGCTGCAGGCGGGCGTCGTCAGCGAAGAAGTGCTGGTCACCGGTCAATCGCCGCTGCTGCAAACCGGATCGGGAACGGTTGGCGAGACGCTGAAATCGGGCACGATCGAAAACCTGCCGATCAACGGGCGCGACTACACCGTCCTCGCGCGTCTGACGACCGGCGTCGTGCCGCCGCAGCCGGGCGCGCGCGCGCCGCTGATGTTCGCGGCCAACGGCGTCCGGCCGGCGCAGAACAACTACCTGCTCGACGGCATCGACAACAACACGAGCAACGTCGACTTCCTGAGCGGTGTCGCCTACGTCGTCAAGCCGCCTATCGATGCGGTCGACGAGATCAAGATCCTCACGAGCTCGTTCAGCGCCGAGTACGGGCGCGCGGGCGGCGCGGTGCTGAACACGACGTTGAAGTCGGGCACCAACAGGCTGCGCGGCAGCGTCTGGGAGTTCAATCGCAACGACGCACTGAACTCCAACGACTTCTTCGCCGAGCGCGCCGGCATCGGCAAGGCCAAATACAAGTCGAACCAGTTCGGCCTGACCGGCGGCGGGCCGATCATCGCGTCGAAGACGTTCTGGTTCGGGGACTACGAAGGCAGCCTGATCACGTCGGGACGCACCTGGGTGAGATCGGTCCCGACGGCGCTCGAGCGCAGCAGCGGGTTCACGAATTTCGCCGATCTCATCGCGCTGCAGAGCGGCACGGTCGGCGCGGATATTCTCGGCCGCAGCTTCGCGCGTGGGACCATCTTCGATCCGGCGACGACGCGCCAGCTGCTGGCGGGGCAGGTAGATCCGTTGACCGGCATCGTGGCGGCGCGAACCGGCTTCGTGCGCGACGCGTTCCCCGGCAACCAGATTCCAGCGAACCGTCTCAACCCGGACGCGATCAAGCTGATGAACCTCTATCCCGCGCCGAATCAGGCGGGCTTGAACAACAACTACGTGGTCAACCGCAATAACAACGACGATACGCACGCGTTCGACGTGCGCGTCGATCACAACTTCAGCAGCAACGATCGGTTCTTCGCGCGCTACAGCTTCTCGAACAACCACAAGGTGCGGCCGTCGCCGTTCGACGGCGACGGCGACGGCGGCGGGTTCTCCGAAGGCGACGAGAAGGTGCGTGTCAACGGCTTCGCGGCCAGCCACACGCACGTGCTGTCGTCGACATTGATCAACGAAGCGCGCTTCGGCATCGGGCGCGAGCACACCTATCGGCTGCAGCCGAACGGCGACGACACCAGCAACGTGCCGGCCAAGTACGGGATTCTCGGCATTCCGCAGCAGACCGGGAACGGCGGCCTGCCGTTGCTGCAGATCGGCAACCTCAGCGATCTGGGGCACGCCAGCTGGGTGGTGAGCGAGCGGTTCAGCAACACGGCGCAGTTCAGCGACAACCTGACCAAGGTGTACAAGTCGCACGCCTTCAAGGGCGGCTACATGTACCAGCACATCTTCTTCGGCTCGACGCAGCCGCCGTACGCGCGCGGCGAATACAACTTCGGCGGCGGCTACACGTCGCTCGTGAACCAGACCGACAACAGCACGGCACGAGCGCAGATGCTGCTCAACCAGATTCCGTCAACCGTGCCCGGCGGCGTCGATTTCCTCGGTGGGCTGACCGTGCTCCGCGCGTCGCCGTTCGGATCGGTGGACGCGTTCAAGACCTACCACGGCGCCTACGCGCAGGACAGCTGGCACGCGACGTCCAAGCTCACCGTCAATTACGGCCTGCGCTGGGACTGGTTCAGCCGTGAACAGGAAAACCAAAGCGAACAGTCCAACATGGTGCCAGGCTCGCCGTCGCGCTACCTGATTCCCGCGGTCTGGCAGAACAAGGCGCTTTCTCCGAGCTTCGTCAGCAACCTCGCGAAGGATGGCATCCAGCTGGTGTACACCGACGAGTTCGGCAGCGGTCTCGGCACGATGCCAAAGAACAACTTTGCGCCGCGCGTCGATGCCGCCTACGAGCTCTCGCCGAAGACGGTACTGCGTTCAGGGTACGGGGTCTTCTACGGGGCGTTCGAGAATCGCGGCGGCAACCCGAGCCTCGGCTACAACTATCCGTTCCAGTTCACGCTCATCTACAACGCGCCGAGCGATACCGTCCCCAACCGGCTGCCGGACGGATCGCTCGTCGGCCTCAACGCGCGCGACCGGGTGGTCCTGGATCCGGTGAACGTGAACGCCAACGGCCTCACACTGCGCGGCGTCGAGTTCGACTACAAGACGCCCCGATATCAGAACTACAACGTGACGCTCCAGACGGAAATCATGGAGAACCATTCGGTGGAGGTCGGATACGTCGGCACGAGAGGCAACCACCTCGAAACCTTCACCGGCATGAACAACGTGACGCAGCTGCTGCCGCCGGGGACCAACCCGCAGCCGTACGTGACCTGGCCCGACTTCGCGCGCGGCTCGCTCTGGGTGCGGACGGTCGGCGTCAGCTCGTACGACTCGCTGCAGACCAAGTTCATTCGGCGGTACCATAAAGGCCTGCAGTTCCTGCTCAGCTACACGCTGAGCGATTCGAAGACCAACGCCGGCGACTCGCTGTCAGGCGGCGGCGTCGGCGGACTTCGTGGACCGGATCTGGCCGGCTTCGATCTCAAGAACGACATCGGACTCTCCGGCTTCCACACGAAGCATGCGTTCGTCTTCAGCGGCAACTACGACCTGCCCGGTTCGGGCCCGTGGCTGGGCGGCTGGCGGACCAACTGGGTGCTGTCGCTCTACAGCGGCCAGGCGCAGACGATCACCTGCACCGTGACGACTGCAGCCGGCAGCGGCACGGGTGGAGCCGGCAACGGCTGCTACGCGCTGGTCGTTGGCGATCCATACGCGGGCGCTCACAACGTCGATCAGTTCTACAACCCGGCGGCATTCAAGGATCCGGCGCCGGTGACGACGATCGGTCAGACTGATTTCAGTCCGCTCGGCGGCACTCGCAGCCAGGTCACCGGCCCGCCGCTGCGCCAGCTCGACATGGGCTTCGCGCGGCAGTTCCGGCTCCGCGCGGAGAACCAGTTCGAGGTTCGGGTCGAGATCTTCAACCTCACGAACACGGCGGCGTTCAATCTGCCGGGCTCGTTGAACTTCAACGACGCGAGAAACTTCGCGAGCATCACCGGCATGCGCAATCTGCCGCGACAGGTGCAGCTCGGTGCGAAGTTCTATTGGTAGGTGAGGTGTCGCTGGTTTCTCGTGGCGTTCGTGCTCGCACTGACGGTGCGAGCGGAGAGTGCCGGCGCACAACAACCACGTAAGCCTGCGTCTCCGACGTCCGCTGAGTCCGCCGCCATCGAGCGGCGGCTCACGGACGCGGCGCGGCGCAGTCCCGACAGCTTCGACGCCCAGTACCAGCTCGCATCGTTCTACGTGCAGAAGGGAAAGCTCGATGCGGCCCTTCCTCACCTGAAGCGCGCCTGCGCCATCGATCCCACTCACTACGACAGCGGTCACGATCTCGCGCTCGCGCTGCTCGAGACGGGCCAACTCAACGACGCGCGCGCGCAGATCGAGCGGATGATTGCCGCCAGGGACACGGCGGAGCTCCACAACCTCCTTGGCAACGTCTACGAGCGCGCCGACAACTTCGTCGGCGCCGCCGACGAGTATCAGCGCGCGGCGCACATGGAGCCGAGCGAGGAGCACTTGTTCGACTGGGGCAACAACTTACTGCAGCTTCACGCCTACGAGGAGGCGGCGCAGGTCTTCGCAGCCGGCCTCGAACGCCATCCGCAGTCGGCGCGGCTGCACGTGGGCGCGGGGATCGCGCAGTATTCCCGCGGTCAGTACGAAGACGCGGTCAAGTCGTTTTGCACCGCCGCGGATCTCGCGCCTTCGGATCCGCGCCCGTACCAGTTTCTCGGCGAGATGTACGGCGTCGCGCCGGCGTCGGCCGGCGAGATCACGAAACGCCTGACCGGTTTCGCCAAAGCGCATCCGCAGAACGCGCAGGCTCAGTACTACTACGCGATGAACCTCTGGAAAGGACAGCCGTCGCCGCCGCAGCCCGCCGAGATGCGGCGTGTCGAAGCGCTCCTCAAGCAGGCGGTCGCGCTCGATCGCACGTTCGCGAAAGCCTTCCTGCAGCTTGGAATCCTGCTGTCGGACGATCGACGCTACAAAGAAGCGATTGCCGCACTGCAGCGCGCAATCCAGCTCGAGCCCGATGTCGCGCAGGCGCACTATCGTCTGGCGCAGGCCTATCAACGCACGGGGCAGCAAGCGCTCGCCGACAAGGAGCTCGAGATCTTCGAACGGCTGAACGCGAAATCAGAAGACCCGGCTTAGCTAATTCGCAACGCCGGGGAACACAAAGGACACCAAGGACACCAAGGACACAAAGGGCACAGAGGACACAAAAGACTCTTTAGAATTTTTCTTTGTGTTCTTTGTGTCCTTCGTGTCCTTTGTGTCCTTCGTGCTGATTCAGCGCCGCTAATTATTTCACCGCGAATACCCAGATCACGCCGCCCTCGGGTACGTCGGGATAGTTGCCGGGCGACGCACGGTTGAGAGCGGTCTGCATCTTCTGCGCGTCGACGCCCCATCCCGACTGGACGGCGATGTACTGCTTGCCATCCACGCTGAACGAAGACGGCTGGCCGACGATGCCCGAGTTCGTTGGAAATTCCCAGAGCAGCTTGCCGGTGGCGGCGTCGAATGCGTGGAACTTGCGATCGTTGGTCCCGCCGCTGAACACGAGGCCGCCGCCGGTCGCGAGCATCGGTCCCCAGTTCGGCGACATCGCGTACGGATGCGTCCACACCCGCTTGCCGGTGTCGACGTTCCAGGCCTGCACTTCACCGATGTGATCGGTGCCCGGCACGATCGACGATCCGCCGCCCGATGTCGCCGTGTAGCGCGAGCCCGGGACGTACGGAGTCAGCTTCGCGCCGACGAGCGACGAGCACCAGTTGTCGTTGGCCGGAATGTAGATCATCCGCGTCTTCGGACTGAACGCGATCGGCGGCCAGTTCTTCCCGCCGGAGACCGATGGACAGAATTCTGCGCGCTTGCCCGTGCCCGGCTTGTGTTCCGGATCGATCTCGGGCCGTCCGGTTTTCGGGTCGAGGCTCTTGAAGACGTTCTGCTTCACGAACGGCGTTCCCTCGACGAATCTGATCGGGCCCTTGGTGCGCTCGAGAAACCAGATGTAGCCGTCGCGCGCCACATCGATCAAGCCCTTGATCGTTCGCCCGTTGCGCTGGTAGTCGACGAGAATCGGCGGCGACACTTCGTCCCAGTCCCACGAGTCGTTCGGATGGTACTGGTGATAGCCCTTGATCGCGCCCGTCGTCACGTCGATGGCGATCGTCGACGAGGTGTAGAGATTGTCGCCGGGCCGCTGATCGCCCATCCACGGTCCGCCGTTGCCCGTTCCCCAGTACGCGAGGTTGGTTTCCGGATCGTAGTTGCCGGTCACCCAGATCGATCCGCCGCCGGTCTTCCACTGATCGCCGCCGGCGGGCCACGTCTCGCTGCCCGGCTCGCCCGGCGCCGGAATCGTGTAGACGCGCCACGCCTCCTTGCCGCTCTCGATGTCGAAGCCGGCGACAAAGCCGCGGATGCCGAATTCGCCGCCGGACGTGCCGACCATCACCTTGCCGTTGGCGACGAGCGGCGCGAGCGACATGTAGTACGCGCTCTTGTTGTCCGCGACTTTCGTCGTCCAGATTTCCTTGCCGGTTCGCGCGTCGAGCGCCACGAGTACCGACTCCGCTGCCGCGAAGAACACCTTGTCGCCGAAGAGCGCGACGCCGCGGCTGGTCGGATGCGGATGCAGGACGTCATCAGCCATCGGCCGCCGGTACCGCCAGAGCTGCCGGCCGCTGCGCGCGTCGAGCGCGATCACCTGATTGCCGGGCGTCGCGACGAACATCACCCCGTCGTTGACGATCGGCGCCGCCTCGTGGCCGCTCGAGACGCCGGTCGAGAATCCCCACACCGGCTGCAGCCTGGCGACGTTGCTCGCGGTGATCTCGTCCAGCGGGCTGTAACCCCAACCGTCGTAGGTCCGGCGGACCATCAGCCAACTGCCGTCATCAGGCTTCAGCAGCCGCTCCGCGGTGACGGGACGGTAGTGTTGGAGCGCCGCGGGAACTGGAGCTCCCGGCGGCGAGGCGGATTGCTCGTGCGCGAGTCCGGCCATGATCGCCGACAGCGCGGCGAGCACGACAGTCATTGTTTGGCGCATGGTCATTGATCCTTTGCGAGCGCGATCTCCAGGAAGTTCTCGCTCGTTACTCTCAGGCCAGCCTGGTCACTGAGCGCACCCACGATTCTCTTCGCCCCCGCGCTGATGACGTCGCCGGTTGACGCGTACGCATACTGGCCGTCGGCGCTGAAGGCAATCCACCGCGGTTGCGCCGTCAGATCGATCGAGGCGCGCGCGACAGGAGGATACTCGCGGGCGTCGAAGACGTGCACGCGATTCTGCACGCCGTCGGCCACCCACAGCTCGCGCTCGTCCGGCGTGAATGCGATGCCGTGGCTCGGGCATTCGTATCGAGCGGCGGCGTCCTTGTCGTAGCCGGGGGCCGCCACGCGATCGAGAATCAGGCCGGTCTGCAGATCGCCGACCTCGAACCCGACGAGGCCATCGACGTTGGCGAAGACCAGCGTTCCCCTCGCGTTCACGGTGAAGGGGCAGAGCGACGCGCTGAAGGGCCCGACCGTCTTGACGATCTCGTGCCGACTCGCGTCCGCGATCGCGAGCGTCGGCGAATCCCACGCGCCCAGATAGGCGCGTGCGCCGTCGCGCGAATACACCGTCTGACGCGGCCAGCCGGTCACGCCCACGCTCGCACGCAGATCGCCGGTCGCCGCATTGACGACGAACCATTTCGCGCGGCCGAAGCCGGGCGCGTAAATCGTCCGGCCGTCGGGAGCGACGTCGATCCGGTCGCAGCAGTGATCTTCGTAGCGCTTCTCCCAGACCACCGTGTCGGTTTTGAGATCGATCGCCGCGAGCCGCTTCGTCGTGCTGATGTAGAAGCGTCCGCTCCGAACGTGTGCCGCGGTGCCTCTCACGACCTCCGCGTCGTCGGCTTGCGAGGCAGGCCACAGTGAAATCCGTCTGACGAACCGATGCGCGTGCGCGATGTCGAAGACGAGAATCCGCACCGACCGATCGCCATCCGCATCGTCCGATCCGGGAAGCGCAACGTAGAGATAACGTTGCTGCGGCGAGGGTTGACCAGCGGCGCCGATCGCGGCGCCGATCAGAACCAGACCGGCCAGAAACCGCATCGGCCTAGTTCGAACAGGTCGGGGAGACCATTTCGAAGGCGCTGATCGTGATGCGCTGCTCGTCGGGTAGTTTGATCAGCAGACCCCTGACGTACATCTTCTGGCCTCGATGACCCTCGGGTGCGTAGGCGATCGCATCGAGCAGATGAAATGTCTCGGAGCCGAGCGGCTTCTCGGTCGCCTCCGCCGCCGCCGGCGCCGACGTGGCCGCGGCCGAGACCGGCGCGCTGGCCTTCGTCAGCAGCCACGTGTGCTGAGGTCCGGCGGTCAGGCAGCCGACCACTTCGACGTACGAGAAATCGCCGACTGGCGGACGCGGCTTCGGCCGTCCCGGCAGCACGCGGATGCTGTCGAGCGCGTCGGCGGTCAGCTCCTGCGAGCCGGCGGGAAATCCGTTCTCTTTCAACACGTGCGCGACGATGTCGAGATAGACATTGTCGCCGAGGCTCGCCGGCGCGTTCCGCGGCATCGTCGTCGCCGTCTTCGTGAAGAGCGCCTTCAGATCCTTTCCGGCAAATTGACGCGCGAAGCGCTGGTCCTTGAGCGCGGGTCCGGTATTGCCGCTGAGATCGCCGCGATGGCAGCCGGCGCACGCCGTCTCGAAGACGGCCGCGCCGCGTGCCGCCTGCGTGTCGGTGTAGACGCCGTCCGCCACCGTCCTTGCGGCGTCCTGCGCGCGCACGACCGCAGCGATGAGCGCGATGACGATCAGCGCGGTGGCTGTTCGATTCACAATCCTGGCTGCGGCGGTTTGACGGGTTCCCATGCGACGACGCCGGTGCGTTTCGTCTCTCGACGAAACACCTTGCCGCCTTGCGTCACGTACAACCACGTGCGGCCCGGTCCTCCGAACGCGATGTCGGTGATCGGTGTCGTGGTGAATTCCGGCTTGTTGAGGATGTTCGTGCAGCGGCCGGGCTGCTCGCAGACTTGAATGCCCATCGCGCTCGTCGCCCACAGGTATCCGAGCGTGTCGACGGTGAGACCGCCGACGCCGCTGAACAACCCTTCTTCTGGCATCTCGAGCCGCTGGAACGGCTCGCCGTTGACGAGCGATCCGTCCGCGGCGATCTGGAACGACCACTGATAGCGGTCCATGCTGTCGGCAACGAGGAGCATCGCCTGATCGGGCGTGAGCGTGAGCGCCGTCGGACTCATGATCTCGCCGCCGTTGTAGACCATACGGCGCCGGCCGGTGGCGTCGATGAGGCCGACCGTCTTCTGCGCCGTGTCGACGAAATAGATCGCGCCGGCCCGGGTGAGCGCGAGATCGTTGGCCTGAATGTTCTCGGCGACGACCTTCTCGGTCTTGTTTCCACCGCCTCCAGCCCCTTCGGGGCCTCCGGCGGACGTCGCACCGAGACCGTACGAGACGATTCGCTTCGCGGAAAGCTGCGTCGCATACAGACGATTGTCGGCGCCGACACGCAGCGCGCGGGCCCCGCGCGTGTTCTCTTTGAAAGTCGTGACCGCGCCGCTGCTGGCCGCCTTGTAGATTTTATTGCTCGCGGGATCGGCGAAGAAGACGTTGCCGTCCCTGTCGACCGCCGGACTGGCCGCGGACGCATAGGTCTCGCCGACCTGCTGCCACAACTTGTCGCGCGAGATCAACGCGTAGACGGCGCCCCGAGGGCCCGCGCCGCGTCCCGGTCCCGCAGCCGGCGGATTGACCGGCGGAGGCGGCGCACTCAGCTCGCGACGGGGAACGAGCTGCGCAAACAGTCCACGGCCCGATCCGGGCGGCGGCTCTTTCACCGTGATCGGCTGCGGGTAATCGCGCCACAGCCAGCGCAGCGTGTCAGGGAGGATCGACGCGCCGTGCCGGTTGCTGTGACCGTCCTCGCCGACCTCGATCTTCACGTCGTTGCCAGCGAACTCGAGCGCCGCCGCCATTCGCGGATTTTCGACGTACCAGCTGCCGGCGTAGTTGACGAGATCCTGCCGGCCGGTCTGCATGAAGACGCGAATCGGCCGCGGCTCGGTGCGGCGGATCAATCCGGGCAGCCTATCGGCGCCGCGAAAGTTTCCGAAGCTGCCGACCCAGGTGATGACGCGGCGGAATCGATCGGGACGGTTCCACGCGGCGACGAACGCGCCGACGCCGCCGGTGCTGCTGCCGGCGATGCCATGATCGTTCGGATCCGTCGACAGGTTGTAGCGCTTCGCAACCTCGGGAATCAGTTCTTCGACGAGAAAGTTCGCGAAGCGCGGCGTCAGCGAGTCGTACTCGAAGATGCGCTCGTAGCGGTTCTGCGCCTGGTCGTTGAGCGCCGGCATCACGCCCGGATCGATGAACATCGCGATCATCGGCGGCAGGTCGTGTTTGGCGATCAGGTTGTCGAGGACGACGGGCACACGGACGTTGTTGCCCGCATAGCCGCTGCCGTCCAGGAAGATCATGAAGGCGATGGGCCGGCTCGCATCGTACTGAGCGGGCACGTAGACCTGATAGTTGTGCGGCGTGCCCGGAAAGAATTTTCCGGGAGCGAGGACGTGTTTCGTCAGCGTGCCTTTCGGAGTGTCCGGCTGCGGCTGCGAGTCTGCGGTCAGTGAGTAGTCGACCGGTGGCAGGTTGCTCGCTGGCGCCTGCGGCACGCCGCCGGGGGCGCCGGACGCAGCCAACCACCCGAAGGCGATCAACACGAGACAACCGACTCCGGTGATCGTTTTCATCAGCCCAATTTGTTTTTCGTGGTTTCGCAGTTTCGTGGTTTCGCGGTTTCGCGGTTTCGCAGTTTCGTGGTTTCGTGCGTCGCGCAGGCGCCTCAACGTTTGGACGGGATTTTCGGTTTCAGACCGCGCTCGGTCAGCAGCTTCGTCAGCAGATCGACGGCGAGATCGACCGGCAGCGTGTCGGCCATCGAG
>DAIUKO010000177.1:0-15201 GCA_036848175.1 Vicinamibacterales bacterium | reverse complement strand
CCCAGCGCAGCCGGCACCTTCGTCTACACGCTGCGCGCGACCGACGATGCGAATCCGGCGAACAGCGCCGATCACACGTTCACGTGGAACGTAACGCCGATTCAGATCGTGTCGCCGCGAATCGGAATCCTGCAGGTTCTCGATCTGCCGGCCGGCCGCGTCGGCAGCGCGTACTCGTTCGGGTTGAAGGCGGCCGGCGGGTTGCCGCCGTACACTTTCAGCGAATCACCGTTCATTCCGCTGCCGTCGTGGCTGTCGCTGAGCGCAGCCGGCGTGCTGTCTGGCACACCGCCATCGGTCGGCAACTACCTCGTGTCGCCCATCGTCACGGACGCGAACGGAAACAGGTTCTCAGGAATCACGCTGACGTTACCGGTCGGCGCCGCGGGCGCCGCGGTACCGCTGCTGAGCGCATTTAATGGAGGCATCACGTTCTTCGACGCATCCGTCGGCGTTCCGTACAGCATCTTCGGGCTTGACGGAGTTCTGCGGGGCGGAACGGCGCCGTTCACGTTCAGCGTGGCGCCCGGTTCGGCGCTGCCTGCAGGCCTGGCGATCGTCCCAGGCGCTGACGGCGTCCCGAACGGGATCGCCGGAACTCCGACAAGTCCCGGCCAGTTCGTCATCGATTTGATCGCGAACGATTCAGGCGGTCAGAGCGTGCACGTGCTGCTCAACATCGGCGTCTCGCCGTTCGCCGTCACGTCCCCGGACTCGCTGCCGTCAGGCGTCGTCGGACAGCCGTACTCTGCCGCTATCGCGCCGGCCGGGGCGGGCGTCCCGCCGTTCTCGATTCAGCTGCTGCCGAATTCGGATCTGCCGCCAGGACTGTCGATCAATGCCGCGGGCGCGCTGGTCGGCACGCCGACGGCCGCCGGCCACTTCCGCATGCGATTCACCGCGAATGGCGGCGGCAGCTCGCTGTTCAAAGGCTACAACCTGACAATCGACAATGCGGCGGGCGAAGCGCCGGCGGTCAACGTCGGGCCGAAACCGATTCAGGTCTACTACGAGGTCGGATCGCCGAACCCGGCAGCATTCCCGGTTTCGGTCACCACAACGAGCGGCGCACACGGCTTCCAGCTTTCCGTCGGAGGCGTGCCCGGCGCGTCGTTGTCGTCCAGCGGCGGCACGACGCCGTCGAGCGTGGCTCTCAATCTAAATCTCGCTGGCGTGGCCACGGGAACGTATGTCGGCCTGATCGGCGTCAGCGCTCCGACCTCGACGAATCAGTTCGATGCGACGCAGGTCGTCGTCACCGTGGCGACACCGCCCCCGTGCGCCTTCACGCTCAATCCGACGTCGAGCACCGTTCCTGCAGCCGGCGGCAGCGGCAGCTTCAACGTCGCGGCCGGTGCCGCGTGCGGATGGACGGCCACGGTGTCCGATCCCACCTGGATAAGCATCACGTCCGGTGCGAGCGGCTCCGGCTCGGGCATCGTCCGCTTCTCGGTTGTCGCCAACACCGGCGCGACGCGCACGGGCAGTATCACCGTCGCCGGTCAGACATTCGCGATCACGCAGTTCGGTGTCACCTGCGGCTTCACCCTCACGCCGGCGAGCATGACGGCGACGGCCGCGGGTGGGTCGGCCTCGATTACGATCAATGCGTCTGGCGCACGGTGTGCGTGGACGGCGACGGGGCTCAGCGTGACGCCGTCCAGCGGCTTCGGCAGCAAGACGGTTTCGATCACGATTCCGCCGAACCCGGATCCGAATTCGCGAACGCTGACGGCGACGATTGCTGGCAAGGCGTTCAACGTGGACCAGGCCGGCATTGCGTGCAGCGTAGGCTTGAGCTCATCGAGCGCCGCGTATCCTGCCGCTGGCGGCGTCGGCTCGATTGACGTCACGACGCCGGTGGCATGCACGTATGGCACGGCGCCGTCTCCAAACTGGATCAACGTGACCTCCGGTGGATCCGGCGCCGGTTCAGGCACGCTCGTGTATTCAGTCGCGCCCAACAATGCCACGAACGCGCGAAGCGGCACGCTCGTCATCGGTGGGCAGCCGTTCCAGATCACGCAGGAAGCGGCGCCGTGCACCATCACCCTGGACACGTCGGCGCTCGGCAGTCCGTACGGATCGGCGGGTGGCGCCGGCACGATCGGCATTATCACCAACGGATCGAACTGCACGTGGAGCGCGTCGAGCGATCAGCCGTGGATCTCCGTCTCGCCCGGATCCGGCACCGGCAACGGCCTGGTCGGCGTGACGGTGAGCTCGAACGCGGCGTCGCCGACGGGTCGCGGTGCGAACCTGACGATCGGCGGTCAGAGCATCGCGATCGCGCAGGCTGGCACGACGTGTTTCTTCAACCTCCAGTCGTCGACTGGCGCGGCGCCAGCCGGCGGCGGCGCCGGCTCGGTCGGCGTCGTCGCTCCGGCCGTGTGTTCGTGGACCGCGGCCACGAACACTCCGGCGTGGTTGACGATCTCATCGTCGGGATCCGCTGGCACGGCCGATGTTCACTTCGTCGCGCAGGCCAATCCGCTGCCGGCGCCGCGATCCGGAACGTTGACCATCGCCGGACAGATCTACACGGTCAATCAGGCGGCGGCGCCCTGCTCGTACACGCTCAGTCCGACGGGCGTCACGGTTGCCGCCGGCGGCGCGTCCGATTCGTTCACGCTCACCGCGAGCGCCCCCAGTTGCACGCCGAACGTCAGGAGCTTTGTGAGCTGGGTGACCGTGAATTCGTCTCCAGCGTCCGGCAGCGGCACGGTGGCGTTCACGGTCGATGTGAATCCGTTCGCGACGACGCGCGTTGGCGTCATTCAGGTCGAGAACCAGACGTTCACGGTGACCGAGACCGGCGCGCCCTGCGCGTTCAGTCTCGGCGCATACGGCATCCTGTTCGCGCACGCCGGCGGCGGATCGAACGCGTTGTCTGGATCGCGGTCGGCGGTCGGGTGCACGCCTGACGTCGGCACCGATCATCCTGACTTCGTCGCCCTCGGCAACCTCTTCGGGCCGGTCAACAACGTCTTCACGCTGCCGTACGCGGTCGCGCAGTTCGATTCGCTGATTGCGACCTATCGGTACGCAACGATTTCGTTCGGCGGACAGGTGTTCCGCATCAAGCAGAGCTCGTGGTGACGACAATGAGGCATCGACAACTCTTGCTCAGTCGCGTAGAGCGCGCGGCGCTGGCGATCGTGCTGCTTTTGCTCGCGGCACCAGGACGCGCCACGACCCGCGGACCCGATCGCGGCGGCTACACGGCAACCGATGCAATTGTCTACAGCTTCGTCGATGTCGCCGGCTCGGGCGGGGCCGCGAGCATCCTGCGCGGCGCCGACGACGCGACCGCGCCGCTCACGCTGCCGTTTCCGTTTCGCTTCTACGGGAGGACCTACAGCGTCGTGTGCGCGAGCTCGAACGGGGCGCTGTATTTCGTCCAGGATGCCGGCGCATGCACCGGCCTGGTGGACTTCGCCAACGTCGACCTCGCCAGCACCGCGACGCCCAACGATCTCGCGGGCGCGTTTCCGCTCTGGTCGGACCTCACGTTCGAGCAGGCGGGGAGCGGCGCCGTGTTCTACCAGACGTTGGGCGCAGCCGGCAGCCGCCGTTTCGTCGTGCAGTGGAACGACGCGTATCCGACCGGGTCGCCGAGTCCGGTGACGTTCCAGATCATTCTCTCGGAAGAGACCAACAGTCTGGTGTTTCAGTACAAGACCGTCGATCTTGGAGAGGGCAATGCGGCAAGCCGCGGAGCGGCGGCGACGATCGGCATCCGCGATGCCGGCGGCCTCGCGACGCAGCAGTTCATCGCGTGGAGTGCGAACGCCGGTGTGGTGGCGAACGACACCGCGCTGTTGTTTTCCGCCACGGTCGCCGACCACGAGGCGCCGGTACTCTCCGGGCTCATCGACATCGTCGCCGAAGCGACCGGCCCGAACGGAAGCATCGTGACGTTCGCGCCGACGGCGCGGGACAACGTCGACGGCAACGTGGCGGTGATTTGTACGCCGGCCTCGGGATCGACGTTCAGACTCGGGAACACCAGCGTGGCGTGCTCGGCCCGGGATGCCAGCGGAAATGTCGGAACGGGATCGTTCGTTGTCACCGTCCGCGACACGACACCGCCGTCCGCGCCGACGCTGACGGTGACGCCGTCGGTCTTGCACCCGCCGAATCACAAGCTGGTTCCGGTTGTCGTCACCGCACGGGCAAGCGACGCCGTTTCGACGGCGGCATGCGCGATCGTCTCCATCACGAGCAACGAACCGGACACGAGGCCCGGGGAAGACGACAGGCCGAACGACATCGTGAAGACCGGGGCACTGACGGCGAACCTGCGCGCGGAGCGGATCGGCGAGGGCAACGGTCGCATCTACACCATCACCGTCGGATGCACGGACGCAGCCGGCAACGCCGGCGCCACGTCCCGCGTCACGGTCACGGTGCCGCACGAACGGGGAGGACGGCGATGACTGCGGCGTCATTTAAACGATGTCGCGCGAAGGGTTCAGTCGAGCGATAGGTGATCGCCGCGCCAGCGCTCGGCTGAAGCCTTCGCGCTCAGCGGAATTGCGGCGCGTCATTCAGGGAATGATCTTCCGCTCCCCGAGACGTTCCGCATCTTTGTCAGACCCGCGTTCGCTGACTTGAAAGCGGAGCGCGATCACTTCCATCGTGAGGTCTTCCCCGTCTGCGCTCGCTCTACCGGCAGACGACGCTGCGCTCGAACGTCATCGTGCTGCTCAGCGATCGGTATGGCTGGTGGCCGCTGCCCGAAACGATCGCTGCGCGACGGGTCTTGCGACTCGATGATGCACTAAAGCATAATTTGGTCCTTCCGAACAGAAGAGCTAACTGACCCGCGTCCGGCGAGCCAGGGAACGTCTGCGCGTCGGGCCGCCGTGGAGGGAATGATGTCGAGGATCAAAGGCAACATCGCGTTGGCTCTGGGCGCTCTTGTCTTCCTCGCGGCGACGCCGGCGCAAGCGCAGGAACCGCTCACATTCTTCAAGAACTACTTCGTCACCGGTGACTACGTCGTTCGCGGGACGAGCCTCTGGCGCAAGGGGGTCAACGGGAACGCGACCGGCACGATCGTGATGAGCGGCGTCGACGAAGACAATGTCGACGTGCTGTCGGCATTTCTCTACGTCCAGACCGCGGAACGGGAGCAATGGTCGGGCATCGATCACGCCCGGTTCCGCGGCAACGATCTTGGTCCGGGCAACAACTCGTTCGCGAAGGCGCTCAACTGGGAGCAGGCCACTCCGCCGTGCTGGACCTTCCTGTGGCGCGGCACGCGCCGGATGGTCACGTACCGCGCCGACGTGCTGAGATTTCTCCCGGTCAAAGCCAACGGCAAGATCGGCATCAACGGATCGCACTCGATTCGCGTGCCGGATTCCGGTCACAGGTACTGGAACGACGACGACGAAGATGATCGCGAGCAGCCGAACGAGATCGGTCCGCGCGCGTTTGGCGCCAGCCTGGTGATCGTCTACCGCGATCCGCGGCTGCCTCTGAAATCGATCGTGATCTACGACGGCGGCCACACGAAGCGGATGTTCGACTCGATGGTTCAGCCGGTGCGGGGCTTCTATCAGGCCTCGACGGCCACCCCCGTCGCCAAGATGACGCACATCGTCGGCGACGGCAGCCGTCGCCTCTCTGAAAAGGTCTTCTTCAACGGCACGCCGCTGGTCCCCATCAATCCGTTCACTGGCGCCGACGGCTTCAAGTGGGACAATCCGACGTTCACCGGCCTGCCGCTGATGCCCGGCGCCGATTCGGCCGTGGTCAGAGTCGACCGCAACGGACTGTTGTCCGACTGCCTCGTTTTCAGCGCGATCATTTTCAGCACGACCGTTCAGGATACGGACGGTGACGGGCTGTTGGACATCTGGGAGAGCTCGCCCACGACCCTGTTCAATCCGAACAATCAGCCGCTGCCGAATCTCCATGCGATGGGCGCGGATCCGACGGTGAAGGACGTGTTCGCCGAGATCGGCTACATGTTCGCCGGGCCGGGAACGACTTACGGCGGGGTCGCCAAGCCGCCGCACACGCATCTTCCGCCGCAAGAAGCGCTGACAATGGTCGGCGACGCCCTTGCCAACGCACCTACTCCGGTCAAGGTGCACTTCGACGTCGGCAACAACTACCAGACCAGTCCTCCAAATCCGTACATCATTCCTGCGGCGCTGGCTCGCGGCGGCAAATTCATTTCGGAGCGAATGGCGTGTCCCGATCCGGTCACCGGCCAACTCACGGAATGTCCGACCGACCAGATGCCGGGGCAGTACCCGCGCTATCCAGGCACGGTCGGCTGGAAGACCGGCTTCCGCTTTCTGAGAGACGAGCTTCTCGGATTCGATCGGAACCGGAAGGACATGTTCCGCTACGTGTTCTTCGCGCATTCGGTCGGGATGCCGGTGGCGCCGTGTCTCAATCCGGACGGCACCTCCGATTTCGTCTGCCAGGATACGAACCGCGACTTCCACGTCCCGAGGACGAGCTCCGGCGTTGCCGACTTCCCGGGCGGCGATCTCCTCGTGACGCTCGGCCACTTCGACGACGCCGACGGTAATCCGGTCGGAAGCGCGTTCATGCAGGGTTCGACGGTGATGCACGAATGGGGTCACACCTTCGAGCTGACGCACGCGGGCGCGCCGCAGGTGCCGCGCGAGCCCAACTGCAAGCCGAACTACTTGAGCGTGATGAACTACTTGTTTCAGCTGCGCGGTTTGCCCGACACGAGCGGCATTCCACGCATGGACTTCTCGCGCGAAGTGAACAAGGCGATCAGCGAGTTCTCGCTGGTCGAGGATCCGCTGGGCTCGCAGCGGTACCGCACCGGCTGGTACGCGCCGAAGTCCGCGAGCTATCTCAAGAACGTCGGCGCCGCCGCGTTGAAGCATTGCGACGGCTCCGATCTGACGCAGGCCGAGGTGGACGACCTGCATCGCCCAGACGGCCGCGGCGGGATGGTTCGAATCGACGCGACCAGTGTCCTCGGCCCGATCGACTGGAACGCGAACGGCGTCGTGTTCGAAACGGCGTTCTCCCAGGACGTCAACTTCAACGGCGACATCGACGGCAGCGTCGCGCATCCGGAGCTGAAGGCCTCGCCCAACGACTGGGCGACGCTACGCCTCGATCAGCTCGGCGGCCGGCGAAATGTCGGCGGCTATTTCACCGACAGGCTGGGGCGCAGGGCGGTGGGTCCGATGTCGCTCGACGTCGGCCGCGGTGATATCGGTCGCGGCGACATCGGTCGTGGCGACATCGGCCGTGGTGATATCGGTCGCGGTGACATTGGCCGCGGCGATATCGGCCGCGGCGACATCGGCCGCGGCGACATTGGCCGCGGCGACATCGGCCGTGGCGACATCGGCCGCGGCGCCTTCGGCGGCGGCGATCTTGACGTCGGCGCGGCGAACGAACCGGTCGCCGAACTCGACCTGGAAACTGCGCTGGCGTCGGAAGGTCAGACGGCGAACAGCGATGTGCCGCCGCCACCGACGCCGCCAACGGCGCTGAGCGGGTGTTCGACCACGGGATCTGGCGAGGCGTGCGCGAGCCAGGGCGGTAACGTTCCAGTCCGGCTGGATTGGCAGGCGCCACACCTGGGCAGACCGGTACGTTACTTCGTCTACCGATTCACGTTCGAAGGCGAGTTCGCTCCGCCGGACCAGTTGCCGGCGCAAACGATCACTCCTGAGGGCATTCCGATCACGACGTACTTCGATCGCACTCCGCCCGCCGGAGCGCACGTCGCGTATTTCGTCCGGGCGGAAGGCAGTGACGGGAGTCTCAGCGGGATCTCGAATTTCGTGACCGTTTCCACGCCACCGCTCGTCCTGGTCTTCGCGGTGCAGCCGGCGTCGACTGCGGTCGGCCGGACGATGGCGCCGATCCAAGTGGCGGCGCAGGACGCGCTCGGCAGTCCGGTGAACGTCACCGGCGTGCCCGTGACGCTCGCGATCGGAAACAATCCGTCGGGCGGCACGCTCGCCGGCACGACGACCCAGCAGACGGTGAACGGCGCCGCCACGTTCGCGAACCTCTCGATCGACAAGGCCGGCGCCGGATACACGCTCGTCGCCTTATCGGGAACCCTTGCCGCGGCCACGTCGATTGCGTTCAACATCGTCGAACCGCCGACGATCATCACCGGCTCGCTGCCCGACGGCACGCAGGGCGCGCCGTACTTGCAGAGCGTCGCGGCGCAGGGTGGCGTGCCGCCGTACATGTGGGACATCAAGCCGATTCCGCAGAGTACGGAGTTCTCGCCTCCGGACGGACTGACGGTGACAACCCAGGCCGACGGTACCGGACTCATCTCCGGGACGCCGACCACGGTCCAGGTGAGGAGCTTCAGATTGCGGGTGACTGATGCCGCGGGTCAGACCTCCACGCAGGATCTGTGCATTCACATCGAGGAGTCGCACGAAGGGACGCTCGCCGCGACGCCTCAGAGCGAAACCATGTCGCCCGAAGCGATCGCGCGACTGCTCGTCGGCGAAGGCCAGGCCATCGCGATCTCGAACGTTCAATACACCGGCGCGCCGGCGGCGCTCGGCACCTTCAGCGGCGGATTCAGCGCGATCGGTCTCGCCTCGGGCGCCATCCTCAGCTCGGGACTCGTGTCGAACGTAAACCCCCCGAACAATCTCGAGGACGCCGGCACCAACAACGCCGAGCCGGACGGACTGGCTGGCGATCCGGAGCTGACGGCGCTCATCCAGACCAGCGAGCCCGTCGAAACCCACGACGCAGCCGTTCTCGAGTTCGACTTCATCGTCACCAATCCGAACGCCACGACGGTCAAGTTCGATTACGTGTTCGCGTCCGAGGAGTACAACGAGTTCGTCAATTCACCATTCAACGACGTGTTCGCGTTCTTCATGAGCCGGCCGGACGATCCGAGTTTTCAGAAGACGAACCTCGCGCTGATTCCGAACACGACGACGCCGGTGTCGATCAACAGCGTCAACGGCGGAAACCCATTCGGCAGCCCCAACGCGAACAACCCGAGCCAGTTCGTCAACAATGACCTGGCGAGCGGCGCCCCGTTCGGCACGCAGGCGGATGGGTTCACGAAAGTCTTCTCGATCTCGACCGCGATCACGCCGAACGTGACCTATCACTTGAAGCTGGCCATCGCCGACGCCGGCGACGCCATCGTCGATTCGTTCGTGATGATCAAGGCAGGCAGCTTCTCGGCGGTGTGTCCGATCATCCCGACCTGCCCGTCGTGCGGGAATTAGACTAGCCGCGCATCCGGTCAGGGCTGCCGTGAGCGGCGGCGGACGTCCGGGAGAAGCAGGTCTTCTTCGAGACGCCGCGGATGTCGAGATACGCGCGATACGAGTTGGCGAATCGCGCGTTCTTGAGTCCTTGGCGGACGCGACGCTGGTAGTAGTAGACCGGCGGAAAGTATCCGTACGTCGTGTGGGGTGGGAAAACCTGGTCACGCCGCCGGGACGTACTCGTGAACGACACGGCCGAGACGATCACGACACAGGATACGAGCGTCACCGGATGAGCACGAAGCCTCCTGCGTGGTCCGGTGACGGTCCAATTCTACGCACAGGCCCTATGGGATTCGTGGTGCTGCCGAAGTGTCAGGATCCGGATTTCTGCACCCTTCAGCCGCTGCCGATTGTCAGTCATTTGTCAGTCGACTTTCCCCTCCGCCTAGAACGAGCGCCTCTCCGCGTTTTGCTCGTGCAAGATTCTCCAGCACCGTCGTCATCAGCGGTTGCAGATCTGCCAGCGTGTTGCTCGGCGCAACCAACACTACGACCGCGATATTGAACGTCGACAGATTCTGTTGGTGCTGCAGTTTCCGATCGACTGTCAGGAAGACGTCGAAGTCCCGCTCAGCAAGGCGCAGTAAATCGCCGTTTCGTTTACTGGCCCACCCCATCTCCGGCGTGGTTCGCGCGTCGTGGCCAACCAGGTCGCGTTTGAGTCTTCGGGGGAGGCACTCGTCAAGCAGGACGCGCACGGTCGAGCAGTGCTTCCTTGGCTTGCTCCAGCGCAGCGACGGCCTGTTCCTTCGACACCGTGGGGAAGTCCTCGAGGAATTCGGACAGTGGCTGTCCGGCTTCGAGGTAGTCAAGCAGCGTCTGGAACGGCACACGCGTGCCCACGAAGACCGGCGTCCCGCTCATGATTTCGGGATCGCTGTGCACCACGAGCTCTTTCGAAGTAGACATCCCTTGGACTGCTCTCTCAGCAGGATACACCGGCAACCGATCGGGAGCCTAGCTGCCCGCCACGTAACGGATCGCCGCGTGGATGCCCTCGGGTGTGAGCTGTTCGAGCATCTCCAGCTCGGGCCGCTTGTTGTCGCGGATCGTGGCCTTGATGGCATCGAGCGTCGTGATACCCGTGCCGGTCCCGGCCGACGAGGATGCGCTGACGCCACCCGGCATAGCCACCTGCACACGCAGGTCCTCGCCGAGAATCCGGATCAACGCCTCGACCGCAAGCGCAATCCGGTCGAGTTCCACGCGGATGTCTCTGCGAGGGTCGTTACCGACCACGCCGACGCCTCCGCCCATCCGCCTTTGCAGCCAAGAGAGTTGGCGGCAGGTCGGGGCGGAGATCCGGCCGTCAGGAAAGGTGATCAGCCCCGCCCCGCCGCCGAGGGCATTGTAGCGTCCGTTCGCGGGCGCAGCAGTGCGAGAATTGTGACGGGCGCGCATGAGCGACAAACTGAAAAGCATCGACGAGTGGTTAACCAAGTGGCTCGAAGATTTGCGCGACCGCAACCAGCTTGTCCCGGACGTCACTGAGGCACGTGACCGTGTGCGCTGGGCGCGGAGTGGGATAACCGAGCGCCCTGACGACGCGGCCGCAGTGCCGATGTTGAACGTTGACGAAGAAGCGGCTTTCACTCTGAAGCAACTCGAAACGGTTCTACCGCTTCCGCTGACGTCCGACTTTTATACAGCCCGTAACGGCCTCAACTCCATCGTCAGTTCAACATCCGCAGGAGCCGTGCGCTACGTTGTGGATGTTGGTTCGTCGTCGTGATGCAGGAGAAGAACCGCCAGCGACCGACGACGACCAAGATGCCTCATCACAGTGACTTGGAGTCGATCCACTGATCACTGTCGATCGCCGTCGCTCTCGATAGATCAGCGTCTTCGAACCGGGTTACGTCACAATCCACGTCACAGTCATCGACAAGCAATCAACGAGCGTCACGACGTCTTCCCCGCACGTTGGTCGGCGATCCAACGATTGCTCACCGAGCCGAGATCTGCTGGTTGATGGTGTCGACGAGCAAACACCAGAATCGCGGCGCAAAGACCGATTACGCCGACGCCCATCGCAAGCCATACCGCGTTGCCAGTGTGCATGGTTGGGCGCTGGTTCCCTCAAAACATGCTCCTGGGCAGCGTCCGGGCAAATCATTGACGTGGGTATCGCAGCTGGCCATGATACGCGCGATGCATCACGGTCTCCGGCTTGACCACGGTCGCGTCGCGATCGTCTCGGTGGCGTGGTTCACGAGTACGTTTGCGGCGTGACTACATTTTCGCACCCCTTCACGCGAGGTCGAGCATCCGACGCTGCTCAATGTGAGTGAAAGGATTCCCGATGCGTACGCTTGCGAAGGTCGTCTCGCGGCTCGGTTTGGTCGTGTCCGCCGCACTCATTCTGAGCGCGACGGTCGCCGCGCAAACCGGCCTCGCCACCGTCACCGGCATCGTGTCCGATGCGTCCGCCGGCGCCATCCCGGGTCTCACCGTGTCGGCCGTCAACCAAGCGACCAACATCGCCTATACCGGCGTGACCAACGAGGCCGGGAACTACATCATCACCGGCATGCCGATTGGCACCTACGTCATCTCGGCTGAGCTCCAGGGCTTCAAAGCCTCGCAGTCGCGGGTCACGCTGTCGGCCGCGCAGACGGCGCGCCTCGACTTCAAGCTGGAGGTCGGGGCCGTCGAAGAACGGATCGACGTCGTGTCGACCGCTCCGCTGCTTCAAACGCAGAACGCGGTCGTCGGGAGCACCCTCGAGCGCGATCAGATCGAGAAGCTGCCGGTCCAGGGGCGCAGCGTCTCGACGGTCACGCTCTACACCGCCGGCTCGACACAGCCGAATCCCGCGTCGTTCAACAGCCTGCGCGGCGGCGGGCGGCCCTTCGTCAACGGCCAGCAGCAGCAGTCCAACAACTTCACGCTCGACGGCGTCGACACGAACGAGGCGATCAACAACGGCATCGCGTACCAGCCGAGCCCGGACGCCGTGGAACAGGTCAGCGTCGAGACCCTGAACTACTCCGCGGAGCTCGGCAACGTGGCCGGCGCCGTTGTCAACATGGTGATCAAGTCGGGAACGAACCAGTTCCGCGGGAATGCCTTCGAGTATTGGCGCGACAACAGGCTCGCGGCGACACCCTGGGCTACGAACCGCCTGGGCGGCAAGAAGTCGCAGTTCTCGCGCAACATCTTCGGTGGCACGATTGGCGGACCGCTCGTACGCGACAAAGTATTCTTCTTCGGCGACTACCAGGGCGGCCGCGACGACACGCCTCCCGCGGACGCCTTCGTCACGGTCGTCCCCGACCAGTGGCGGCGGGGCGACCTGAGCGATCTGCTGGCGCGGGGTCTCGTGATTCGCGATCCGCTGACCGGGCTGCCGTTCCCGAACAACCAGATCCCGGTGAGCCGATTCAGCACGTTCGCGCGGAACCTGTTCGCGGACGAGGCGCTCTACCCGCGGCCGAACGTCGCCCGTCCGATCAGCGATTTCCGCGACAACTATCGCGGCACGACGGCGGCGACGGATCGCACGGACCAGTTCGACGCGAAGGTGGACTGGAACGCCTCGACGCGCGACAAGGTCTATGTCCGGTATTCGCGGCAGACGGCCGAGGGCAGCAACTCCCAGACGGTCATGCCGCTGGCGCTCGTGTCCGCATCGAACAATCCGTCGTGGAGCGTGGGCGCCAACTGGAACCGGATCATCGGCGCGGCGGTGGTGAACGACCTGCTCGCCGGGTACAGCAGGAACGACAATCTCAGCGAGCCGCTCGATCCCCTCGGCCTCGGCACACTCAACAACCAGCTCGGCATCAGCGGTCCACAGGCCGTTCGCGGTCTGTCACAGATTCAGATCGGCAACAACATCACCAGCATCGGCAGCGCCGAAACCGGCACCAACAACTACAACGCGGTGTACCAGATCAACGAGCGGCTCACATGGCTGCGCGGCCGCCACACGTTGAAGTTCGGCGGGTCGTGGAACTACTACCGGAGCGAGTCGTACTACCCGGGCAACAACGGTCAGAACGGATTCATCTCCTACACGAACTTCAACTTCACGGGCCAGGCGATCGGCGATTTCCTGCTGGACCAGGTGTCGCGAAAGGGCAAGGGCTCGACCTCGGACGCGTGGACGCATCTCCAGCACCGCGTCGCGCTCTATGGGGCCGACGACTTCAAGATCACGGACACGCTGACGCTGAACCTCGGTCTGCGGTGGGCGTACACCTCGCCGTTCGTGGAGAAGGACGATCGCCAGGCCAACTTCGACCTGACGAACGCGGCGCAGCTCCTGGCCGGACAGAACGGCAACAGCCGCGCCTTGTACGACTCCTTCTACAAAGGCTGGGAGCCGCGTGTGGGGTTCGCGTACCGGCAGAGCGATCACTGGGTCTTCCGCGGCGGCTATGCCGTTTCGCAGTACATGGAAGGCACCGGCGCCAATCAGCGGCTGCCACTCAATCCGCCGTTCTTCTTCGAATCGCAGGTCGACTACGATCGCACCACCGGCCCCGGCACCGTCGCGACCGGCTTCCAGGGTCTGCAGCCGCTCGACAAGGTGTCGGGACAGCTCCGCGCGTGGGATTCGAAGATCCGGCCCCAGTTCACGCAGCAGGGGAACCTGTTCATCGAGTACCTGCTTGGCTCGCGTTCGTCGATCAACGTGGGGTACGTGGGCAGCAAATCCACGAACGTCATCAACACGATCGACGCGAATCAGCCGCTTCCGGGCACCGGCGATCCGCGCACGTGGCTGCCGACGCAGCAGCGCCGGCCGCTGTATCGCTTCAACCCTGACGTGACCTTCCTCATTACGACGATCTCACGCGGGTTTCACAGCGACTACAACGCGTTGCAGACGACGTTCAAGCAGCGGCGATGGCACGGAGTGGACTTCACGGCCAACTACACGTTGAGCAAAGCGATGTCGAACGCCCGCGGGTTCTTCGGATCGGCGGGCGTCGCCGCCGGCACCTCGACGTCCACGCCGGTCAACAGCCGCGATCTCGAGGCCAACTACGGGCCGGCGTACTTCGACGCGCGCCACATCGCCTCGCTCGCCGGCGGCTGGGAGCTGCCGTTCGGGCGTCAGCAGCAGATCGGCGGCAGCTGGAATCGAGCGCTCGACGCGGTGGCCGGCGGCTGGTCGCTCAGCTACGCGCTCGTCGCGCATACGGGATACCCGATTACGGTGCTCGACAGCTCTAACCCGTCGCTCCAGGCGTCTCGTTCCACGGAGCGTCCGAACCGGATCGGCAGCGGCGAGGTGGAGGATCCGACGCTGGAGCGCTGGATCGATCGGAGCGCGTTCGTCTCGGCGCCGCTCGGCGAGTTCGGCAATTCGGGCATCGGCATCCTGCGCGCACCCGGCTACTGGAACCTTGATCTCTCGGTCGGCAAGCGCGTCGCGACCGTCGGCGGTCAGTACGTGCTGTTCCGCGGCGAGCTGTTCAACGCGTTCAACCATCCGAACTTCGGACCACCGCAGGCGAACATCCAGAGCACGGCCTTCGGCACGATCACCAGCACGGTCGGCGATGCGCGGATCGTGCAGCTGGTGGTGAAGTATTTCTTCTGAGATCCGGGGGGCTTCGCCCCCGCGGACCCCCCGCGCCGTCGCTCGCGGGGGCCCCGTTGCCCCGCTCCGCTCCGGCGGGCCCGTTATGCGGCTCGCTGAACGGGAACAACGTTCTGATTCCGAGCCGCATAACGGGCTAAGGTTTGCACATGGATCGTAGAGAATTCCTGGCGGCCATGGCCGCCGTGCCGGTGCTCGGCGTTCAGCCCCGGCCGATTCCCAGCTACCGCATCGTCACGAAATACAACCCGGCACCGCAGCCCGGCATACCGGGCCCGTATCGCGGCCGTGTGGTCACCGTGCACGCGCCGCGCTGCATCGACGAGGTGACCGAGAAAGTCGACGTCCCGACTGTGAAGGCGATGA
>DAIUKO010000176.1:0-15239 GCA_036848175.1 Vicinamibacterales bacterium | reverse complement strand
CCATCGTGTCGCAGGGCGGGTTCATGCGAACGACGCAGGTGATGTTCCGCTACTCCTGGTAGCACAGACGACACAAAGGACACAAAGGACACAAAGGGCACAAAGGGCACGGAGAAAACTCCTGTAAAGTACGAGTGGGTTTCCTCCGTGTCCGCACGAGCCACATCCGTAGGGGCGGACCCGCGTGTCCGCCCCTTCTCGAGTACGCTCTTCGCGCTCAGCGCCCTTATGGTGCTTGGGGCGCAACCGCCGTCGCTCGGCAGGATCTCGTTCCCCAATTCAGGATCGGCGGCGGCGCAGCCCGCGTTCATCCGCGGTGTGCTGTTGCTCCACAGCTTCGAGTACGACGACGCGATCGAGGCGTTTCGGCAGGCGCAGCGCGCCGATCCCGGGTTCGCGCTCGCGTACTGGGGCGAGGCGCTCAGCTACAACCAGCCGCTCTGGTACAACGAGAGCGTCGACAAGGCGCGCGCGGCACTGGCGCGGCTGGCGCCATCGCGCGACGCGCGTCAGGCGAAGGCGCCGACGGCGCGCGAGAAGGGGTACCTCGACGCCGTCGAGCGCCTGTTCGGCAGCCGGGGAGGGGACGCCGGATCGAGCGATGACAGCAAGCAGGCGCGCAATCGTGCCTACGCCGATCGCATGGCGGAGCTCAGTCGTCAGTTCCCGAATGACGACGAGGCCGCGGCGTTCTACGCGTTGGCGCTGCTCGCGACCATCCCACCCGATCAACGCAATACTGAGATCTCGCTCAAGGCAGGCGCGATCGCCACGGCGATCCTGAAGAAGAATCCCGAGCATCCCGGCGCCGCGCACTACGCACTGCACGCGTTCGACGACGGTGAGCACGCGGCGATGGGGCTCGACGCCGCGCGCACCTACGCGCGCATCGCACCGGCATCGAGCCACGCGCGCCACATGCCGTCGCACGTCTTTCTGCCGCTCGGCATGTGGGACGATGCGGCGGCGTCGGACGAATCGGCGTTTGCCGCCTCCGTCGATCGCGTCAAGCGCCTCGGCCTGTCGATGGCGCAGGCGGACTTTCACAGCCTGTCGTGGCTGCACTACGAATATCTGCAGCAGGGAAGGTTCGCGAAGGCGCGCGATGCGACGAAAACGGTCGAAGCGGCGATCGCAGCACCAGCAGCCCCTCCCGCCCCTTCAGCCCATCCCGCCCACGTCGAGAGCGAGATCGGCCGCGGCTACGGACAGCAGTCGCTCAAAAGCGAGCTGGCGTCGATGCGCGCGCGTCAGGTGATCGAGAGCGGGGTGTGGAGCGACATGAAAGGGCAGGGCTCCTTCGACAACATCGATGAGTTGTTCGCCCTCGGCCGCGCGGCCATCGGCCTCGGCGACCTGGCGCGCGCCGAGGCCGCCCTCGAGCATCTGGGCAACGCGTCGAAGAGCGTGCCGGATGCGGACGCGCGGGAGATCGCCGCGATCATGGCGGCGGAGCTCGACGGCCTGCTGCGGCTGGCGCGGAAGGATCGGCCCGGCGGTCTCGCGGCGGTCCAGCGGGCGAGCGCGCTCGAGGCGAAGCGTCCGCGTCCCATCGCACGCCCCTATCCGATCAAGCCGGCAGGGGAGTTGTATGCGGAAGCGCTGCTCGACGCCGGCGACACGACGTCCGCGATCGCGGAATTTCAGAAGGCGCTGACGCGCACGCCGCGCCGCGCCGCCTCGCTCCTCGGCCTCGCGCGCGCGCTGCAGAAAGCGGGACGCCAGTCGGAGGCCGCGAAAGCGGCGCAGGAATTTCTGGCCGTCTGGCGCCGCGCCGACCCGGGCCGGCCGGAGCTGGCCGAGGCCCGGCGGTTAGCCAAGTAACGGAAGGGATGGAGATCCTCACCGCGGCGCCCGCGGCCACACCTCGACGCGGACTGTGAATCCGCGGCGAGGTGTCAGCGAAAGCTCGCGGCGGGGGTGGGGCCCCGCCGCCAGTGGAAAAAAGACCGTGTCGTCACACGTCGGCAATTTCGACGTCTCTCGCATAGAAGTACAGATTCAGCCGTCGCGTGCGGATCGCGGGATCGTCCACGCGCAACACGATCGTGTAGCGGCCCGGCGATTCGGGGCGCCAGGTGTGGGTCCACAGGCTCCACGTGTCGGTCGATGCGGGCAGCGGGCAATGATCGACGCGCGTCCAGGGCAGGTTTGCGCGAAAGCGGATCGACAGTTGGTTGGTGGCCTTCGTTCCACCCCAGATGATTCCGACGATCGTGTAGACGCTGCGCCCGTCTCGGCCGGCCCATCGCTCGACGCGCACCGGCATCGCGGCCGTGTCGATGATCGCCGGCGTATAGTCGCGCGCCGCCGCCGGCGTTCCGCTCTGATGCGTCCGCGCGGCGAACTCCTGCATCTGCGACGTCGCCGCGGCCTCGTCTGCGACGAGCTCGATGCGATTCACCCACTTGATGCAGGCGCATCCGTACCATCCGGGAACGATCAACCGCACGGGTGATCCGTGATCTCGCGGCAACGCCGCACCGTTCATCCGCGTCGCGAGAATCGCGCGCTCGAGATCACCGCGCGAGAAGATCCAGCTCGCGCCCGGCACCGACGTTCGCGCCGGATCGGCCTCGTCATCGAGACCAGAGACGAGCACACGCCAGGCGGGCGTGGAAGGTTTCACGCGATCGAGGAGCGCCATCATCGGCACGCCCTCCCAGTCGGCGGCGCTGAGCAGGCCGTAGTTCGCGGGATCGGTGTTGCCCGAGCATTCGAGCAGGAACGTTCCGCTCCGGCTCCCCAGTCCTTCGAGCGACGGCATCGTGAATCGAGACGGCGAGTCGACGAGACCGCCGACGTCGACAGACCAACTATCGAGCTGCTTCGCGAGCGCTCGAGGTGCCGCGGTGCGAACGAAGAACTTGTCGGTTGGCGTCACGATTCGGTTCGAACCGGACGCATTCTCCCCGCCGGGCTTCGTCGGCGGCGCGGGCGGAACCGCCGACAGATCGGTGAAGAGGCGCGCGTTGAGGCCGCTGCCCAGCAACCGTCCGAACGGCGTTGTTCGCCCGCCGGTTGGGTTGCCCAGCGGAACGGCGCCGATGTAGCGAAGGTCTGGAGTCTGCTGAAGGAGTGCGGCGGCAGGAATGAAACCTGCCGCCGCGTTCAGGAATTCCCGGCGCGTTACTTCGTGGATGTCCGCGGCCACACCGTCCCTTGATCCTCGCCCTTCGTGACCGTCTGCATCCCTTTGCAGGTGCCGCCTAATGTGTCGTGCGCGTCGGCCAGGGCGTGCCCTGTTCCTTCTTCGTGACCGGCGCGAGCCCCTTGTACAGGAATTTCTGCACGCGCCGGCCCTGATACGTTTCCGTCGTGTACAGGTTGCCCTTCGAATCCACGGCGATGCTGTGCATCGAATAGAACTGACCCGGGTAGTGCCCGCCTTCGCCGAAGTTCGTGAGCTCGGTCAGCGACTGGCGATCGTAGATGTGCAGCTTCTGGTTGCGGCCGTCCGCGAGATACAGATACTTCTGCTGCGGGTCCTTCGAGAACGCGACGTCCCACGTCGAGCCGTCCGCGAGCGATTCCGGCTCGACGAAAATCTCCTTGACGAACTTGCCGTCGCGCGTGAAGACCTGCAGTCGATCGCTCGTGCGATCGCACACGTAGACGAGTCCGTCGACCGACATGTCTGCGCAATGGACCGGGCCGCGGAACTGCTGCGACGGCGTCGAACCCGGCGTGTAGCGCGGCGCCGCTGCCGCCGCCGCATCGTCGGGCTTGTTGCCGTAGGCGCCCCAGTAGCGCTTGAACTTGCCGGTGTCCATGTCGAGGACGACGACGCGGCGGTTGCCGTAGCCGTCGGCGACGTACGCCTCGTTGTTCTTGTTGTCGAGCGAGACTTTCGCGACGAGGTAGAACCGATCCTGTGCGTTGCTGTCGGCGGCCAGTCCGGCCTTCTTGATCCCGACCTGCATCAGGAACTTGCCGTCCTGCGTGAACTTCAGGATGTGGCCGTCGTTGCCGCCGCCGTTGCCGCCAATCCAGATGTTGCCCTTGCCGTCGATCTGCAGCCCGTGGTTCGACGCGGGCCATTGATAGCCTTCGCCATCCTTGCCGCCCCAGTGGCGGAGCAGGTTGCCCTGCTGATCGAACTCCAGAATCGGCGGCGCTTTCTTGCAGCACGCGCCGGTGCCTTCGTCGGCCGCGGCTTCGGCCGCATCGAGCGAATCGGATCGATGGATGATCCAGACGTGATCGTTGGCGTCGACGCCGACGCCGATGGTCTGGCCGAGGTACCAGCCGTTGGGCAGCGGCTTGGGCCACATCGGATCGACTTCGAACTTCGGCGCCATCGTCTTGCCGTTGGTCTGCGCGGCGACCGATTTCTGAAGCACGTTCTGACCGACGCCGAGCGCGACGAGCACGATTGCGAGCAGGCAACCGACGTAGACATTACGTTTCATGATCGAAACCTTTCAATCAATCAGCGTCCCGGCATCCATTTCTGTACGCGTTTCCCGTGATGCTGTTCGCCGGTGTAGACGTTGCCGCGCGAATCGGCGGCGACGCTGCCGACGGCGAGGAACTGCCCGGCAAGACGCCCGCCGCTGCCGATGCGGCCGACTTCCGCCAGCGTGTCGCGCTGCAGCACGATCACGATCTTGTCGTGCCCATCGGCGACGTACACGTAGCGCTGCTGCGGGTCGTTCGAGAACGCGATGTCCCAGACCGATCCCGCTGACGACATCGCGCCGAACTGACCGCCGACTGTCACGCCCTTCGTGTTCTTCGAGACCGCGCCTTCTTTCACGAACTTGCCATCCTTCTGGAACACCTGGATGCGATCGCTGCTGCGATCGCAGACGTAGACCATGTTGTCCTTCGAGATCTCGACGCAGGTGACGTCGCGGAACTGACGCGACGGCGCGGCGTTCGGATCGTAGGCGCCGCCGCCGGCGGCAGTCGGCGCCTCGCCGTACGCGCCCCAGTGCCGCTTGTAGGCGCCGCTGTCGGCGTCGAAGACGACGATGCGATGGTTGCCGCTGTCGGCGACATAGACTTCGTTCGCCGTTGTATCCACGGCGACAGCCGCCGGCCGATTGAGCGTCGTCTTGCTGTCGGGCCCTTCCATCTTGCCGGGCGTGCCGATCTGCAGCAGGAACTTTCCGTCGTGCGAGAACTTCAGCACGTGCGCGTCGGGGGGCCCTGCAGGAGCGGCGGGTCCGCGGCCTCGTCCGGCAGGAGGCGCGGCGCCGCGCGCGGCATCGGGCGGCGTTTCAGCGCGGCCGCGTCCCGCGGGAACGGCGTCGGGATCGGCGGCAGCCGCGCCGCGTCCGCGTCCGCCGGGCGGCGCCGGCTCGAGACCGGCGGCGGCAATCCAGACGTTGCCCTTCCCGTCAACAGTGATCGCGCCCGGCGACTGCGGCCACTGGTAACCCTGTCCCGGTCCGCCGAAGTTCGAGAGGACCTTGCCGTCGGCGTCGAACTCGAGGACGAACGGCGCCGCGGTGCAGCACTTCACCGACGTCGGCGGGTTCGCCATCATGCCTTTCTCGTTGCCCTCGAGCGAGTCGGCGCCGCGGTGCGTCACCCACACGTGATCCTGCGCGTCGATCGCGACGCCCGTCACCGAGCCGAGCACCCAGTGATTGGGCAGCGGCTGCGGCCAATACGGGTTGACGCGAAGCGCGGGCGCGGTGCCGCGGCCCTGCGCGGCGACGTCATCGTGAAGTGCGGGTGAGAATGTCGCGATTGCGACGAAGATGAGGATACTTCCGCCAACACTCAGCGCGCGTCTCATAGAAGTCCCCCCAGGCGAGGGGAGTATAGCGGACGCACGCACGAATTGGTGAATTGGTGAGTTGGAAAGTTGGTGAATTAATTTCGAATTAATTCACCAATTCACCAATTCACCAACTCACAAATCGTCGCGATCGTGCTAGTGAGTCGTCGTCTTCGTCGGCCAGACCGTGCCTTGGTTGGGCTTCGTCACCGGCGCCAGACCCTTGTAGACAAACTTTTGCAAACGCTGACCGCGGTAGGTTTCGGTCGTGTAGAGGTTCCCCTTCGAATCGACCGCGATGCTGTGGACCGCGTAGAACTGTCCGGGCTGGCGGCCGCCGTCGCCGAAGCTCGTGAGCTCGGTCAAGGCCTTCCGATCGAACACGCGGATCTTCTCGTTCGCGCCGTCCGCGAGATAGAAGTACTTCTGCTCCGGATCCCTCGAGAACGCGATGTCCCACGTCGATCCGTCGCCCTTGGTGGTCTTCGCGACGAAGACCTCCTTCACGAACTTGCCGTCCTTCTGGAACACCTGGATGCGATCGTTCGGACGATCGCACACATAGATGAGACCGTCCTTCGACGGCTCGGCGCAGTGAACCGGATTGCGGAACTGCTGGATCGGCGGCGCGGCCGGGTTGTAGTTGCCCATGTTCGTGTCGTCCGGCTTGTTGCCGTACGCGCCCCAGTACCGCTTGATTTTGCCGGTCTCCATGTCGATGACCGCGACGCGCTTGTTGCCGTAGCCGTCCGACACGTACGCCTCGTTGGCGCCTTCGTCGAGCGAGATCTTGGCGACGCGGCTGAACGCCCACATGTCGTTGCTGCCGGCGCTCGCCCATGCGAAGCCGAACTGCTTGACGAACTTGCCGTCGCGCGTGAACTTCAGGATGTGGCCGTCGCTGGCGCCGTTGCCGCCGATCCACAGGTTGCCTTTGCCGTCGGGGGTGATGCCGTGGTTCGACTCGGGCCACTCATATCCCTGACCGGGTCCGCCCCAGGCTTTGACCATGTTGCCTTCGGCATCGAACTCGAGCACCGGCGGTGCGGCGATGCAGCACTCCGACGCCGGCGGATTCTCCGCGGCGTAGATTTCCTTCGCTTCGAGCGATCCGGCGCGATGGATGATGAACACGTGATCGCGGCTGTCGACGCCGACCCCGATCGTGTTGCCGAGCAGCCAGTGATTCGGCAGCGGCTTCGGCCACATCGGATCGACCTCGAAGCGCGGCGCCATCACCTTGCCATTGGTCTGCGCGGTCGCCGCTTGCTGGAGCACGATCTGGCCGACGCCGAGCGCGGCGAGCAGCGTGAACAGGCCAGTTCCGATGAGAACATTCCGCTTCACCTGAGCCTCCCTTCAAGATTGCCGCGCAAGTATACAATTTCCGTAAAGTGTTGATGCAAACAAACTCGCCACTGAGGACGCGGAGGACGCAGAGGAAATTCCATGCCTCCGTGTCCTCGGTGTCCTCTGTGGTGGCGAGCTTGAGCGTGCTTCTGGCGACGGTTTTCTCAGTCACTCCTCGCGCCCACGAGATTCCCAACGACGTCACGGTTCAGGCGCTGCTGAAGCCGGACGGCCAGCGCCTCCGCCTCCTCGTGCGGGTGCCGCTGATCGCGATGCGCGACATGGACTACCCGACGCCGGTGCGCGGCTCCGGGCTGGTGGACTTGTCGAAGGCCGATCCGACGCTACGCGACGCGGCCACGCTCTGGGTCGCCGACGAGATCGAGTTGTACGAGGAAGGCACGCGCCTCGCGTATCCGCGTGTCGCCGAAGTGCGCGCGTCGCTCCCGTCGGACCGATCGTTCGTCTCGTACGACGAGGCGCTGGCGCATCTGACCGGACCGCGTCTGCCCGACGGTACGCAGTTCCTCTGGACTCAGGGGATGCTCGACATGCTGCTCGAGTACCCGATCGAGTCCGACCGATCGCGGTTCTCGATCCGGCTGAAGCTCGATCGACTCGGCATTCGCACGCTCACCGTGCTTCGTTTCCTGCCGCCAGACGGCAGCATCCGCTCGTTCGAGCTCGTCGGCGATCCGGGCCTCGTCCATCTCGATCCGCGCTGGCATCAGACGGCGTCGCGGTTCGTCGCGCTCGGGTTCCTCGACATGCTCGACGGCGTCGATCATCTGCTGTTCCTGCTGTGTCTCGTACTGCCGTTCCGCCGTTTCATGCCGCTCGTCGCCGTCGTGACGTCGTTCACGGCGGCGCATTCGATCACGCTGATCGCCTCGGCGTACAACTTCGCGCCGGATGCCTTGTGGTTCCCGCCGCTCATCGAGACGCTGATCGCGACCTCGATCGCCTACCTCGCACTCGAGAACGTGTTCGTGGCCGCCGGCGACGCGCCGCCGCGGCCGTCGCAGCTGAAGCGGCGCTGGCTGGTCACGTTCGGCTTCGGTCTGGTCCATGGCTTCGGCTTCTCGTTCGGTTTGCGGCCGATGCTGCAGTACGCAGGCTCGCATCGCCTGACGTCGATTCTCTCGTTCAACGTCGGCGTGGAGCTCGGACAGCTGCTCGTGCTCGTCGTCCTGGTTCCCGCGCTCGGGTGGTTGTTCCGCTACGTCGTCGCCGAGCGGCTGGGGACGATCGTCCTCTCCGGGCTGGTCGCGCACACGGCGTGGCACTCGATGACCGAGCGATACGACGTGCTGCGCCAGTTCCGGTTCCAGTGGCCGGTCATCGACGCGCTGTTCTGGGTCAGCGTGATGCGGTGGGCGATGCTCGTGGTGGCTGGCGCCGGACTGTACTGGCTGGTCTTCAACGTCTTCAATGCGTCGGCGACGCGTCCCGCGCGACGTACCGAGCCGGCGTCATCCCGAACGTCTTCTTGAACACCGCGATGAACGCACTCACGCTCGAGTAGCCGGCCTCGAGCGAGACGTTGGTCACCGCCTCGCCCTCCGCCAGCCGTCGCACCGCATGCAGCAGCCGGGCGCGGCGGCGCCATTCGCCGGCGGTCATGTGCGTGTCGCGTGCGAACGATCGCTCGATCGTGCGGCGGCTCGCGCCCGCCTGCCGTGCGAGCGTGGCGAGCGGCGCCGGGTCGTCCGGTCTGGCGCGCAGCCGTGCCGCGAGGCGCGCCGCTCGCGGGTCGCGGGGTATCGGCAGTTGCAGCGGCACCGCCGACAGCGCCGAGAGCTGGTCGAGCAGCACGCCGATCACGTGCGCGTGCGCCGGCGTCCGCCGATCGAGCGCGCCGAGCCGCGACACGTGCAGCACCAGCTCACGCAGCAGGCTCGAGACGTTCACCATCCGGCATTCGCGCGGCAGCTTGCTGGCAATCCCTTCCGCGAGGTAGAGCATCCGCACCGACACCGGCGCGTACATCTGTTCGGCGTGCGCGACCCCCGCCGGCACCCACAGCGCGCGATGCGGCGGCACCACCCACACGCCATCGTCGGTGTCGATCTGGATCACACCCGAAGCGGCGTAGGTGAGCTGATCCCAGTCGTGCGTGTGGCGCGGCTGCGTCTGATCGTGCGGGCACGTCAGCGGAAAAGTCCTGACCCAGACGCTGCCGTCGGGACGCCGTTGACGCATTCGCGTTAGAGATTGGCACGATGTCGCAAGTCTGCCAACGGGATTGTGGGTAGACTCCCGGCATGCCAAACGTTGCACACTTCGCGATCAACGCCGACAACGTGACGCGGGCGAAGCGGTTCTACGAGAAGGTCTTCGGCTGGACGTTCAACGCGTGGGGACCGCCGGAGTTCTATCAGATCAAGACGGGTTCCGAGGCGGATCCCGGCGTGATGGGCGCGCTGCAGAAGCGGCGCGAGCTCACCAAGGGTCAGAAGACGATCGGCTACGAATGCACGATTGCCGTCCCGTCGATCGACGACACCGCGAAGGCGGTGTTGGCGAGCGGCGGCAAGACCGTGCTCGAGAAGAGCATCATCGTCGGCGTCGGCGCCCTGATGTTCTTTCAGGACACCGAAGGCAACGTGTTCGGTGCGATGCAGTACGATCCGCGTGCGGAGTAAGCGCGCGACGCGGCCGGCGGGCAATTGACCGGCGCTATCGTGCGCCGTGATGCCGTCTCCGGCGATCGTTCGCGATCGCTCCCGAAATTGTCGAGTCTGAACAGCCGAGCTTCGATCCTGCTGAGTAAACCGCCCTTTCGATATGCCCGATACTCGGGATATGTCGTTCTGTCTAAAGTGCGTCCGCGAACGGGCCGGCGTCAGCGCAGCGGACATCGCGCGCTTGACCGGCCTCTCTCCGCGAACCATCGCGGCGATCGATGAAGAACGCTACGGAGAGCTGCCGGCCGGGATTTACGCGCGCGCCTCGGTGCGCGCATACGCTCAGGCGCTCGGACTCGATTCCGCGTCGGTTCTGGAGAATCTGCAGCCGCAGCTTCCGGAAGCGCCGCTCGATCTGCTCGAACTCGCTGAATTGCGTGCACCGAAGCGGCGCGGCGTCCGCTACGTGCTGGCGGCAGCCATCGATGCGCTGGTGCTCCTGATCATCGTCGCAGCGATTCTCTGGGTCTGCAGCGCGTTCTGTGCCCGGGCGCCCTTCCAACTGCTGCGAACCGCACCGGCGGCAATGGCGATTCTCTGCGCGACACCGATCGCGCTGTACTTCTGGCTGCTCGGGGCGACCGGTGTCTCGACGCTCGGACCCTGGCTGCTCGAGATTGAAATCCTGCCGGCCTTCGAGGGTCCGCTGTCGTTCGATGCGTGGCTTCAGCGTGGTCTGCTGTACCCAGCTCGTGAGGTCAAGCTTGCGGTCGGCGCCGCCGCACATCACGCGTGATCGACGTGCGCCGCTGCCGGTGCGCGTGTTCCTGACTCGCGCACGCGCAGTATAGTCACCGCGGTGCGGCCGTCCGACGACCGGCAACGGCTCGACGACGTTCGCGAGCTGAGTGCGCTCGGCTACGCGCAGGAGCTGTTCCGCACCATCGGCGGCTTTTCGAATTTCGCCATTTCGTTTTCGATCATCTCGATCCTGACCGGCGCCGTCACGCTGTACGAGCACGGGTTGACGATGGGCGGTCCGGCGGAGATGGCGTTCGGATGGCCGCTGGTCAGCATCTTCACGCTCGCTGTCGCGCTCAGCATGGCGGAGCTCGCCTCCTCGCTGCCGACGTCAGGCGCGATGTACCACTGGGCACGCCGCCTCGGCGGCGACGGCTGGGGCTGGTTCACGGCGTGGTTCAACATCATCGGTCAGCTCGCGACCCTCGCCGGCATCGACTACGGCTGCGCGCTCTTCGTCACGCCGCTCGTTGGATTGCCGACGACGACCGCTACGGTCTTGCTCGTCTACGCCCTCGTGCTTCTGTCGCACGCGCTGATCAATCACTTCGGCATCCGCCTGGTCGCGCGGCTGAACGACTTCAGCGTCACGGTGCACATCGTCGGCGTCATCGCGATCGTCGGCGCCGTGCTGCTGTTCGCGCCGAAGCGGCCGATCGGATTCTTCTTCACGCGGATCACGTCGAACACGCAAGGCTGGCCGTACTGGTGGGCGTTCGTCGTCGGCCTGCTGCAGGCGCAGTGGACCTTCACCGGCTACGACGCGTCGGCGAGCGTGTCCGAGGAGACGGTCGATCCGCGGCGGCGGGTGCCGTGGGCCATCGTGATGGCGGTCGTCGTCTCCAGCGTCGTCGGCTACCTGCTGCTGATCGCGTTGACGCTGGCGATCACCGACATCGGCGCGGTGCTCAACGCGACCGACGCGGCGGGTCACGAGATTCCGGCCGTGATCGCGATTCTGACGACCGCGCTCGGCGAGCGCGCCGGCGCCGTGTTCGTCGGACTGGCGGCGATGGCGATGTGGTTCTGCGGGCTGGCCGCGGTCACCTGGACGTCGCGCGTCATCTATGCGTTCGCACGCGATCGCGGCATGCCGGCATCCGCGCTGTGGATGCGCGTCAGCCGGACGCATCTCACGCCCGCGCCCGCAATCTGGCTCTCCGTCGCGATCGCGTTCCTTGCGACGATCGGCAGCGGCACCTACGCGGTCGTGACGTCGATCAGCGTCATCGGTCTGTATTGTTCCTATATCGCGCCGGTGTATCTGGCGTGGCGTACGCGAGGATCCGCTGCTGCGCTCGCGCGCGGTCCGTGGCACCTCGGACGGTTCGCGCCGGCGATCAACGTCGTGGCCATCCTGTGGGTCTGCTTCATCACGATCATCCTGGCGATCCCCGACAACTTCCGCGCGGGGAAAACCATGGCGGTGCTGATCGTGCTGCTGACCCTAGGGTACCTAGCCCGAATTGCGGATTGAGGATTGCGGATTGCGGATTTATTGCGGATTGAGGATGGCGGATTGCGGATTCATTGACGAATGAATCTTCAATAAATCCGCAATCCGCAATCCTCAATCCGCAATACGGATCTTCGAAACAGTGATGGTCTGGTCTTTCAGTTCACCGGTGACCTTGACGTGCCGTCCGGCTTGCGCGACGAGATCGGCGTGCTTCTGGTTCGCGATCTGATAGACCTTGCCGTCGACAATGAGCACGTAGAGCGATCCGCCGCGCACGCAGGCCGCCGTGCATTCCGGATCGGGCATCGTGCCCTGACCTTCGGCCGCTTCCTGATGCTTCGCGTTGCAGGCGCTGTCGCTGATCTTCCCTGTCCACGTCTGCTCGGCGGCGATCGGCATCGCGACGACGCCGCTGATGACGATCGCGATCGAAAGTGTCTTCATCATCGCTAGACCTGCGCTTCCGCTTCCGCCAGCGTCATCGCCGGCATCCGTCCGGTGATCACCTTCAGCGACCGCAACGACGTCGTGATCAGAATGATCACGACGCAGACCAGCATCACCGCCGTGCAGATCGAGTTGACGTAGCCCTGCACCTGCAGCGCCGGGTCCGCGCCGATCGCCATCGGCCAGTAGTTGGTCGTGATGTTCAGATAGCCGGCCGTCAAGGTGGTGACCGAAATGAAGCAGAGCGGCGTAAAGGTGATCCACGCGTATTTCGTGCGGCCGATGTTGATCACCACCGTGGTTGCCACGGCCAGCGCCACCACGGCGAGCAGCTGGTTGCCGACGCCGAACAGCGGCCAGATCGTGCTGATGTTGCCGGTCCAGATGAAATAGGCCCACGCGAGCACCATCAGCACGGTCGACAGCAGCGTCCCGGGCAGCCAGTCGGTGCGCCCGAACGGCTTCCACGCGCGCCCGACGAACTCCTGGATCAGGAACCGGCCGATGCGTGTCCCCGTGTCAATGGTCGTCAGGATGAACACCGCTTCGAACAGGATGGCGAAGTGATACCAGTACGCCATCAGGCTGCGCATGCCAGGCAGGCCGCTGAAAATCTGCGCCATGCCGACGGCGAGCGAGACGGCGCCGCCGGGCCGGCCCGCGACCACCTCGCCGACCTCCGCCTGCAGCTCGGGCAGGTTCACCACTGGCAGACCGAGACCGTTGAACACTTGTGCCGGCGTGTTGATCGCGTAGTAGTCGCCGGGATGGAGGGAAGCGGCCGTGATGATGGCAATGACGCCGACGACGCCTTCCATCAGCATCGCGCCGTACCCGACGATGCGGATGTCGCGTTCGTTGTCGAGCATTTTCGACGTCGTCCCGGTCGACACCAGCGAGTGGAAACCGGAGATGGCGCCGCAGGCGATGGTGATGAAGACAAACGGAAACAGCGGTCCCGGGATGATCGGTCCGCCGCCCGCGGTAAAGGTGGAGAACGCCGGCGCCTTGAGCTCGGGGTTCACGATCATCACGCCGACGATGAGGAACGCCACCGTGCCGATCTTCATGAAGGTGCTGAGATAAGCCCGTGGCGTAAGGAGCATCCACACCGGCAGCACCGCCGCCGCGAGCGTGTACACCGCCATCGCAATGACGATCTGATGGTGCGAGAGCACGAACCAGTGGCCGATCGCGGACTCGGCCACGGTCTTCCCGAAGACAACGCCGAGGAACATGATCGTGACGCCGACGATCGTCGCTTCTTTCACGTGGCCGGGACGCCACCGGAACATGTAAAAGCCCATCACCAGCGCCAGCGGAATCGTGGCGAAGACGGTGAAGGTGGCCCAGGCGCTCTCGGCGAGCGCATTGACGACGGCGATACCCAGGCCGGCCAGTGCGACGATCAGAATCAGCAGCACCGCAATCGCCGCCGTGACGCCGGCCAGGCCGCTGACCTCGCTGCGCGCGATATCGGCGAGCGATCGTCCTCCGCGTCGCGACGACGCCCACAGCCAGAACGAGTCCTGCACCGCACCCGCCAGGCAGACGCCGCCGACGAGCCACAGCAAGCCGGGCGCATAGCCGAATTGCGCCGCGAGGACCGGTCCGATGAGCGGACCGGACCCGGCAATCGCCGCGAAGTGGTGGCCGAACAGGACCCAGCGGCTGGTCGGGAAGAAGTTCGCGCCGTCGTACTTGGTGTGGGCCGGGGTGACGCGCGCCTCGTCAATCACCCAAAGCCGGGCGGCGATGAAGGCACTGTAGTAGCGATAGGCGATGACGAGAATGCCAAGAATCGGAACGATTATGTAAAGGGCCCGCATGGCGGGGTCATTCTATCAGCCCTTCGATCGCGGGGCGAAGGTGCAAGTAAATGGTTGGCGTCGCGCGGGCTATACTCGCGAGAGTGTCGCCTTTTCAACGATTGCTGGGCTACGTGCTCCGCTACCGACGGGCGTTCCTCGTTGGACTGCTGTGCGTGGTCATCACACAGGGCGTGGCGTTGGCGGCGCCCATGGTACTCCGTTACGCCGTCGACGATCTCACCGGCGGTGTCACCCGGGCCAAGCTGATCGAATACTCCAGCCTCCTGCTGGGCATCGGTCTGTTGGGCGGGCTCTTCCGCTTCCTGATGCGGCGGATCCTCATCGGCGCGTCCCGCGACATCGAGTACGACATGCGCAACGATTTCTTTGCGCATCTCGAGAAGCTGCCGCTCGCCTACTTCCAGTCGCACCGTACCGGCGACCTGATGTCGCGCGCCACCAACGATCTCAACGCGGTGCGCATGATGATCGGGCCGTCCGTCATGTACTCGGCCAACACCATCCTCACGTTCGTCGTCGCGCTGGTGATGATGGTGGCCATCGATCCGTGGCTCACGCTGATCTCGCTGATCCCGCTGCCGTTCGTGTCGATCTCGGTGAAGTATTTCGGCAGCGAGATTCACAAGCGCTTCGAGCAGATTCAGGCGCAGCTTTCCGACGTGAGCGCGGTGACGCAGGAGGCGCTGTCGGGCGCCCGCGTCGTGCGCGCGTACCGGCAGGAAGCGGCGGAGATGGAACGCTTCCGCAAATCGAACGACGAGTACCTCCGGCGCAATCGCCGCCTGATCGTTCTGCAAGGGTTCTTCTTCCCGAGCATGTCGTTCTTCCTCGGTCTTGGCGCGCTGCTCGTGTTGTGGCTCGGCAGCCGCGAGGTGATTCGCGGCCGCATCACGCTCGGCGAGTTCGTCGCCTTCAACGCGTATCTGACGATGCTCGCCTGGCCGATGATCGCGTTCGGCTGGGTGACGAACATGCTGCAGCGCGGCATGGCG
>DAIUKO010000175.1:0-15476 GCA_036848175.1 Vicinamibacterales bacterium | reverse complement strand
GTGCAGTTCCTTCTGCCCGGCCACGGCGCCGTATAGGCAGCGGGATCGTCGACCGTCATGTCGAGCTGAAGGGTCTTGTCGTCCACCCTCTTGTACCGCTCGATGAAATGAAGCTTCTCGGTGTGAGGGTGGCCGAGTTGATCGAGCCACGACTTGTCGTTGGTACCCACGGTATCGACCACCAGCGTGTCGCCGTTCTCGTACCAGCCGACCGAATGGCCCCAGTACTGCGGATCCGGATCGTCGGGGTGCTTCGCATTGAGCCAGATCACGCGAAACGCCGGGCCGAGTTCGTGGAGGATGTACACCGCCTCGGGCGTCTGGATGAACTTCGTCTTTGCCGGATACATGTAGATTCTGCCGAGGCCGAGAGGCTCGCAGTAATGAATCGCGGGGTCGGTGTTGGTCTCGTACTTCGCGTCGGGGCCGGTCGGCGGCACCTGCGCCATCGTGTAGGCGAGCGCCCACGGCTTGTACGAGATGTCGGGTTCCTTTCCCCGCATCCGTCCGCCCGGATCGGCGGCGCTCAGACTCTGGCCGATGCCGCCGAGACCGAGCGCCCAGTCGCCGGAGAGGTCGGGCACCCTGGAGACCGGAGGCGGCGACGGCGGACCGATCGGCAGAAAATTCTTCTGCGCGAGATCCGCGTCGGACGGGGTGAGTTGCGTCTGCGCGGCAAGGACGGCCGTGAAGAAAGTCGCCGCGACGACCGCTCCGGTCGTGACACGCGCGCGCATGACGCTACCGCGCGGCGGGAGCGGCCTGTTCGCCCGCGGGCGGGCCGGCTGCGGTCAGCTCCTTGCCATCGGCAAGTACGATCTTCTGCAGGTTCCCGACCGTGGCGCCGTTCTTCGCCGCAAAGATGTAGACGGTGACCTGGTCACCTTCCTTCAGCGACCGTCTCGTCCATCCGCGCTCCAGCATCACGGGCGCCGGCTCGGTCGATGCCACCCAGTGCTGGACCTCGCCCTTGGCGTCCTTCACATCGAAGTAAATCTGGTTGTGCGGCGTGCCCCACTCGAACTTCGTGATCGTCCCCTTCAGCATGACGGCCTTCGTCGTGTCGAAGAGGTTCGCTCCGTGGTGCGCAGCAACGGTATTGGAAACAAGGATAGCGGCGACGGCGAAGGTCCCGACGAGCAACGCGCTTCTCATCTTCGTCCCTCCCGGTAAAACCGTCGTGGATTATACTCGCGCTCCCACGGCCTCATTCTTCCTTCTGGAGATTCGCATGAAGCTCCTCATGACGGCAGCCATCTGCCTCGCCACCGTGGCGCTGGTGGCCGGTCAGGCGACTCCGGCACAAAAACCGCCAACGGCCGAACAGGTGTTCAAGAACATCCAGGTGCTCAAGGGGGTTCCCGCCGACGAATTCCTCGGCTCGATGGGATTCATCTCGAATGCGCTGGCCGTGAACTGCACGTATTGCCATGTCGGTGAGGGTGGCGGCGGCTGGGACGAGTACGCGAAGGACACGGAAAAGAAAGAGATGGCGCGCAAGATGATGGTGATGATGAACACCATCAACAAGACGTACTTCGGCGGGACGCGTCGAGTCACCTGCGTGTCGTGCCACAACGGCGCGAACCGTCCAAAGACCACGACCAACATGGCCGTCTACTACCGCGCGACGACAACCGACGAACCGGATGATGTGCTGAGGCAGGCGCCCGGCGCGCCGTCCGTCGATCAGGTCATCGACAAGTACCTGACCGCGATCGGCGGCGCGCAGCGGCTGGCGGCCATGACCAGCTTCGTCGCGAAAGGTACGTATCTCGGCTACGGTGAAGCGGAGAAGCGTCCGTTCGACCTGTACGCGAAGGCGCCCGGCCAGCGGACCGAAGTCGTGCACACGCTCAGCGGCGACAGCACGACGGCGTACGACGGACGGCTCGGATGGGTGGCGATGCCCGAAGCGTTCAGCCCGCTGCCGACCCGCGCGCTCGCGGGCTCCGAGCTCGAAGGCGCCAGGCTCGACGCGGTTCTGTCGTTCCCCGCGCAACTGAAACAGATGCTGAAGAACTGGCACGGCGCGATTCCCGCCGCGATGGGCGATCACGACGTGCAGGTGATTCAGGGCAACAACGACGGCAGCCTGCCGGTGAAGCTGTATTTCGACGACGAGTCCGGGCTGCTGCTGCGTCAGGTGCGTTACACCGAGACGCCGATCGGCCGGAACTCCTGGCAGATCGATTACGACGACTACCGGACCGTCGGCACCACCGGCGTCAAGATGCCGTTCAAATGGCGGGTGCTCTGGCAGTCCGGCGATTCGACGGTGGAGCTGACCGACGTCCAGCCCAACGCGGCGGTTGACGCGGCGCGTTTTGCACGGCCCGCTGCGCCGCAGGCACGCCCTCGAACCCCGTAGGGGCGTCTTGCGCTTGCTCCTTCACACGGTCGTCTTCCTCACGGGAGCGAGCGTGTTGATCGTCGAACTGCTCGCGGTTCGTGTCCTGTCGCCGTACTACGGCAACACCATCTTCACGGTGTCGAGCGTCATCAGCGTCATTCTGCTTGCCCTGAGCGCCGGCTACTACGCGGGCGGTGCGCTCGCCGATCGCCATCCGTCACTCCGGTTGTTCTTCGGGCTCATTCTCGTCAGCGGCCTCGTGCTGCTCGCGCTTCACGGCGCAGGAACGCTGTTGCTGCCGCGGTTCAGTGGAACCCTGTCGATCGAAAGCGGACCGCTCGTCTCGGCGTCGCTGCTGTTCCTGCTGCCCGCCCTCTTTCTCGGGATGCTGTCGCCGTACGCGGTCAAACTGCGGAGTGTCAGTGATCCCTCGCTGGGAGTCGGAAGGGTCGCGGGTGAAATCTTCTTCTGGTCGACGATGGGAAGCATCACAGGAAGTCTCCTGGCCGGCTTCATCCTCATTCCACGATTTGGCATCGATCGCATCCTCATCGCCACCGGCATCCTGCTGTTCGTTCTCGGTTTCGTCCCGCTGGTCGTGCTCCGGACGCGGATCGCCGTGCTGCTCGCCTCGCTGGCGGCCGCCGTTCTCGCACTCGGCGCGATCGCGTATGCCGCGTCTCGCGCCAACGACCCTGTCGTCTACCGGCGCGACGGGGTGTACCAGCGGATCACGATTTACGAGGGTGAGCAGCTGGGGAGGCCCACGCGGTTTCTCCTGCTGGACCGCAGCGAATCGGGCGCGATGTTTCTCGACTCGAACGATCCGAGAGACCTCGCGTACGACTACACGAAGTACTACGCGCTCTACAAAATCTTCACGCCGCGCCTCGAGCGCGCCCTGGTGCTCGGCGGCGGCGCGTACTCCATTCCAAAGGCGCTGCTGCGCGACGCGCCCGGTGCCGAGATCGACGTGGCAGAAATCGAACCGTCGCTCTTCGACCTCGCGAAACGGTACTTCGCCGTGCCGGACGACCCGCGGCTGCACAACCACGTCGAGGACGCCCGCCGGTTCCTTCACGACGCGGCGCGGCGCTACGATTTGATCTTCGGCGACGTCTACTATTCGTACTTTTCCGTGCCGCCGCACGTCACCACGCAGGAGTTCTTCGCGCTCGCGAAGGACAGGCTCACGACGGGCGGCGTCTTCATCGCCAACATGATCGGCGATGTATCGCGCCGGCAGCCGTCGCTGATCATGGCGGAGATCAGGACATTCGAGACGGTCTTCCCGAACAGCTACTTCTTCGCCGTCGAGTCGCCCGAGAAAACCGGGCTCCTGCAGAACATCACGCTCGTCGGCGTCAACGGCGATCGTCGCGTGGACGTCCGATCGCCGCCGGTCACGACCAGCCCCGATCCGATCGTCCGGTTCCTGCGATACAAGGCGCTCGACGTCGAACGCCGGTTCGAGTTGTCCGCCTACCCGGTGCTGACCGACTCGTTTTCTCCCGTCGAATATCTCACCGCCCGCGTCCTGCGTCGATCGCTCGACAACCCCGTCGGCGTCAACGGTGAGGAAGTGCTGGCGCTCGCCGACCAGCAACTGCGGTATGGCGTGCCGAGCGCCGGTTCGCCAGGTCACGAACGGCAGCGCGCCTTCCTTCTCGCCGAGATGGAAGGGCTGGCGCAGGAGGTCGTGACCCAGTCATTCACGCATGCTGCCGCCGGCCGCACGAATCAGATGACGAACATCATCGGCCGGCTGCACGACACGGAGCCGCGCAGGGTGATCGTGGCGGCGCACTATGAAGGCCCCGGCGAGTCGGTATCGGGGGCGGCGCTGCTGCTCGAGTTCGCCCGTGCGGTGATCGCCGCTCCAGATCCGCCGCGCGTCGGGATCGACATCGTATTGCTCGACGCCTTCGGTGCGAACTGGTTCGCCGCGCATCTCGATGACATGTACGGCACTAAAGCGCCAGTCTCGGCGCTGATGGTCGATGCTCCATGCGCCCGGGGCGTGCGCGTTCTGAACAACGCGACGCTCATGGGGGAATCAGATGATCCGCAGACCGCCGCGGCCGGCGCTCCCGCCAGTCGATGCACCGCCGGTGACCTGGAGAAGGTTGCGCGACAGGTGCTCGAGTACGTGAACACCGTGCAATGACCGATATCGCTGTGGAAAGCGCGAACCGTTTGGCTTATAGTCGGCCACGTTTTCCAACCCCTTCGCTCGCCGCTCCCCTCGCCGTCGTAACGTCTCGTCGCCAGCGCGACCTCGTTCGTCACAGGAGACTTCGATGGTTCCGATACCGCCAGATCCGTCTCGAACGCGGGCGTCCGCGACGCTGCTTGTCCTGACGCTTGTCGCAGCACTGACGATCGCGCCTGCCCACGCCCAGATCGGCGGCGCCGCCAACGTCGGCGGCGCGGTTGTCGACGATTCCGGCGCCGCATTGCCTGGTGCAACGGTCACCGTGGCCAACAGTGCGACGGGCCGCGTGCAGATCATCGTCACCGGAACAGACGGCCGCTATCGAGCCGTCGCGCTGCCACCGGGCCCGTACCTGATCACCGCGGAGCTCCAGGGCTTCGCCACCACGCGCAGGACCATCGTCCTCGTGGTCGGCGCGGACGCAAACCTCGATATCACCCTCGGCGTCGCGGCGCTTGCCGAGACCGTGACGATTGTCGGCGAAGCGCCGCTGGTCGAAACGGGAAAGTCGCAGCCCTCGTCCGTGATCACCGGCGCACAGCTCCTGGCATTGCCCGTGCTCTCGCGGGACTTCCTCGTGCTGGCGCAGCTGCTGCCGGGCGCCGGTCCAATCAGCCGCGCCTCGTCTACACAGCCGCGCAACGGCTCGACGAAGTTTGGCGCCGTGCCGGATGAACGGTACGCCTACACCACGCAGATCGACGGCGGCGACGTCGACGACGCGATCTGGGGCAATCCCACGATCAACATGGGCCAGGATGCGATCGCCGAGTTCAAGGTGTACCGCAACCAGTTCGACGCGCAGTACGGCAAGGCGACGACCGCGGTCGTGTCGGTGGTGACGAAGGCCGGCACGAACCAGGCTCACGGCTCGGGCTACTACTTCGGACGCGACAAGGCGCTCAACGCACGAAATGCCTTCGCGGCCAATACGCCGCCGTTCAAACAATCGCGGATTGGCTATTCGCTGGGCGGAGCGCTGATTCAGAACCGCACGCACTACTTCACGGCCTACGAAGGCCTGTTCGTCAACACCGCGTCGATCGTTGCGCTGCCGCCGAGCAATCCGTTTGCGACGATGGAGAACGGTACGTATCCGAAGAAACTTCGCCGGCGCAATTTCGATGCGCGTCTCGATCACCGCCTCACCGACAAGCACAACGTCTACGTGCGCTACGCGTACGACCACTACGTCGATTACGCGCCCGTCAAACCGCTGCGACCGCTGGACGGCGGCCTGCTGAATCTCGGCTCGAGCGACTACGACGACTACAGCAAGTCCCACAGCATCGTCTCGGAGGACGACTGGGTGATTTCGGGCACGAAGGTGAACACGTTCCGCGCCCACGTGCTGATCCACGATCTGTCCGCGCCGGCGGTCTTCATCGGACAGCGGGTGATTCGGCCTGGGTATACGTGGGGCCAGCACAACCTGAGCCCGCAGGACTTCCCGCGAAAGCGGCTGACGCTGACCGAGGCGTTCCTCGTCACCAGAGGGCGGCACGACCTGAACATCGGCGGCGAGGTGGCGTACAGCCACAACGGCTTCGAGTCTCATCAGCTCGAAGGCGGGCAGTGGACCTTCCAGACGGATGCGACGTTCGATCGCGGCAATCCGGCGACCTATCCGTTCCAGTTCACGATCCGCGAACCCGGATTCTACTGGCACAACGGAGGTCAGATTGGCGCGTACATCTCCGACACGTATCGGGTGCGGCCGCGCTGGACGCTGAACCTCGGCACGCGCTGGGACTTCGACACGAACCTGCGCGACAACGCGATCACCGACAGGATGCTCGCGGACCCGCGTTTCAAGGGGATGGAGACGTTCGTCCACGGCGGGAAGGAGCGCGGCCTTCAGTACGATGCGTTCCAGCCGCGGTTCGGGACGACCTGGGACATCCGGGGCAACGGTACGATCGTGGCGCGAGGCGGGTATGGCATCTACATCACGCGCAACCGCGAATGGTTCTCGGTCGGCAGCTCGCAGCAGACGAACTTCGGCAACACGGTGCTGATCACCGATCGCATCAAACAGGGGCTGTGCTATCCCAGCATCAGCTGCGTGCTCGACGGCCGGAGCATTTCCGAATATCTCGCCACCACCGGCAGCGGACTGCGCCAGCTCTCGCTCGTCGCCGACAACTACCGCTTTCCATATCAGCGGACGGCCACAGCCGGAATCGGATGGCAGGTCACCCGCAGCACCGGTCTGGACATCGACGTCGTCCACGCGCATATGCCGAACGCGCTCGGCGGCGAGGACCGGAATCTTCCGGCCACCGGGCCGATCACGGCGGCGAACCCGCGGCCCGTCGCCACGCTCGGCCGGGTGACGGTTCAGAACCTGCCGAACACCCGGAGCTGGTACGACGCGCTCGAAATGCAGTTCCGCCAGCGCGTCCGCGGCGCCAACAACCTGCAGGTCTCGTACACGCTCGCGCGCGCGCTCGTCGATGGCTGCACGGGGGTGTGTTCGAACGCGTTGCGGCCCTTCCAGCGGGAGTCGCTGGCAGCGCTCGCGGCGACCGGGCGTTCGTTCGAGTACGGCTACAACCCGATCGATACGCGGCACAACCTGGCGATCTCCGCGTCGGTCCAATTGCCCGCCGGGCTGCAGATGAGCGGCATCGCGCGCTTCATCAGCGGCTATCCGCTGCCGATCACGTGCGGCTGCGATATCGACGGTGACGGCACCAACGATCGTCCGCCCGGTTCGCCGTTGACCGTCGGCCGCGGAAACCTCGAGGCGCAGTTGGCGGCCATCAATGCGTTCCGCGCCTCGCGCAACGTGGGACCGCTGGCGCTCGCTCAGATCGAGGTGCCGCCGCCGGCCAGGAACATCGATCTGCGGCTGACGAAACCGGTGAACGCGGGGAACGGACGCCGCGTGGAACTGTTCGCGGAGGCATTCAACATCACGAATTTCGTCAATGCGACCGGTTTCGCCGGAAACGTTCTGCTCCCGACGTTCAATCTGCCGACTGGCGCGCAGGACGCCCGCCAGGTGCAGTGGGGTCTTCGATATTCGTTCTAACGCGCCTGTAGTAAGCTCCCGCGCGTAGCAATTATTGGGGGTGCACAGTGGCTGACGATGATCGCAACAAGCCAGAGACATCGGTGTCGCGCCGCGCGTTTCTCAAGGGAAGCGCGATGGCGACCGGGGCCCTCTCGTCCGTCCTGATTCCCACCGTCACCGAAGCGCAGCTTCCCGATGCCGTCGAGCCGGATCCGCGGCATTCGACCGTTTCGCTGAAGGTCAATGGCGTCGCCTACCGGAAGGAGATTCCCAATCGCACGACGCTGCTCCAGTTCCTCCGCGAGGATCTGAAGCTCACGGGGACCAAGATGGGATGCGACCGCCTGCAATGCGGCGCGTGCACCGTCATCCTCAACGGGCGCAACGTCTACTCGTGCACGACGCTCGCCGTCGAAGCCACGGGTGGCGAGGTGCTCACCGTCGAAGGACTGGCGGCCGACGACAAGCTGCATCCAATCCAGCAGGCGTTTGTCGAGCACAGCGGCTTCCAGTGCGGCTTCTGCACGCCAGGTCAGATGATGAGCACCAAGGCCTTCCTCGATCGGACGCCGAATCCGACCGAAGACCAGGCGCGCCTCGCGTTGAGCGGCAACCTGTGCCGCTGCGCGGCCTACAAGAAGATTCTCGAATCCGTGATGGCGGCGTCCCGCCTGATGCGGGCGTAGGGGGAACACCATGGCTCAACAGAACAGCGTCGCCGGTGGTCCACTGAACGTCGTCGGCAAGCGCGGTCCGAACATCGACGCGCTCGAGCGCGTCACAGGCCGCGCGAAGTACACCGGCGACATCGATCTCCCTGGCATGCTCGTGGGCCGTGTGCTTCGCAGCACGCGCCCGCATGCGCGCATCGTCAGCATCGAGACCAGCAGGGCGGAAGCCGTGCCGGGCGTCCGCGCGGTCATGACCTACAAGGACGCGCCGAAGGTCATGATCTGGGGCAGCCGTCAGTACGCCCTCAACGATCGCGTCCGGTTCAAGGGCGAGGCGGTCGCCATCCTCGCCGCGGCGGACGCGGAGACAGCGGACAGGGCGCTGAAGCTGATCGCCGTCGAATACGAGCCGCTGCCCTTCGTCCTCGATCCCGAGGACGCGCTCAAGCCCGGTGCGCCGCAGCTCTTTCCGGACGGCAACCTCGAGGGACAGCCGCGCACGCTGACGCGCGGCGATGTCGAACAGGGACTGAAGGAATCGGACCGCGTCATCGAGCGGTACTACCGCTGCCCGACGATGTGGAGCGGCGGCATGGAGCCCCGTGCGTGCGTGGCGCAGTGGGACGGCGACCACCTCACGCTCTGGGCCGCGACGCAGGCGCCGTTCCGCGTGCACGGAAGCCTCACCGCGATGTTCAACGTGCCCGATGCGAACGTTCGCGTCATTTCGAGCTACGTCGGCGGCGGCTTCGGCACCAAGAGCGCTCCGCACACGGACGAGGCGCTGGCGGCGATGCTCGCCCGCAAGGCGCGGCTTCCCGTGAAGCTGCAGTACACGCGCGAGGAGGAGATCCTCGATTCCAACACGCGCTTCGAAACGAAGATTTACGTGCGACTCGGCGTCAAGAAGGACATGACGCTGCATGCGCTCGACGTGAAGGCGTACATCAACCAGGGCGCCTACCATTCGCGCCTCGGCGGCCTGGGCAACCAGTCCACGCACATGTACAAGGCGCCGAACGTCCGGACGGTGCAGTACCGCGTCCACACCAACATTCCCAACACCGGCCCGACGCGCGGCGTCGGCGATCCGCAGGAGACCTTCGCCATCGAGTCGGTGATGGACGAGGCCGCGATCGAGATGGGATGGGATCCGATGGAGTTCCGCCTGAAGAACATCAAGCGGAACGGCGACCCGATCGCGCGCGGCGCGCAGGGCACCGAGGACGGCCGGCTCGTCGCGCAGGCACTCGACAAATGCATCGCGGCGGGCGCCGCGCGCATCCAGTGGAATCGGCGCAACCCCGTCGCCGGAGCATCCACGGGTCCGAAGGCGCGCGGCATCGGCATCGCGTGCACCGAGCGGGGCGGAGGCGCCGGCCTCGCGGGCGCGACGGTCAAGGTCAATCTCGACGGGTCGGTCCACGTGTTCTTCGCGTCCACCGACATCGGCCAGGGGAGCCGGACGACGCTTGCGATGATCGCCAGCGAGGTACTGGGCATCCCGATCTCGATGTTCAGGACGACGGCGGGCGACACGGAGGTGGCGCCCTACGACGGCGGCAGCTACGGCAACCGGACGCTGCAGTCCACCGGACGGGCGGTCGAAGCGGCCGCGCGGGCGTGCCTGCAGCAGTTGATGGCCGCCGCAGGGCCGATGCTGAACAACGCCGCGCCGGCGGACCTCGAGCTGCGGGATTCGGTGGTGCGGCTGAAGGCGGATCCTTCCAAGCAGGTGAAACTCGCCGAGGTCATGCAGCGGCGCGGCCGCAGCGTCACCGGTGACGGCGCCACCGCGGCGGTGCAGACCGGCATGGACGTCGAGCGGACCTCCGGTGCGCACTTCGTCGAGGTGGAAGTGGACCGGGAAACAGGCAAGGTTCACATCCTCAAGTACATCTCCGCGCACGACGTCGGCCGTCCCATCAACGTCACCATCGTCGAGAACCAGATCGAGGGCGGCACCATCCAGGGGCTCGCGCTCACGCAGGCGGAGGAGCTGCGATTCGACGAGCGAACGGGCACCTGCCTCAATGGCAGCTTCCTCGATTTGAAGCCACCGACGGCGCTCGACTTCGATCCGCGTGTGATCGAGCCGATCATCGTGCCGAACGAAGGGACCACCGGTCCGTTCGGCGGCAAGGGTCTCGGCGAGAATCCGTGTCACCCGGGCATGGCCGCGGTGGCCAATGCCATCTACAACGCGATCGGCGTTCGTCTCCGCGAGGTGCCGTTCACGCGCTCGAAGATTCTTCGCGCGCTGAGCGAGCCACGGCCGGATGCGAGCCGGACTGTCTAGCAGGCGGTGACATCATGATGGACAACTTCAGCTACAGCCGGCCCAGGACGCTCAAGGAAGCCGCTTCGCAGCTCGGCAAGGAGCACGGCAGGATCATGCTCATCGCCGGCGGCACCGATCTGCTCGGCGAGATGAAAGATCAGCTCGCGGTTCCGGAGCGCCTCGTCTCGATCCGGCATCTCGACGATCTGCAGGGTGTCAAGGTGTCGGGAAGCGGGCTGCGCATCGGCGCGGCAACGCTGCTCGCCGACATCGTCGAGCATCCGATGGTGCAGGAGCGGACGCCCCTGCTGGCGATGGCGGCGGGGAAAGTCGGCACCCCCCAGATCCGCAACATGGGAACCATCGGAGGCAACCTGTGCCAGCGTCCACGCTGCTGGTACTTCCGCAACAACTTCCCGTGTTACAAGCACGGCGGCAATACCTGCTTCTCCGCGGCGGGAGAGAACGACTACCACGCCATTCTCCAGGGCGGCCCGTCCTACATCGTCCACCCGTCGGATACGGCGCCCGCGCTCGTGGCGCTCGGTGCGACCGCGCGCATCTCCAGCGGTTCGCGCGAGCGGACGGTGCCGATGGAGAAGTTCTTCGTCACGCCGCGCGAGAACGTCGCGCGTGAAAACGTCCTGCAGCCGAACGAGATCCTGACGGCGGTCGACGTGCCTGCCGCCCCCGCCGGATCGAAAGCGATCTACGTCAAGGAGATGGTGCGGGAGATCTGGGACTTCGCCCTCTGCAGCGTCGCTGCGATGGTGACCGTCAAGGATGGCGTCGTGGCCGACGCGCGCATCGTCCTCGGCGGCGTCGCGCCGGTTCCATATCGCGCGGCGAAGGCGGAAGCGGCGCTGGTTGGCAAGCCGTTGAACGAGGCGAGCGCCACGGCGGCTGGCGTCGCGGCCGTCGACGGCGCGCGGCCGCTCGCCAAGAACGCGTACAAGGTGCCGCTGACGCAGGCGGTCGTGAAGCGGGCGCTGCTCTCGCTGGCCTAGGATGCCCGGCACCCCCGTTGACCTCGCGGCGCTGCTCGCCGAGTCGGTCGCGGCGTTCAACGCGTACCGCGACGCGCACCCGGACGACGCCATCGTGCTCGAGCGTTCGGACCTCTCGGGCGCCGATCTGCGCGGCGCCAACCTGTTCGAAGCGAACCTCGCGTGGAGCAACCTGCAGGGCGCCAACTTCGAAGGCGCGGATCTGCGGCGATCGTGGCTCGAGGGGTGCAACCTCGCGGGGTCGCGCTTCGACGGCGCCCGGATGGATTACGCCAACCTCCGCAGCTCGAAGCTGCGGGGAGCGACCTTCCGCGGCGCCGTGCTGCGGTGGGGCACCTTTCAGCACGCCGACCTCCGGGAGGCGATCTTCGACGAAGCGAACCTGCGGCGCGTGGTGTTCTGCGATGCGGACCTGACGGGCGCTGCCTTCAGGAACGCCAACTTCGCCGAAGCCGATCTCCGCTGGGCGAACTATCAGATCGACGCCATCGAGTCCGATCTCTCGGGCGCCTGTATTCGCTAGAGCGTTTTCACCCGTAATTCATAGGAGATTTCGATGAGGGCACTCGCCATCCTCCTCGGCCTGTCGGCCGTGCTCGGCGGCACGTCCGCGTACGCTCAGATCGGCGGCGCGGCGAACATCGGCGGCGCCATCGTTGATGACTCCGGCGCCGCACTGCCGGGCGTGACGGTCACGGTCACGAATCGAGCGAACGGACGGTCGCAGACGCTTCTGACAGGCGGAGATGGACGCTACCGTGCGGTCGCGCTCCAGCCGGGCCCATACGAAATCGAGGCGTCGCTCCAGGGCTTCGGAACCGTACGGCGTGAGATCACCCTGGTCGTCGGCGCGGACGCGTCGCTCGACCTGAAGCTCGGCGTGGCCAACCTTAGCGAGACGGTGACGGTCGTCGGTGAAACGCCGCTGGTCGAGGTGGGCAAGTCGCAGCCGTCGTCGGTGATCACGGCCGACCAGCTCGGGAACCTGCCGGTGCTCTCGCGCAATTTCCTCGTGCTCGCGCAGCTGCTTCCCGGCGCCGCGCCAATCAGCCGCGCGGTGTCCACGCTGCCGCGCAACGGCGCGACGAAGTTCGGCGGCGTCCCCGACGAGCGCTATGCGTACACGACGCAGATCGACGGCGGCGACGTGGACGACGCGATCTGGGGGCATCCGACGATCAACCTGAGTCAGGACGCGGTCGCCGAGTTCAAGGTGTTCCGCAACCAGTTCGACGCGCAGTACGGGAAGGCGACCACGGCGGTCGTCTCGGTGGTGACCAAGGCCGGCACGAATCAGATGAGCGGCAGCGCGTATTACTTCGGCCGCGACAAGACGCTCAACGCGCGAAACGCGTTCGCCACAGGGGTGCCCCCGTTCAGGCAGACGCGCGCCGGCTATTCGTTCGGCGGCCCCGTCGTCCAGAACCGGACGCATTTCTTCTCCGCGTACGAAGGGCTGTTCGTCGACACCGCCGACATCACCTCGCTCCCGTCGAGCAACCCCTTCGCCGGGCAGGAGAACGGCACCTATCCGAAGCGCGTGCGACGGCGCAATTTCGACTCGCGCGTCGATCATCGCCTCAACGAGACGCACAACATGTACGTCCGCTACGCGTTCGACTTCTACGGAGACTATGCGCCCACCAAGCCGCAGCGACCGCTCGACGGCGGCCTGCTGACGATCGGCAGCGCCGACCTGAACGACTTCAGCAAGTCGCACAGCATCGTCGCCGAAGAGAACTGGATCATCTCGGGCAATCGCGTGAACACCCTGCGCGCCCACGTCCTGATTCACCGGCTGTACGCGACGCCGACCTACAGCGGGCAGGGGGTCTCACGCCCCTCGTTCAGCTGGGGACAGCAGCAGCAGAGCCCGCAGAAATTTCCGCGCGACCGCGTGACGCTCACCGACGCGCTGCTGATGACGAAAGGGAAGCACGACCTGAACATCGGCGGCGAGTGGACGCATGGCTATTACGGGTTCGACGCGCACCACAACGAAGGTGGACTCTGGACGTTCACGACCGACGCGCCGTTCGATCGCACCATCGCGGCGACCTATCCGTTCCAGTTCACGATCCGCAACCACGGCGTCTACGAGCACCGCGCCACGCAGATTGCCGCCTACGTATCGGACACCTATCGCGTGCACCAGCGGTGGACGCTCAACCTCGGCGTCCGGTGGGACTTCGACACGAACCTGCGCGACAACGACATCATCGGCCAGATGCTCGCCGATCCGCAGTTCAGGGGGATGGAGCGGTTCGTTCACCCGGACCGCGGGGACCAGTACGACGCGTTCCAGCCGCGCCTCGGCGCCACGTGGGACATTCTCGGCAACGGGACGCTGGTCGGCCGCGGCGGCTACGGCGTGTACATCACGCGCAACCGCCAGTGGTTCTCGGTCAGCTCACAGCAGGCGAACTACGGGGCGTCGGTGCTGTTTACCGACCGGGCGAAGCTGGGACAGTGCTATCCCTCGATCAGCTGCGTGCTCGACGGGAAGAGTGTCACCGACTTCGTCGCCGGAAGCGGGCTGCGGACGTTGTCCCTCATCGCGGACGACTACAAGTTCCCGTACCAACGGACGGCAAGCGGCGGCATCGGCTGGCAGGTGACGCGCACGACGTCGCTCGACGCCGACGTCGTGCACTCGTACATGCCGAATGCGCTCGGCGGCGCTGACCTGAACCTTCCCGCGGCCGGAGCGGTCAACGCGGCCAATCCTCGCCCGATCCCGACGCTCAGCCGCGTCGTCGTGCAGAACCTGCCGATCACCAAGAGCTGGTACGACGCGCTGGAGATGCAGCTCAGACAACGCGTGCGCGGCGGCAACAGCCTTCAGGTCTCCTACACGCTTTCACGGTCGCTGATTGACGGCGTCGGGCGCGAGTCGACGCTGCGATCGCTGCAGCGCCCGTCGCTGGCGGCGCTCGATTCGACCGGCCGGTCGTACGAGTACGGGTACAACCCGATCGACAACCGTCATAACCTCGCCATCTCGTCGTCGTTCGCGCTGCCGCAGGGCATCCAGTTGAGCGCGATTGCGCGGTTCATCAGCGGCGAACCTGTTTCGGCCAACACCGGCCTCGACCTGGACGGCGACACGATCAGCAACGACCGTCCGGTGGGGCTGCCGGTGACCGTCGGCCGGGGCGACGTACGGAAGCAGCTGGACGTCATCAACAGCTATCGCGCGACGCTCAACCTGGCGCCGTTCAGCATCAGCCGGCTTGCGGTCAAGCCGCCGGCCAAGACCATCGACCTGCGCTTGACCAAGAGTCTGCGGCTCGGGCAGGGGCGCCGCATCGAACTGTTTGCCGAGGCGTTCAACCTGACCAATTTCGTCAACGTCACCGGCGGGGCCTCGAACATCCGGCTGGACACCTTCAACGTGCCCACGGGGGCGCAGGACGCCCGGCAGGTTCAGTGGGGTTTGCGCTACGCCTTTTGAGGGAACATATAGGGCCTTGCAAACGTCGAAAATAGCCGTATAGAATCCTGTCTCCGCCCGGGCGGCTATCGTTTGGTGTACTTTGGAGGCTGAAAATGCGGTCTAGATTAGGTCTTGCGGCGGTTGTTTCGGTCCTGTTTACGTTGCCGGCCTGGGCACATCACTCCCACGGCAACTATGTCGACTCGTTCACCGACATCTCGGGCGTGGTCAAGGAAGTGCACCTTCTGCTGCCACACTCGTGGGTGTACCTCGAGGTGAAGGATCCGAAGGGCGGCGAACCGCAGATCTGGGCGCTCGAAGCGACGGGCCGCAATGGCCTCGAGCGGATTGGCGTGACGAAGGAATACGTCGCGCCGGGCGACACGATCAAGGCTCGCTGCCACGTGCTGCGCGACGGTTCGAACGGCTGCCTCCTGGGCTTCCTCAAGGCGAAGGACGGCACCATCAAGGACTGGGACGGCAACAACGCGGCG